>NZ_JBFRDU010000030.1:0-56912 GCF_052113965.1 Rhizobium sp. RAF56
ACCCCAAGCGTGACCGACCCCAAGCGTGACCGCGGGATTGTAATGGGCGCCCGAGACGTGACCGCCTGCGTAGATCATAACCATCAGCACGCTGCCTATGGCCAGCGGAGCGATTACGCCCGGAGCCGCGGCCATCCCGGTGCAGCCTATCGTCAATACAAGAAAGAACGTCCCGATGAATTCCACGGCATATCGGCGCATAGCGCGTCCTTTCGCACTGATTGTTGACTCCGATTGTGGCGACCTCGCCACGGCTTATCAATTTAGACAGGCGGGCACTAGCGCCACTCCGGTCAGTGGCGTGCGTCAGCATGACAGCGGCCTCTGACCGTCCTGACCAGACCTTTTGGCAAACTGCCGCCCGTTGCGCTGCAGCCCCCTCACTTCTTGGGGGCTGATTTCGACGCTTCGAACGCAGCGTAAGCGGCGCGGGCCGCGTCGATCCGAGGTGAATTTGCACGGGTGTGAATCAGCACCTGAGGTTGACCCCCTGCCCTTTCTACATAAGGCGATGATTTACATATACGAAATCGAAATCGAGAGGGGTCACAATCGGCGCGGAGGATGACCCCGCCCAGATCGCGATTTGCTTGCAAAGGCATACACTTGCTGCCTCTTGTCCGGGGCAACTTTCTGTGCGGATTCACAATCTTGAGTAAAGCGATGGTTTCCGCGAGCGTCCCTAAGGCTACACCGAATATACCATAATTTAAGGAGCTATATCTTATTCAGCAGCGTGCGCATGACACGAGCCGCCGGTAACAGCCAACCTATCAAGGATTTTTTATGAATAAGCTTGCCATTCTCTCTGCCGTGTTCGCTGCAGCCCTTCCCTTACTCGCACACGCCGAAACCATCGAGTTTCCAAGCGACGGGCCTGTCGCCTCAGTGAGCATTCCCGATAGCTGGGGCCCGAAAGAGACCGAGACTGGCGTTGATGCTACATCCGGCGACAATGCGGTCTATTTCTCCATCGACGTCGCCGACGAAAAGTCGACCGATAAGGTAATTAGCGACGCTGTCGACTTTTTGACTGAAAACGGCGTGGCGATTAACGCCAAGACCCAGAAGGACGATGGCAGCACCGAAATCAATGGCCTTGAATTCACGGCTCTTGAATGGGACGGCACAGACAAGGATGGCCCGGTGTCGGTCGGCCTGGGCTTCATGTCGCCGAAGACAGGCAAGATGCTTGTTATCACCTATTGGGGCAGCAAGGGTGACGAGGACAAGCATGACAAGGAACTGAAAAACATCATCCAATCGCTGAAGGCGGCGAAGTAAGCTTTGCCACCTCGCAAGGATTGAAACGGGCGATGCTCTATAGACGCCGCCCGTTTTGTATTCGGCGATATGGTCAATACCGGCGCGACATATTCCCCGTGACGTTCATTCCAGAGGAGCGTTGGCCAGCGTTCCTCTTCCGCACCAGCCAGTCACTCCGGTTGCGATCACAAACCCTACGACAATACCTAGCACGCCGCTCAGTGCCGCGAGCATAGCCAGCAATCGTGCGATTTTTGTAAAAACCATGTCATACCAACGAGCGTTGATCATGACCGATGCGCCCAATCTCTGAGGCCAATGGACATGATCTTCCAGCAATGTTCGACGATGTTGTTGTAATCCTAGCAACGGAGTGGTCACCGCCCCGTCAACACCGTGTAGCGCCTCCCATCACGTAGTGGGTGGTGAGAACGACCAATAGGGCATCGTAAACTTAACGGCAACGAGGACAGACCATGACGCCGGGCGAGTTTGTCGGTCATGCTTGGGCAATTGTCGCCCACAGGTTCATCGCCGCTGAACGCAATTCGCGATGATGGCCGGAGGTGATGTCGTGTCGGGGGATATGGAACAGGTTGGCGATGGGATCGTGGATGGAGACGAAGCGTTGAAGATGTCGCTGTGACTTGAAGCGTTTCATAATCCGCTCTCGTCGCCGGATCGGCTGATGGGAATTTTCGGCCCGATTGTTCAAGCCCTTGTGGGAGCGATGCTCGACACCGGGCATAATGTCCCGCTTTGCGGCATCGTAGGAGCGAAGCTTATCGGTGACCATCACCCGTGGCGCCCGCCAGGCCCTTCAACAGCTTGCGCATCAGGCACTTGGCCGCCTTGGCGTTGCGGCGGCTTTGCACCAGAACCTCCAGGACGAAACCGTCCTGATCCACGGCGCGCCACAGCCAGTGCTTCTTGCCACGGATCGAAACGACGGCCTCATCGAGATGCCACTTGTCGCCGAGCCGACCGGATGAGCGGCGGCGGATCTCGTTGGCGAAAGCACGTCCGAATTTCTCCGCCCAAAGCCGGACCGTTTGATGCGAGACGACGACCCCACGGGCAGCCAGCAAGTCCTCGACCATTCGCAGGCTGAGAGGGAAACGGAAATAAAGCCACACGGCGTGGGCAATGATTTCAGCAGGAAAGCGATGGCGGCGATAAAGTGGATCAGGGTCTGTCATTGCCTGTCATCGCACATCGAATTCCACATTCCGTTAAGTTGACGATGCCCCCACAGGTGAGGCTGAGAAGGTCGCCGGCGCCAACAACATCTACGCCGCCCAGGCAGCCTATGAGGAATACCTCCATCACTTGAACCCGCGATCGACGTTGCAACTCCGACACCGCGGCCGCGTTATCAGAGAGCAGAACGCCATCGGGGATAGCTGGGAGTGGATCCTCAGCAAGAGATCGTCCGGAACATAACGGTCTCGGCAGTTGTTGTGTGGTGGGCCGTGATGCACAGGCAGTCCAACCAAGAGAAACCACGATGATCCCTCACCGCTGAAGGACGAGCCCTACGACGACCGAGATACCGACTGTGAGCTGGCTCTGGAGACGAGGATCCATGATCTGGTCGACGAGGCTGCCCTGGTAGGCTGGACGCGCTCAGAAGCCACGGCTGCGATCGTCAACCTCGCGCTCAACCAGTTGTTCGCCGAGACCGAGAACGAGCGAACAGACTTCCGGTTGGCAATGGTGCATCGAGCAATGATCAAGAAATAAGGTCTTTAACAGCTTGTGCGCTAGAGTGCCGGAGTTCGATGGGCGCGACCGGGCGCTCGGAGAGGTGTCTGAACTCCGCCTCTCTCCACGGTATCACGTCAAGCACCGGATCTGCTGACGCGCCTGCAAAGGCGAGCCTGTCCCCCGACGGCTCGCCTTTTCTTTAGGTGCTAAGCCTAGCTGAACATTGAACCCTCTAGATCGTTCCCTAGTCGATAGCGTGCCTGCCAAGCACGGCTATTGGACGAGGCCGGACGTTCAGTCCCCTAGAGCCCACGTTTAATGCCGGCCCATGAACGCACCTAGAGAGCGAGTTCGTTGCCCGCGGCTCGCTCTTCTTTTCGCGCTAAGCAGGGCCGCTTATTCATCCAGTTGTCACAATCGCGAAACAGCCTTCCTTTGTTGGCGCACTGCTAACGGACGAGGCCAGATTGCCAGAAAAGGTGGACCGCGCCGGACAAGGCCGACGCGTAGCCTCGCCCTGGTATGAAGGAGCACGAAGGCTTCCGACGCGATCCTGGCGAGAACTGTGCGCTTTACCGATTTGTTCCGGGGCACTGCGGGAACAAACTTGCACCTCCGATGTTGTTGAGGTTAGCGGACCGTGGCGGTCCACCCCTGTGTGCCCTCTCAGGGTGGCTTGGATGCGCGCTGCCTCCCCGTCACGGTCTTGCTTTTATATTGATCTCTCGAAGACCTCACCGCTCCCTCCGGTGAGGTCTTTTTCTTGCTTATGTCACCCAGGGAACTTTTGGGAAGCGTCCACCGTTTAATCGGCTCTCAAAAGCTCCATAACGTAAGGGAGGGCAGATATGAGTTTAGCGGCAGAGAGATTGCAAAACCGCATCACCACGGACGAGGTAGCATACGCGACTATTCAGGCGCAAAAGCTCGCCCGCGATGAGAATACCGCTCGCCTCCGAGAGTTGCGATTAGCGCGGGAGGCAGAGCTCGCGGTCATAGCAGCGGCCTCGGATGTCGACGGCGATCCCGCCGGGAACCAGTAAGCAGGTCGCCCGTTCTTTCGACGGGCCGCGGGCCCCCACAAGTTTCGCGGCTCACCTTCCACTCTCAGCGTAAGGCCGAGCATTAAGGCTTTCCGACAGGTTCTCGCCGTATCTTGCCCACGTTAGGTTGTAGTGGGCGTGACCGGACGCCCCTCGAGAGGTGAACCCGAACTTGCCACTCTCCACGTCCCGTCAACACCGGATCTGTGGACGCACCTATAAGAGCGAGCTCACCCCAATTGGCTCGCTCTTTCTTTTTAACGAGCAAGCAACGCGGAACAAACTCGCATCGCCGATGTTGAGTAAATGGCAGGCCGTGACGGTCTGCAGTCCCCCGCACCCTCGTGGGCTGCTTGTCGCCAGACCACCGTCACGGCTTCGCTTCTTGTCAGCTAGATGGACAAGACCTCACCGCTCCCTCCGGTGAGGTCTTTTCATGTCGGCAAGAAGCAAGGGTGGGCAGTGCCCAATCAAGCCTTAGTTTTGCTATCTTCGCCATGGTAGACCTGGCTCGTGGAACGAGGCCGGACGTTTTGAGAGGAAAGCCCGATTTTCTTTTCCTCTCGCTCCAAATCACGTCACACACCGGACCTGTGGACGCACCTAAAGGGCGAGTATGCCACCCGCGGCTCGCCCTTCTCTTTGGGTTCATGCCCTAACGCTTTCCGATAGCTTCTCCTACTAGCCAGCTCATGCTAGGCATTGCTCGTGGACGAGACCGGTCGTCCAGGCGAGAGGAGTTCCCGAACGACCCTCTCTCCTGTGTCTTCACGTCGCGCCGGTTCATGTGGACGCACCTATAAGGGCGAGTTTTTAGAATGCAGCTCGCCGTTCTATTTCCGATTTCCTCGAAAAGGTGGATCGCGCCGGACGCCGACGCATCGCCTCGCCCTGGTATGAAGGAGCACGAAGGCTTCCGACGCGATCCATGGCGAAAACTGTGCGCTTTCCGATTTGTTCCGGGGCACGGTGGGAACAAACTCGCAGCTCCGATGTTGTTGAGATAGCGGGCCGTGACGGTCCATCCCTGCACCCCTCGCAGGAAAGTGTTTGCCCGCACGCCTCCCGTCACGGCCTTGCTCCTATATTGACCTCGAGAAGACCTCACCGCTCCCTCCGGTGAGGTCTTTTTCATTTGAGCTAAGCGGCGGCTTCTTTCTTTTCCCACCCTCGGAACCTTCTCTCTAGAGCCTATGACTCTATAGGAGCGGGCTCGGAAGACCGTCTCTCTCACAGGCATTGAGCTCCTGCGCGATATCCTCGGCGTCTCTTCTCGCGAGTCGGAAGAAATCTCGGCCATTGGAGGCCGCCGGCATTCCAGTTAGTAAGTCTACCACTCGCCAAGCTCCGTCGGCGTCCGGAGTCGCTTCATAGCGAACGTCCGCCGCCGGTCGGGAGCCATCCTTATGGGAATCTTCAGAGCACATGAGTATGGATCTTTCTCGATTGGCTGATGGTTTTGGCCGATTGCTAGCTTCAGGCCCCGCACGGAAACATCCGTTCCAGTCCGGGCAATGCATACAAACCGAAATCCGCTAGAAAGGCCGTATCCTCAGTGCCGTTGTTGTCTGCGGTTATCGCGGCGAACACGAGGTCAACGTTGATGATGACGTTGTTGGGTGGGCACCACGACCTCGCGCTACCTAACTCGTTCTGCGTTATCAACCCTCTGATCACACCCTGGATATAAGCAGTGACGATCGCATCCTGTCCGTAGAGCGCCCTCGCATCGCCAAGCCTGGTCATCGCTATTAGGCGATTCACATCCTCTTCGGTCTTTGTGGTATCCGCTCGAGCCACTCCCGGAAGCACCAAGCCGACCAATAGAGCCATGGCTAGACGCATTGCGGTTCTCCTTCTAGCTGTGCGCCAATGTTTACATCTCAACCCTAAGGACGTTGCGAATGTAAACATAGGAGCCCGAAAAGGCCCATTTCCGGCCAGGCCATGTTGACGTCAGGCCACCAGAGGTAAACAAAAACGTTGCCTACAACCGTCAAAACCAAGCCAAACGTAACACTAAGTTTCCACTATGTTGCGCCAAAACCCCCGAAATCGGGTTTTTGCTCAAAAGCGTCAACATACGACAGCAGCAGAGCGAACGCATTCCTCATAGATAGAGCGACACAGAGAGACTCATAGACGCGATCCTGTGCTCACACCTTCGCTCTCAGAGACGCTCTACGACGAAAGAGGCAAGCGTCGACGGGCTATAGCCATAAACGTATCTGGACAGACCATGAATCGCTCTAGACAAGCGACGCCCTTGTTGACCTACAGACAGAGAGCGAACGAACCGGACACGCAAGAGAGACAGTCTACCCCTCTAGCCGACGATGATGTCCCAGGGAGTGGTGTAGCAGGAACGGTGGCCATCAGTGTTTTTCCGGTAGGGTCGGGTTGTTGAAGCTCAACCTGATGGAAAGACGACCGATGACCAATGAGATGCGGTAGACGCCTCAGCGAAATTGGAAATGGCGAATGGGCTATGCCCACGCTTGCGTCACTCCTGCAGGCCACCGCTTCTGGAAGCGCAGATATAAAAGCCTACGAAATCGACCTCAAGCGGCCAAACCAGAAGACACGGCAATTGGTCGTCAACGCTCACACGCTCAATGACGGCGACATCGAGCATATTCGCCTACTGCTGGCCTTAACCGACGTGCGCGCCGAAGCTCGACTGAAAGAAGATTTGGTTCGCGATAAAGCCATCCTGTTGCAGGAGGTCCAGCACCGGGTAGCGAACAGTCTCCAGATTATCGCAAGTGTTTTAATGCAGAGCGCACGTCGAGTTCAGTCCGAGGAAGCGCGCGGGCACATCCAGAACGCCCATCACCGGGTCATGTCGATCGCCGCCCTGCAACGGCAACTCTCGACGTCGCATGACGGAAACGTTGAACTCCGTACCTATATGACTCAGCTATGCCATAGCCTTGCCGCGTCGATGATCGCCGACCCTGACCGGCTCTCGATTGAGGTGACGGTCGACAACAGCGCCGTGGAAGCGGACGTTTCCGTGAGCTTGGGGCTTATCGTAACCGAGCTCGTCATAACGCCCTAAAGCACGCATTTCCCGATGAGCGACAAGGCGCCATCGTGATCGACTATCGCTCGTGCGGCGACGAATGGACTCTTTCGATTACCGACAACGGCATCGGCATGTCGGTGGGAAAAGATGCACCAAAGGCTGGACTAGGGACCGGCATTGTCGAAGCGCTTGTAAAGAAGCTGGAGGGCGAGATTCAGTTGAGCGACGCCCATCCCGGCACCGTCGTTACAATCAGACACCGGGAAGGCGCCGGTTCGCGAACCGATCTCCCGAGGGCCGCATAGGAACCTAATGCCTCCGAAGCGGTTTACCAGCGTCTGCGAGGCTCCCAACTCCCATTAATTGAGCGAGCGAATGAAAAATGGAAAAGCGGTCGTCCTGGTTGTCGAAGACAGCACGATCATTCGGATGGGCGCCGTCGATCTGGTGCTAGCTGCGGGCTATGAAGCGCTTGAGGCGTGCGATGCGGATGAGGCAATATACATCCTTGAATCGAGAGACGACATCGACCTCGTTTTCACGGATGTTCAGATGCCTGGGACGATGGACGGCATAAAGCTATCCCATTACATCAGGGATCGGTGGCCGCCAGTGAAGCTGATTGTTGCATCCGGTGTTGCAATTCTCGAAGAGAGTAGTCTGCCCGTGGGAAGCAGGTTCTTCTCCAAACCCTACGACGATCATACGATCATAGATGCAATGGCCCACCTGCTTTCGAGCGAATCGCGCAGCGTTCCCACCGGCTGAATCTTTCTCGGCAACCGACTGCTAACAGCTCAGAGCATTGCCGGATTTCCCCGTTACAACTCTCAAACAATCACCCACAGTTGGAAGCGTCGCCGAAGCTCGGCTGAGCTCGTGAGCGCAATTCTTATGCCTGGCGGGCTTTTCTGTTTGCGTAGCGCCGGTCACGCTCGGCCTTGCGGGCTGCTTCGTCCTCAAGGACGCGTGCGATGCGATTTTTCTCAGCCATTTCACGCGCGTCGATTTCAGCTCTTGCGGCGGCTTCGAGGGCGGCCTCGCGTTGCGCCGTCTCCGCTTCCATGCGGGTCTGTTCGTCGAGCATAAGCTGTTCGCGCTCTGCGCGGCGCGCTTCCCTGGCTGCAGCGGTTGCAAGGCGTTCTGCCTGTTTGGCTGCACGGGTCGGCTCAGCAGCTTCCTTGGCAGCGCGATAAGCCAGAAGGAGCGAAGCCCTAGCGTCGGTAGCAGCGCTGCGACGGTCGGAAATTTCATTGTTCCTGATGTTCTTCAAATCTCTAGTCCAGTTGGAGTATTATACCGCGATCGTCAGGATCTTTTGACACGTCTCGGTATGGTGGCCGTTGTCATCCTGTCTTGCAGTTCTTTAGCGAGACGTGCTTCGCGCAGCCTCAAGGTCTTCTCTTCACGGGCTTGCACGATCGAGTTCAGTTCGTCGACGGCGTGACCTCGAGCGAAGAACTGCGATTGCGTGGCGCCGAATGCGATCTCCGCCTGTTGGCGAGATTTGCTATATGTCTCTGTCATAATGGATATTCCATTCATGGGTTCGGCAGGGGAGCGGAAATAAAAAAGGTCAGGCAATTTGCCTGACCTACTTCGTCTCACGCTTTCGACAGTGCCAATATATCCGTGGTCAAGGGAAAGCAGATACCGAATTAAGCAGCCTGGAGATTGCAGGCCGACATCTTGCCCGACTTGTTGTCGCGCTCGAGTTCGTAGCCGACCTTCTGGCCTTCGACGATTTCGCGCATTCCGGCGCGTTCGACGGCCGAGATGTGAACGAAGGCGTCAGCGCCGCCGTTGTCAGGTTGGATGAAGCCGAAGCCTTTGGTGGAATTGAACCATTTTACTGTGCCTGTGGTCATGATGAACCCTTTCAAAGCATAGATTGAGGAACCGCGGAAGCGACGCTTCGCGGACGACGATAACGACTATTTTTGAAAGGAAGTTCGTTTAGAGCGCGGTGCCAATCGCGCGGTAGACAAAGTTCGGCAAGCAAAAGATCGATAAACCAGAGATAGCGGTTCATAAGTCGTCTGTCAATTTTTAGTTTTAGCTTTTATGAAGTGATATGCCATCTCGGGCGTCATCGACGACATTCGAACGATCGCCACCAAGCTTCGTCCGCGCCACGACAATCCGCGTTCCGCCAGGCCAACCGGAACAAAGTCCTCTCCCTCATGTTGTTGTCGTGGAGACAAGCGTCATGCGGTGCGCGGCCTTCCGATTAGTGTGCCTGACGACACCAAGCGACAGCGAAACCCGCCTAGTTGGACCAAACATGACATCGATGAAGTCAGCCGCCTTCGGCGCGCTGCTTGCCTGCGGCAGTTCCCCCGCTCTCGCCGCATGCAACATTTCTGACGCACAGCTCGAGGAAGCCATCCTCCAAAAACCGGAGCTGCTCGACCCGCAAAATCGATACCTTGTGCATGATTTGCGTGCCTTGCGAGACGCTGCGTTTCTTCTGTGGAGTTATGGACTTGAAAGCGGCTGCGAGCGGCTTCTCGGCAACATCCGCGAGTTGATAGCTGCTCCATCTATGGGCAAGCTTGGCACGAGCGACGAAGATGCTGCCGACCAGCAGCTTGCGGCTGGCGAGCCCCAATGGCACAGACTTGGCCAGATCAAAGGTACCCGTGGCACGCCGCACGAGGGCGCCTTGATTAGCATCAACGATCTTGATCCCGGTCTACTGACGAACGAAATCGTTGGAGCGGAGGTACGCACCTCTGATGATAAGATCGTCGGGGAGGTGCGCAATGTCATCATCGGGACCAAGGACCGGCAAGACTACGTGATCGTTGCGTCCGGTGGCTTCTTTGTGCCCGGTAAAAAAAGCTTAGTCGTTCCCCTTCGGTACTTGTTCATCGATCAGAAGAGGAAGAGCTTTTTTCTACGCATCTCCAACGCACAGGTAAAAGCCGTACCTCTGATGCCGGACCAAAAGTACCTTTGGCTAACGGACAAGAAATGGCGCGAAACTAACGACGCGATCTTCAAGAGCCTGATTCCAGACCCGGCACCTGATCAATCCGATCGAAAGCCTGCGGCTGGCCGGGCGCAATAACGCTCCCGAGAAATTGCTTTGGGGGTCGAGGAGGGACCGTTCGTCACCATGCTTTCAAGGCGATATCCTGACCGCTTCGGCTACGCCTTCTTCACGGCAGGACCGGACGACGCGAATCCAACTTCGACGACAACGATGGGGAAGGTCGCCGTGACTTCCTTCCAAGTCCTATCCGGTTTTGGGTCCGCTTAGCGTGATCCCCTTGCACACTATCGCCATACTCTTCCTCATCTCCCCCATTGCGCTGAGCTGGCGGAAGCTCTACTAGCCAACCTCTGCGCGGGGCTCGAAAGAAGCCAGTCGAGAGACCGCCACAGCTCGCTTTGTTGAAGCTGAGGGTTCAGGCTGATCCTGCTGAGGCAATCCAGAAAGTGCCGCGTTTTCTGCCTTGATCCGTATCGTCAGGACAATCGCATTGGCAATCGAGAACAGCTAAGCATAGATCGGCAGGCCGAGGCTAAGTGGCCCCACCGCGATCTCGCCTACCACGATGATGTAGTTTGGGTGTCACAGGAAGCGATAGGGGCCAGCCGACACAAGCTGCTCACCTGGCAAGAGGATGATGCGCGTGGTCCAGCGTCGGCCGATTGTTGACAGCGTCCAGAAGCGAAGGACCTGCAGGACTCCAAATACTCCGACCCACGGCAATTGAACTGGTGCATTCCAGGCAACCACCCACAGCCCGACTAGCCACAAGGCATGCAGCACGACGATCAGCGCGTAATGACCTGCGGCAACTTCGAAGGCTCCGCGTGAGATCAAGGCACGCGTGTTGCGTCGGGCCAACCAGAGTTCGCCAAGGCGCTCAACCGTCACTGCAGCCAACATAAGAACGGACCAGTTCACGCGGCTGCCTTCAATGAGACACAACTCAAGCTGAATCCGGGTCCCATCGCGGTTAGGAGAGTTCGCCGCGGCAGACCGGCGTTAATTAGACGTTCGAGGACGAACAGTGCCGTTGGGGACGACATGTTTCCATAGTCGGCGAGGACATCGCGCTCGTGGTTGAGGCTTCCCTGTCCCAGAGCGAGCGCGGTCTCAAGCGCATCGACCACCTTGGCTCCGCCTGGATGACATGCAAAGCGGTCGACATCGTCAATCGAGAGGTTTGATCGTCCGAGTATAGAGGCGACTGCCGAACGTTGGCCTCGGCGAACGGTGGAATTGCCCGGTCAAATATCACTCCCAGCCCCTCGGGATCGACCCTCCATCCCATGATGTCCAGTGTGTCAGGCCATGTATGCTGGCCACTCATCTCGACTTCGGCGATGCCGGCATCTGTTGCTCGCAGCAGGCACGCTGCAGCCCCGTCGCCAAACAATGCCGTTGCGACGTGAGCTTGTCCATGCGGAAGGCGAACGTGCAGGTCTCCACGGCGACAACAAGGACGAGCGATCCGGGGCGAGACGCCGCCAGTCGCGATGCGATGGAAAGGCCAGAAACACCTCCCGCGCATCCTAACCCGAAGAGGGGTACACGCTCGACGTTGGAACGGAACCCCATCTGTGACGCGACGCGAGCCTCCAGACTTGGTGTTGCGATGCCCGTGGAAAAGACCGTGACAATGGTGTCGACATCTGCTGCTGAGAGACCTGCAGATTGAAGCGCCTTAGTCGCCGCCGCAACAAACAAAGCACAAGCGCCTTCAGTCTGAACCCGACCGAATATGCAATTTCACGCAGGTTTTCGCCGGCCGCTCGCGCTGCATCTTTGTTTCAGCGACGACGTGAACCGTTACCTATTTCGCCGCCCACCCTCCGGCCTGGGCGCGTGAAACAACAGACGCAAAACTCACGAGCAAGAGCCGCTGTATTGTACCGGTTCCAGGTCAACAGAGGCTTCGCGCCCCTTTGTCAAATAACGCTGCCGCAGTTCCCAATGTAGCCATAGCGCCGGCCGCCAATCTCGCCAAAAGCGACGCCTGACAGCAAACAGACAGCTTTTCCCCCTATTGATTTGCCTGTCGCCCACGACGGGCAAACGCAAAGGGACAAATCATGACACTGAAACTCATCGCCGCTCTCGCAATCGTCGCCGCAACTCCGGCACTGACGCTCGCAAGCCCAAGCTGCACCAGCGAACCGAAGTCCAAGTGGATGTCGGAAGACAGCATGAAGGCGAAGATCGACACAATGGGCTATAAGGTAAAGACCTTTGAAGTGACAGGGAACTGCTACGAAATCTACGGCAAGGACAAGAGCGGCAACCGGGCCGAAGTCTACTTCAATCCCGTCTCCGGCGATATCGTGCAGAAGGGTGGCTGAGCGATGACGATGGTCTCAACGGAGAAGGAGGGCATGCAGCCCTCCGACGCCGCTCAGCCGATGACAAGGGTCTGGGATCCAATCGTCAGGATATTCCACTGGACCGTTGTCACGGCTTGCACACTCAACCTTTTCATCCTCGAAGAGGGCAAATATTGGCACCGTGTCACCGGATATGTCGTTGCCACGGCCATCGCTGTTAGAGTCATCTGGGGCTTTATCGGGACGAAGCATGCTCGGTTCGGCGACTTCCTGCCAACGCCGGGCAAGGTCTCGAACCACATACAGGACCTGTTCGACGGCAAGGAGAAACGTTACCTTGGACACAATCCTCTGGCTTCGGTTATGATGCTGTGCCTGATGGCACTGCTGGCGGCAACGGCACTGACCGGTTGGATGACGACGCTTGATGCCTTCTGGGGCGAAAAATGGCTTGAACAATTGCATCGCCTTCTTGCTAACAGCATTATGGTGCTCGTCTTTGTCCATGCCGGCGCTGCTGTCGTCGAAAGCTTGAGGCATAAGGAAAATCTCATCTGGTCGATGGTCACGGGTCGAAAGAAGGCATGAGAATACTGCTGATCGAGGACAGCCCTCGGCTTCGCGATCTGCTTTGCGAAGCCGTTAGGGACGCCGGTTGGAGAATTGACGCATTCGCAACTGCGCAGGAGGGGCGACTGGCCCTCGCCGGTGCAGAATACGATCTCCTGCTTCTTGATCTCGGGCTTCCCGATGAAGACGGAATTGACGTCCTGAAATCGCTTCGGACGGCGAAGATGCCGTTGCCGGTTCTCGTGCTGACGGCACGTGGAGCCATTGACGAACGGATCATTGGGCTGGATGCGGGAGCCGACGACTATCTCGCCAAGCCATTCCATAACGGCGAGTTGATCGCTCGCATTCGTGCCCTAATGCGGCGCGCTCCTGTCTCGACAATGCCGACGTTGGAGTTCGGCGCCGTCCAGTATGACGTGGCATCTCGACGCGTGACTTGCGCGGGCTCGGAGATTGCTCTTGCCCCCTCAGAGAAGGGGCTCCTCGAAATACTAATGCGTAATGGCGGCCGGGTGGTTCCCAAGTCGAAGCTCGAACATGCCTTTTCCGAATTCGGAGACGAGCGAAGCAGCAATGCTGTCGAGTTGGCCGTTTCCAGATTGAGAAAAAAACTTGAAGGACGCCAGACCAATACCCTGATCGAAACGGTCAGGGGCGTTGGCTACATGATGCGAGAGGCTCGCGATTGATCCGATCCCGTCCATCACTGCGTAGCATCCTGACGAAGCGGATCGCATTTTTTGCCGTGTTGGCTATGGTCCTCCAGCTTGCTGTTATCTTCTCCGATTACTATTGGAATGTCGGCGAGCTCTCGAGGCTTTACGTTGAACAGGAGACCGAACGATTGGCCTCCGGCATCCTCGTAGACAATGGAAGTGTCAGCTATAAGCTTCCGGAGAGTGTGGGACAGAGGTATCAGGGCGAGCAGACCGGCTACTTGGCCCGGATTCGAGATGCCAATGGCGCCCTCGTTTTCGAATCCTGCGAGGATGCATGCGAAAGTCGGTTTCTTCCCCGTGATGTCAATTTGCCAGACTTTTGGCTCAGAGTGCTGAAGCCTGGCAAGCCGCTTACTCTCGTTGGAGGCCGTGCGTTCAATGTCGGCAGTCAGCGCTTCGTCGTGGATGTCGCCACAACGGGCGATCCGGAAAACGTAGTATCCGGCGTCTTCTGGAACGAGGTGATCGAGCACATGATCGTGCCGATGAGTATCCTCTTGGTTCTTGTCCTCGGCGCGACGCTACTTTCAGTCCGTCAGGCACTCAAATCCGTGCGGGCCGCGGCTGATGCAGCGGACCAAATTGATCCGCTGGATGCGCGCTCACACTTGGCGTTCGAGGAAATGCCGCGCGAAATTGCCCACCTGGCCGTCGCTGTCAACCGCGCGTTCGATCGTGTCGGCGAGCTGATGACGTCCCAGAAGGTATTGACGTCGGGAATCGCGCATGAAGTCCGCACGCCCCTCGCGGCAATCAAACTGGAACTCGGCCGTATCGATGATCCGCGGGCCAGAAAAGCAGAAGCCGATCTCGATGACCTCGTGCTCTTCATTGGACAGTTGACCGCACTTGCTCGACTCGACTCATTCGATCACGGCATGTTCGAGGAAGTCGATCTTGTGGCCTTGTCTTCCGATGTTGTCGAGCAACTCGCTCCGTGGGTCTACGAGAATGCTCACTCGCTCGAGCTTTCCGCTCGAGTTGATTCGTCGGTCGTGCACGGCGTTCCAGCCCTATTGAAGGATGCGCTACGCAATCTCGTCGAGAATGCCGTGTGGCACACGCCCGACCAAAGCAAGATTGTCGTCCGGGTTGGCAGCGGCATGGTCCAGGTTGAGGATCGACATCCGGCTGGAATGCAAGGAGACACCGGCCCCGCCCGTCACTCAGATAGCCTCGGGTTAGGTTTGAAGATTGTGGAGCGCATTGCCGAACTGCATCGTGGCTCAGTTCGACGCTCTGCCTCCAAGCAAGGCCACACCTTTGATTTGACGATCGGCACCTGATAAACACCGCATCGTTGAAGGCAACTTGGGGCCAACGGAGCCCATAGTGGCTCTGCTTCGCCGCCAATCGTCTATTCATCCTCGACGGGGCTGCAGCTATCTCTAAGTGGCCAACCACGCACGACCGAGAAGGATCGACTGGATCGCGTGAAGGAAGACTGCGGGCCATAGGAGAATACCCGTCGCTCCGCCTGTTAGGCCGAGATAGGCGAGATATAGCGCAACGGTCATGCCGTAGGTCAGCATGCCGGCTAAGGGCGAGTTGCGCCAGCAAGCGATCCCCAATCCGATCAGAGCAAGGCCTCCGACGCGAGCGGTCACCACGGCCGCACCGGCCAAGGCCTCTCCAAGCAACAGCTCTCCGACAAGCGAGGGAACGAAGAGCAACGCCACGCCCGTCGCGCTCTCTCCGACAGCAGCGGCTAGAAGGGCCTTGTTCATCAGATCAACACTCTCACGGTCAACAGGCGAAGGAAGTCGCTCCTACTTTAGATTGAACGTCAGCTTGTCGATCTTGCCGGTGAACTTGAACGGAGTGTCATAGCGATATTCCAAGAGCGCGAGCGGCGTGCGGGTGTCCAGACCGACGTCGAAGGTCTCGTCCTCTGGGAAGGTGATCGGGGTACCGTGATCGATCGAATTCCTGGCTAATTCCTTGCCATCGACCGACAAGACGCCGGTGCCTCCCTTGCCGAGTTCAGGGCCGTCGGACTTGAAGTCGAAGACGATGGTGTGCTTGCCGGGCTCCAGATCCGGCCCTTCCCACATAGTGCGCTTGAGGTCGAGCAGGTTGTAGAGAAACACAACCTTGCCCCGGTCGAAGCCGAACTCGCCCTTGCTCAGGAACAGCCCGTAGCCGCCGAAGCGCCCGCCTTCAGTTACGATCATGCCTTCGGCACCGCCATCGGGAATCTCGACATCAGCCGTGATGGTGTAGGACTTGTTCAGGATGCTCGGCGCGGCGCTGGCCGGCACGCCGCTCAGTTCTCCCGAATAGGTGAACTCGGTTTGACCCGCCGTGAGGCTCGGCCGTGGTGTATTCCAGCGTGCCAGCGTCGAATTGTCGAGCGGCAGCACGTTGTACTTCTTCGCCTCCGAGTAGAAGAGGTCCTTCAGCTCCTTGAGCTTGTCCGGCATCGTGGAGGCGAGGTTGTTAAACTGGGTCGGGTCTTCGTCAACGTTATAGAGTTCCCAGCTGTAGCCGGTGATCACATCCGGCGGCGTCTTGGAGCTCAGTTCCCAGGGCAGCGTCACAGGGGTCGTGGCCGCCACCCAGCCATCGTTGTAGATCGCCCGGTTGCCGAGCATCTCGAAATATTGCGTCGTGTGCCGGGTCGGTGCCTTGGCGTTGGCCTTGTCCCAAGTGTAGACCATGCTCGTGCCCTCGATCGGCTTCTGCGCGATGCCGTCGATTGCGTCCGGAGCCGGAATGCCGGCTGCTTCCAGGATAGTCGGCACGACGTCGATGACGTGGCTAAATTGCCGGCGGATGCCGCCGAGGTCAGTGATGTGACCGGGCCACGACATCGCGACGCCCTGCGAGGTTCCGCCGAAATGCGACGGCACTTGCTTCACCCACTTGAACGGCGTATCTATCGCCCAAGCCCAGCCTGCCGCATAGTGCGGGAACGTGCGTTCCGAGCCCCAGAATGGGTACCACAGAAACTGGTCCTTGACCGGCACTTCGACGCCATTGAAGGTGGTGAACTCGTTCGGCGTGCCGTTAATCATACCCTCGGCGCTCGCACCGTTATCGCCACCGATGTAGATGATCAGGGTGTTGTCGAGCTCGCCGAGATCATCGACTGCCTGGATGACGCGGCCGATTTCGTGATCGGCATAGGCCAGGTAGGCGCCGTAGACGTCCGCCTGCTTGATGAAAAGCTTCTTTTCCTCAAAGCTGAGCGTATCCCATTGCGGCAGGGTGTCAGGCCACGGCGTCAGCTTGGCGTTCTCGGGCATGATGCCCAACCGCTTCTGATTGGCGAAGATCCTTTCGCGTACCTTGTTCCAGCCCGCGTCGAAGAGGTGCATATCGCTGATTTTCTTGATCCATTCCGGCGTAGGATGGTGTGGCGCATGGGTGGCGCCCGGCACGTAGTAGACGAGCCAAGGCTTGCCGGGAGCGACCTCCTTGAGTTGCTTGATGTACTGGACAGCCTCGTCGGCCATCGCCGTTTCCAGATTCCAACCGGGATTACCCTCGAACGGATAGATGGCTGTCGTGTTGCGGAACAGGTTCGGCTGCCACTGGCTGGCGTCGCCACCGACGAAACCGTAGAAATAGTCGAAGCCCATGCCGGTCGGCCACTGGTTGAACGGCCCCGCCTGACTGGACTGGTAGGAAGGCGTGTTGTGGTCCTTGCCAAACCACGACGTGGCGTATCCATTCTCCTTGAGGATCGTGCCGATCGTGCCCTTCTCGATCGGAATGATCGAATCGTAACCCGGAAATCCCGTCGCGATTTCGCCAACGACGCCAAAGCCGACGGAATGGTGGTTGCGTCCGGTGATCAAGGCCCCCCGCGTCGGCGAGCACAGCGACGTCGAATGGAAGTTCGTGAAGCGCAAGCCATTGCTCGCAATCCGGTCCATGGCGGGGGTGGGTATCACGCCGCCGAAGGTGCTTGGCGCGCCAAACCCTTGATCGTCTGTCATGATGAGGAGAATGTTTGGTGCACCTTCCGGCGGCACGATGCGCGGTGCCCACCAAGACTGGGAGTCGGCAGCCTTTTCGTTGATGACGCCCCCGAATTTCGGATCTGGCGGTGGAAGCTGCTTTCCGTCGATGGTTGTGGTGGCGCCGGGCGAGCCGGGAACACCGATAACCTGCTGGGCAAGCGCCGGAATCCAACCGACCGCGAGGAAACAGGCGCCCACGAGCAAAGTGTGACGGATTTTCATTTTGAGCCCTCGCTCCTAAAAGCGGACAGCTATGAGATCATACTTTAGTGCGGCGGGATAAAACCACACCCAATAGCTCGCCGTCCTTCTCGTTTAGATTGTATATCCGAGAATAGGGGGAATAGCCGTAGCCGCGCGCGGATATGATTGGAGGGTTTAGGTTGACGTGACACGGGCAGCAGTCGGCAACGACCACACCCTCGGTGGCGGCGCGAACGCCGCCACCSTCAGAAGTTTTATTACTTTTTAGCAACCGCTTCCAGGGCGTTCGCCAACGTAGAACTGGCGTTGCTCTTGCAATAGGCGGCGACCTTCTCCGCATTTGCATGAGCCTTGTCGCCGTCGATCATGGCGCTTCCAGCCTTGCCGTGGACATAACCGTTTACCCACATTGCAATGCCAATAATCTTGGCCGGAGGCATATTGCCGACCTCCTTGCAGGTGAGCTTTGACATGTCCATCTCAGCGGCAAAGACTTGTCCGGCCAGACCAAGGCCTGCAACTGCTAGTGCGATTGAAATAACGCGTATCATGGTCGTCCTCCCAAACACCTCGCTGCTAGAGCGAGCGCTCGTGTGTGCAGTTATAGTTTGGAGACCGCGCCAAGCCGTGATCAGGGCCGACCAGGCAGAGCGAGGTATTGAAACTAATAATAATAGCACGATGCATCGGACGATGAGCGTATAATTAGAGAGTATACGCGAGGATACATGTCGGCTGACAAAGATTCTTTTCAAACATCAAGAGTTTGATCATAAAGGAATTGGGATAAGGGGCGAAGTGGCAGAAAGCGACCCTTCAAAATCGAGATAGGGAGTAGTCAGCTTCACCGCCGACATGAGGACAACGGGCGGACAAGGCGGCGTCGCGACCGCAATGACGAACCTCAAACTACCCGCCTTGGATCAAGGGAGATTCTAGTGGCTCGAGAGGACAAGCGTCTGGATTGGAGGTAACATGGCTTGCAAGCTGGCTCGTCGCCAATGAACGATTGGAGTATCGTTTGTCAGCAGTCACCTCTCTGCTGAGCCAAGTTGGAAGAGATGGCTTGTTGCCTTCGCTATCCATTTCGATTTCGGCAATCGTCAGACCGGAATGCCTACCACCGAAAACGTCGACCTCCCAGTTAAACCCACCATGCGGAACCGTGTAGCGCGTCTTTTCGACGATGCCGCCGGTCACGCGGGCGAGCAGTTCGACAGCCTCCTCGTAGGGTATCTCATACTCGTATTCTTCGCGCCTCAGGCCATACTTTTCGAACTTCACGGCTAGCCATGCAGATTGGCCGTCGATTGTGCGCACCCGCAGAGAGAGTTCGCCGCGGGTGAGATACCCCTGGCGAAATACGTGGGCCGAGGTCACGCTAGCGCGCCAGGCTTCATTGTGCACCAAGAACTTCCGTTCGATCTCGATCGTCTTCATCGCGGCTGTCCAAAATGGTTAGTGTCGCGTGTGCTTCACGCCACAGGCGCCCCAAACCTAAGAAAGAATGATATCGCCAAGCCCGCCGGGACAAACTCGGTTATAAGTCCTTGCTCATGTGCTTGTTTGAGCAGGCGGTCGGTGCTCATCATATCCAGGCGCATCGTTCCGGCGAAGCACTGTCGCAGCGAGCAGCAGAGTTCGCTGGCCGCCCAGTGCCGCGCCCGCGGTGACGTCATTCTGACAATACATTGGTCGTCGCTGCACCGCTCCAGAACCAAGTCCGCATTCTGTCCTTCCGCCGAGATCGGGTTGCAGCCGGCCGCGGACAGAAGAGCTTCCGTGTTTCGGGTTATTTCAATGCTTTGCATCTCCAATCCTCCTCAATGGCCGGCGGCCAAGCGACCGCCGACGAGGCTACGCCCTTCAGTTGATCACGATCTGATCATCGAGCATGCTAACGCCCGGCGCTGACCAGGCCGCTCTTTCCGCGGCGCGCCGTTCCGACCAGGTCTTGACCTTCCCTTTGAGAATGACCTTGCTTCCGGAGACGTCGACCTGAATCGCCTTGGCTTCCAGTTCGGCGTCTCGTTCGAAAGCGTCCTCGATGCGCTTCTTGACGTCGCTCGCGGTGACGCCGGGTGCAAGCTCGATTATATTCGTGACGCCGACCATTCCCTCGAGATTGCGGACAGCATCCAGGGCGGCGTCCTTCTGGTACTGCCATTCGACCTTGCCGCTAATCGTCAGCCATCCCTTCGCCACCCGTACCTTCACCGCATCCTTTGGTACGGAAACGTCCCAGTCGAGCATGTTCAACGCCCGCTTCGCGATGCTGTCGTCGTCTTTGGTCTTTTCGCCAAGTAGGTGAACGTCAATTTCCTGCGCGATAGCCCGCACCCCTTTGACCCGGCTTGCGACGCGCTCCGCTTGCTCCTTCTCCGCATATGTGCAGACATGTCCGGCAAGCGTAACCACGCCGTCTCTAGCGGTCACAGCAATATGCGCAGCGTTAACGCTGGGCTCGAACTCGAGTTCGTCGATGACGCTCTGTCTCAAGATGTTATCGTTCATGGTGGTACTCCTTCCATGGTGATCGACACTTGAATATTAGCTTCCCGTCGCGACGGCGGCGTTGATCCCGGTCAATGACGCAATCAAAGCCGCACCGGCGGCGATCGCGGCGCCGCTTGCACAAGCTCAGGTGTTGCACGAGCGTCTATTCCAACTTCATTCGACGGCAGTCCGTTCAGCCGCGCGATCGGACGCGAAAAACTTGGTCAAAAGGGTCGGCTAGTGGTTCAAGGACGCCTGGCGGGGCGGAAGACCGGATCCGCAAGGTGAGGTATCATGCGTCGTCAACGATCAGATGAGGCCACAATGAAAGCAATGGTGCTTGAGAAATTGGGAGGTCCCCTCAGGCTGGTCGAGCTGCCAGACCCCTCACCGGCAGCCGGGCAATTGCTGATAAGAGTCGAGGCCTGCGGTGTCTGTCGCACCGATCTTCATGTCTTTGACGGAGAATTGGCGAATCCGAAGCTTCCTCTGGTTCTCGGTCACGAAATCATTGGCGTAGTGGCGAAGGTAGGATTAGGTGCGTCCGCGGTTCTGCGAGGACGTAGGGTCGGCGTACCGTGGTTGGGACATACCTGCGGATGCTGCTCATTCTGTCGCAGTGGACAGGAAAACCTTTGCGACACCCCTCTATTTACTGGATACACCCGCGACGGCGGCTTTGCGACGCACGTTATCGCCGACGCGCAATACGCCTTTGAGCTGCCGATGGAGGATGATCCGGTCGCCATGGCTCCCCTCCTCTGCGCGGGCCTTATTGGCTGGAGATCCCTAAAGAAGGCCGGCGTTGGGAAGGCCATCGGATTGTACGGTTTCGGCGCGGCGGCGCATATCATCGCCCAGGTATGCCGGTGGCAAAAGCGGGATGTCTATGCCTTTACGAAAAAGAACGACGAGGCTGGAAGACGCTTCGCCCTTGATCTCGGTGCCGTTTGGGCAGGAGGGTCGGATGAAACTCCGCCCGAGCCCCTCGACGCGGCGATCCTCTTCGCCCCGGCTGGCGAACTGGTCCCCACGGCCCTCGCCGCAGTTCGCAAGGGTGGCACCGTGGTTTGCGGTGGTATCCATATGAGCGATGTCCCAGCAATGCCTTACCGGCTATTGTGGGGCGAGCGGCGTCTCGTCTCGGTCGCGAATCTGACAAGGAGCGACGCCGAGGAATTCTTCCCGGTGGCCCGCGCCGCGGCCGTCCGCACCGTCACGACCGCCTATCAGCTGATCCATGCCAACGAAGCACTCGAGGACTTGCGTGCCGGGCGCATCAACGGTGCTGCCGTCTTGGTTCCCTGACGGCGGGACGGGGTTGCGCGCATTAAGACTTTCCTGCCCATCCGAGCTACTAGCGAACCGTGGGTTTCTGCAACTGTCGCCGCAACGCAATTGCTACGCGTCTAAAGCATTGGAACGGCGAGCGTCATCCTTGCGCGCGTCGCCGGAGATAATTCGAGGATAGAAGCGTTTTGCCGCCGGCGCTTCGGCAATCGCGTTTGAAGACGTGACGCGCATCGTGGCGGTGCTGGTCGTCGCGACCCCCTGCCCGGTGATCCTTGCCGTACCGGTCGCGCGCTGTGGCGGGAACCTCAAAGACGGCGCGCAAAGGCATTTTGGTGAAGGGTGCCGCCCCCTTGGAGGCGTTAAGCGGAGAGGCGGTCGTTGTCTTCGACAAGACGGGCACGCCGCCCGATTGTTGGGCCATCGGCCGCGATGAAGCCTGTGCCCAATGCTAAGATCTCGCGCAGGGCGTGGTATGATCGCAGATTGTCGGTGACGGCGGCTTCATTCCGCTTGGACTGGACGAGAACCTCGGCATCGACGGCGCGCCAGACATAGACTAGGCGCCACTCAATCTTGAGATGAACCTCGTCTAAATGCCAGTTTGGGTGCGGTTTGGGCCGGCGTTTGCGTAAAACCGCTGCGATCATCGGCCCCCAAAATGGCTTACCCAACGCCGCACCGTCTCATAGGAGACGCCAACGCCGCGTTCTGCCAAGGATTTTGCCAAATGGAAATGCAATCGTCCCGAATCGTTCCAGGTGGCGGAAGAGGCGGACTTAACCGTCCCTACCGCGGCATGCGCTACCCCGAGCCACTCTCGGCCGGCAGCAACATTCCCATGCCGTTTCACCTTTATGGTTTTGTCCTGAGCTTCGGCGCGCGGCATCAGATCGGGATCGTGGTGCTTTCGGTGCTTTCCTTTGCGGCAGGCGCGGCACCGCTTGAAGTACAGCGGCGCCTCATCAACACGGCGGTCGCCGAAGGTTCATTCAGATTGGTGGCGATTCTTGCGGCCATCTATCTCGCCATGGCGCTCGGCGAGGGCATGTGCAAGCTTGGCCTTAACGTCTACCGCAACTGGCTCGGCGAATCCGCCATCCTGTGGCTCCGCCGACTGACCTTCCGCACAGCCGAGGGCGACGGGAGCGACGGCGACAGGATGATGGCAGAAGGCGTGCCGTTGTCCATCATTCTCGCCGAGGCGGAGCCGGTCGGCGGCTTCATCGGCACGAGCCTCTCCGAACCTGTAATGCAGATAGGTATTCTTGCCACTGTCGCCGGTTACCTTCTCTATCTGCAGCCGGTGATGGCAATTGCTGTCGCCGTCGTCTTCCTACCCCAAATGTTGTTCGTCCCTGCCATGCAATCGGCCATCAACCGCCGCGTCGAGGAGCGGATCAAGACTATGCGCCACATTAGCGAGACCGTCGTCGAAGACGGCATGACGTTCGACACTGAGAAGCCTCAGGATGAACGCATGTTCGACGTCTTCGGCGATAACATGCGCATCTACGTGTTGAAGTTCTCCATGAACTTCCTGATGAACATCCTGGTTCAGATTGGCTACGCCGGCATATTCGCGCTTGGCGGCTACTATGTCGTCACTGGCCGTCTGGAGGTGGGCACGATTGTCGCCTTCGTCTCCGGGCTTACGAAGATCAATGCCCCCTGGGGCGACCTGGTCGATTGGTATCGCGACCTCAGGGTGACGCAGGTGAAGTATCGGCTGATCCGGTCGGCCGCCGAAACAGCACTTAATTCGCATGGGACTGCCGTGGCAAGCGTGAACGCCCACATGAGCGCCAAGTAGCCGACCTTTGCACTCCGGCCTCAGGCATCGGATTCTGGATTCGGAGCTTATATTAGTCCCTAGCCAGAGCGTGAGAGACGCAGTCGACTACTTCGATCTGGCAGGCATCGCCGAGCGTCCCTGCTTTTTGCCCGATCGCTTTGGCCTCCGGCAATATGTTGCGAGCCCAAGCGGAGCCTATTGTTCAACGATGAAAGCAGTGAACATTCCCGCACCGAAGTGCCCCTGTTCGTTGCAGAATAGAACGTAATGACCCGATTTGAGGGTCACGGTGGTATTTCGCGACTTGCCCGGATGCACGTCGCCGAGCTCTTTGAGGCCCTTGAACTTGTCTTCATCGACACGCGCGCCGCTTGCATCCACCGGAAAATCCGCCGGTGCAAGGTCTGTCTTGACGAGCAGAAGTTCATGATCTTCGTCAGTGGAAACGTTCGTTACCTGGAACTGAACTTTGCCCGGTTTGACGTGATCAGTGCTCAATGTAATGCCTTGTGAGCCATCTGGTTTGTTCCACAGGTCCGCCTTTACGACGGTCAGGCCAGCGGCATGGCCCGGTACTGCAGCGATGAAGAAGAACGCGACCATGGTGGGCGCAATCAGAGCTAATCTGATCATTGGCATACTCCTCCCGTGCCCCGCGCACCAAGCATCAGGGCCAAATCAAGCATAGCCTACCCAGCGAGGGCCCGGTTTGACCTGGGTCAAAGTCCAATTTTTTGATTGCTTTCGGCGATCAAGCGTATCGCTTCATCCTTTCCCCACATGCGGCGTATCGGGTTCGGCTCGCAGACGCTCGTCAAGGATGTGGTGTCCGGTCTGTTCTTCCTCGTCGACGACACCTCCGCTTCTAAGAGTACATCGAAACGTTCGGTACCAAGGGTACCGTGGCGAAGATCTCGGTGCGGTCCGTTTCTCTGCGGTATCCGTAGGGCACGCTGCCTACCGTGCCCTACGGATAGATCGGCAAGATTGTGAACTTCAGCCGCGCCATCGTCGTCGAGAAGGTTCGCATGCTGTTTAAACAGATCGGCCAGGACATTGCCGCCGCCCCAGAAATCTCCGGCGACTTGCTTGAGCCGTTAAAGAGCCAGGGAATTTCCGAAGTCTAGGACGGCACGCTGGTCATTCGCGCCAATTCAAAAGCCAAAGTCGGCAGCAGACCATGATCCTCCGTGCCGCGCTGGCCACCTTGCATCGTGCCTTCCGCGAGAATGGTATTCAGGCAGTACCCAAGCCACTGACAAACGTTCCGCAACAGCCACATCTCCGTAGAACAGGACGAAGTGCCACAGCTTGGGAATGACCGCTGCGATAGGATGACAATTTCTTGTCACCCCGCAAAGATGCCGTTCAGCGCCCTGCCCTAAACCAGACTGCCTGCCAACAACAATCATGCCCAGCAGTACGCGACAACGCATCATTCATTTTGGGAAGAGAAAATCTCACGACGACGCGCACCCCGAGATCATCGCGACCGTTATCCTGGCTCGTAGCCGACGACCGTGAACCGGCCTACAAACTAATCGGCTGCTTGTTTACCTTGACGAATTTGGTGACCATGAAGTTGATCGGGACCGACCAGTCGCGATTTCTAATTGTTGTTCGATTCCTTGCTCAGCGTGAAAGTCCAGGCGTCTTCGTTATAAGGCTCTATGCCTGCGGCAAATTACTACATTGCTTGGAATGTCATCAATCTAACGAAAAATCTGCTACAAGTTAACTGCAGTCAAATGGCTTCATGCCTTAAAGGTGTGGTTCATCGGAAAATGGAGACCGGTTCCATCGGGCTGAGGGTGGTGAGCTGGAGGCTTAGCGCCGAGGAGACCCTGCATGGCATCTCTCACAAAGCCGCAGCCTCCGGCGCTTGCGAGCACTCCTCATCATCCCGTTCGGGCCAACCTTGCCGAAACGTCACCGTTGCTTCAGGTGATTTCTGCCGCCACGCCCGATAGCGTATTCTCACAGCTAGAATCCTCTCCGGAAGGGCTGGCTACTGACGAGGTTGAAGAACGCCTGGCGACCTATGGTGCCAACGTTTTCGCCGACGGCCAGGCGTCTCCCCTCCTTCCGGAACTGTGGGGCAAGGTTAAAAACCCCCTCAATGGTCTCCTTCTTAGCCTGGCTCTGCTTTCCTGGCTGCTTTCAGATATTCGTTCGGCAGTCGTGATCGCGACGATGGTTGTTCTCAGCGTGGGCCTCGGCTTCGTGCAGGAGCATCGGTCCAACTCGGCCGCGGCCAAGCTCGCCAAAATGGTCCGCGTGCATGTGAGTGTGAAACGCCGGGGCATGACCGACGGCGACCAGGAAGGATTTTTTTCCATACCCCTAGACGGGGTGGTTCCTGGGGACGTGGTGAAGCTGTCTGCAGGCGACATGCTTCCAGCCGATTTGAGGCTTCTCACCTCTAATGATTTATTCGTCAACCAGTCCGCGTTGACCGGCGAATCCATGCCCATCGAGAAGGCGGCCGATGCCGGAGGGGTCACGGACGATGACCCGTTTACACTCCCCAACATCTGCTTCATGGGATCAAGCATTTCGAGCGGCTATGCGACCGGCGTTGTCATTCACACGGGCATGCGGACCTTCTTCGGCAAGCTGGCCCACCAAATCATGGAGGCGGACGAGGAAACAAGCTTCGATCGGGGCATCAGGAGGTTTGCATGGCTTATGCTGCGATTCATTCTCGTCATGGGCCCGTTGGTGTTCCTGATCAACGGATTGACTAAGCACAATTGGCTTGAGGCGTTGTTCTTTGCGGTCGCAGTCGCAGTTGGGCTTGCCCCAGAAATGCTGCCGATGATCGTGACGGTGAACCTGGCCCAGGGTGCCATGGCCATGGCTCGAAAGGGCGCCATAGTCAAAAGACTCAACGCGATTCAGAATTTCGGGGCCATGGACGTCTTGTGCACCGACAAAACCGGAACGCTCACCCAAGACCGGATTGTCCTGAAATTGCATCTGGACGTGAACGGTAAAGAGGACGACGGGGTTTTGACCTACGCGTACCTTAACAGCCGCTTCCAAAGCGGGCTGAAAAATCTTCTGGATGTCGCAGTACAGGAACATGTGGAGCTTGAAGACCATCTGTCCGTCGATTTCGGATACAGAAAACTCGACGAAATCCCCTTCGACTTCAACCGTCGCCGGCTCTCGGTCGTTGTTCAGACTCCTCAGATGAAGCCCCTCTTAATTTGCAAAGGCGCTGTCGAGGAGGTCTTTTCCATCTGCGTGAATTGCCGGACAGCAAGTGGAATCCAGTTGCTCGATGACGAACATCGGGCGGGTGTCGCCAATCTGACAGCGAAGCTCAATGCGGACGGCCTCCGTGTCATTGCGGTAGGCACCAAGGAATACGGCGCCCCCCAGGCGGCCTATAGCGCGATCGATGAGTCCGGTTTGACGCTCCAGGGCTTCATTGCATTCCTCGATCCGCCTAAGGACACAGCCGCCGCCGCCCTCGCTGGACTCAATGCATCGGGTGTGGAAGTGAAAATTCTGACCGGCGACAATGATCTGGTCGCTCGAAAGACCTGTCGGGATGTTGGGTTGGGCATTTCCGGGCTGGTGCTTGGGAGCAATTTGGATGCGATGAGTGACAGCGAGTTGGTGAAAGCCGCTGAAGCTGCCAACGTGTTTGCCAAGGTATCACCCTCCCAGAAAGCCCGCATTATTGGTGCCCTGCAGGCAAACGACCACGTCGTTGGGTTCTTGGGAGATGGCATCAATGATGGTCCGGCCCTTAAGCGAGCTGATGTCGGCATCTCCGTAGATACAGCCGTCGATATCGCCAAGGAATCCGCCGACATTATCCTTCTGGAGAAAAATCTTGCTATTCTCGACGAAGGCGTCATTGAAGGGCGGCGGGTGTTCGGCAATATCGTCAAATATATCAAGATGGGGGCCAGCTCGAATTTCGGGAACATGTTCAGTGTTCTCGGGGCGTCGATATTCCTCCCGTTCCTGCCGATGGCACCATTACAGGTTCTGACCAATAATCTGCTTTATGATTTCTCACAGACAACGATCCCAACCGATGCAGTAGATGCGGAGTACCTGACACGCCCGCGGAAATGGGAAATCGGCAACATCATGCGGTTCATGCTCTTCATTGGGCCGATTAGCTCGATTTTCGACTACGCGACCTTTCTGACCATGCTGTTCGTGTTTAACGCTTGGACCAATGCTGCGCTCTTTCAAACGGGCTGGTTCGTAGAGTCGATTCTGACTCAAACCCTGATCATTCACGTCATCCGGACCGCCAAGAAACCTTTCATTGAGAGCTGGGCCAGTCCGCCCTTGATCGCTTCGACAATCGCAATCTGTGCCATCGCGATTGCATTGCCCTATTCACCTTTGGCAGGGCCGCTCGGGTTTATTCCGCTTCCGGCACTCTATTGGCCGATTATCGCAGGCTTTTTGATGAGCTATGCCATCCTGACTACTATCGTGAAAACGTGGTTCATTCGGCGATGGGGCATGTAATCGATGCGCAGGAACGGCCCTAAGGCAATTTGGCAACGTGACTTTTCATAATGCAAGAAATTGGCTCCCAGCTGGATCGCCCCCAAGGTGCGTGCCGGTCGAGCCGGACGCATTGATCGCCATCAAACAGACGGTCCAACAGCGCGGCCCATTAGCCGTCCAGCAGCGATCGCAGGCGAACGGCAAGCTCGTGAGACGTATAGGGTTTCTTGAGCCAACCGGCACCCGCTGCGATCTCTCGGCTTGCCGCATGAGGTTCGGAATATCCAGAGGTCAGAAGTATCTTCATATCGGGCCGGCTTTCGCGAACCCTACTGGCAAGTTCGTCACCGTTCATGCCGCCTGGCATCGCCACATCGGTGAACAAAAGCCGGATGCCGTCCTGGCGCTCAAGCTCCGCCCAGGCCTCATGTCCGTTCGTCGCCTCGATGACGTCATATCCCAGAGCTGTGAGGCGGGCCACGGTGACCCGCCGCACTCTGGCGTCGTCCTCCACCACGAGGATTGTCTCGCGACCGGACGGAGAGACCGAAATGTCCACTCTGTCGGTTGGGACGCTCCTGTCGGATTCCGCGGCGCGGGGCAGAAACAATCGCACGGTGGTTCCCTGGCCCACCTCGCTGTACAGTTGGAGGTGTCCTGCCGACTGCTTGGCGAATCCATACACCATGCTGAGGCCAAGTCCGGTTCCAGCACCCGGCGCCTTTGTCGTGAAGAACGGCTCGAATGCGTGGTCACGAACGTCCGGCGACATCCCGATGCCGTTATCGGTCACGGAAATCAGGACGTACTTGTTGGGTTGCACGAGTGGGTACATTTGCGAATAATCGCTGTCGATTTCGACCGCGGAGATCTCGATCGTCAGACGCCCGCCGTCCGGCATCGCATCCCTGGCATTTATCGACAGGTTGAGAAGCGCGCTTTGTAGCTGCGCCTTGTCGACCAGAGCACAGGTCCGCCGGCCTGGAAGGATAGTTCGAAGCTCCACCGAATCGCCGAGGGTCCTTTGCAGAAGCTCGGAAAATTCCGCAAGCAGCGCGCCTACATCTATCGTTTGCGGAGCTAACGCCTGTCGGCGGCCGAATGCCAGCAACTGTGTCGTTAGCTTTGCTCCGTCGTCGGCAGCGGACTGAGCCTCCCGCAATAGTGTCAATTGGCTGGTGTCGGAGAGACGGGTTTCGAGCATCTCGAGATTGCCGCCGATAGCTGCCAGGAGATTGTTGAAGTCGTGAGCCAGTCCGCCGGTCAACTGGCCGATCGCTTCCATCTTTTGGGATTGTCGCAGTTCGGCTTCGATGCGATGCCGGCTCGTAAGATCTCGAATGAAGCCGGTAAAAGTCCGCGTCCGGTTGGCCGTCGCTTCGCCAACGGACAATTCCATGGGAAACGTCGAGCCATCCTTCTTCAGACCAACGACGACACGTCCGTGGCCTATGATGCGACGCTGACCGGTGCGCAAATAGTTCGAGATGTAGCTGTCGTGAGCTTCTCGTTCTGGCGAGGGCATCAACATGCGGACGTTGCGGCCGACTACTTCGTCGGCGCGATAGCTGAAAAGCCTCTCGGCCGCCGCGCTGAACGACGTGACCATCCCACGTTCATCGATAACAACCATTGCATCGGGCACAGTGGCCAGGATTGACTTCAGGTGAGCCTCGCGCTCGCCAAGCTCCTCTTGAACGCGCCGCATTCCTGAGACGTCGTTGTTAGTCTGAACGATAAGTGCCTGCGGGGCATTAAGCTGGAGCAAGGTCCAACGGCACGCAACTGTTATGCGAACCCCATCCTTGCGAAGATGAGACACCTCGCCTGTCCAGAAACCCCTGGTTCTTACCTCGAGGCGTATTTCCTCCAGTTCCTGAGGGAATTCCGTAGCGAGTAGATCATGCACCACCTTGCCGATCGCTTCGTCGCGCGTCCAGCCGTAGAGATATTCGCAGCCTGCGGTCCAGCGTTGCACTATGCCGTCGAACCCATGGACGATCAGACTGGCTCCATCGAGCAGACGTACGATCCTGTCTAGGTCGCCTTCATTGACCCGGTCTTCCTCCATCTGCTCCTCCGCGATTGCCATATCATTGCAGATACCGCCGCTGCTCGTCAGCATAGTCGTCTTCGTATTCGTTTGCGTGGCGCGCCAGGGCGGTTCTACTGATGACCCTGAACTGGTGTCGCTCGGCGGGCAGCAATATGCCCTTGGAGACCAGTTTTGTCAGCGTCCGAGACACTGTTTCGATAGTCATACCCAGATAGTCAGCAATGTCGGACCTTATCATGGGAAGGCTGATCAAGTGGCGATCCGTGTCGTCGCTGGTATCCAGCCGATGAAGGAGGAAGGTAGAGACGCGCTCTTCGGCATTCTTCTGGGAAAGCAGAAGCATGTGATCCTGAGAAGCGGTGATCTCGTCGCGAAGATGAGACAGCACTTGCGACCGATGTTCAGGTGCGAGTTGCAGTTCCGCTTCGAACGTGCGCTTGTTCATTCTCTTGAAGCCGACGTGGTCGATCGCCTCCGCGCTGAACAGGTACCGGCTACGAAAAGACAGGCCGATCAAGTCCCCTGCCCGGAGAAAACCAACGATGAACCGCCGCCCGTCCGGGAGGAAACGGCAAATGCGCACGTTCCCCTTCGTCAGGCGAAATATGTGACTGGCCGCGTCCCCTTCGAAGAACAGCGCCGTTCCGGGCTCTGCAACTTCGCAGGGCTGCCGTAGAAACAACGAAGCGAGCCCACCGTCGCCGCAAGGATAGGTATGCGAAACTACTTGAAGATTTGGTATCGCCAACATCACACATTCTCCCCAATGTCGATGCGATTATTTGACGATCGGTGAGTGACACCAGCATGCGATGAGCGTTAAATTACGTGCAGTTTTGTAACGGTCTGTAACAACCCGATCGCAACCATGGCTGAAGCCAAGACATGTATCCGCATTCTCGTCGTGGACGACGATGTCCGCATTCAGCGGATGCTTGCGCAATATTTTTCCGAAGAGGGCTACGAGGTCGTCTGTGCTTCCAGCGGAGCCGAAATGCGGGCCGCAATGGCCGTGCGAGCGTTCGACGTGGTCCTTCTCGATCTGGTGCTCCCCGGCGAAACCGGCGGTCTCGATCTTGCCCGCGAAATACGGTCCACATCAGACGTGCCAATCATGATGCTGACCGGTCGCGACGACGTAGTCGACAGGGTGGTCGGTCTCGAAGTCGGTGCGGACGACTACGTCGGAAAACCGTTTCACCTTCGCGAAGTCCACGCAAGGTTGAAAAATATCCTAAGAAGAAGAAGACAGCCAGGCGCTGCTCCTGCGAAAAACGGCGGCGAGATGGTTCTTTTCGAGGGCTGGCGGTTTGACCTTGAAAGGCGGCAGCTATGGAACTTCGGCGGAACGGAGGTCGCCCTTTCGACTGGAGAGTTCGACATGCTCCGCGTTTTCGTCACCCATCCAGGCCGTGTGCTTACTCGCGACATGCTGATGGATTTGACTCGCAAGAGAGAACGGGAAGGATTCGATCGCACCATCGACGCACAGATCGTAAGACTCCGCCGCAAGATCGAAAAGGATCCCAGCAATCCGCAGCTTATAAAGTCGGTCCGCGGCGTCGGCTACATTTTCACAGCAAGGCCGGGGACGAGTCCGAGGCCATCCGATACATAAGCCCGTGGTCCCAGCCGGAAAAGACGTACTCGTCATTTATATGAACGAGGGACTTCGGCACCTCGCTCCACACTCTAAGATAGTTGCAACGCAAAGCTTTTTTGCGCAATGACGAGAAAAGCAGCTCTGCTATTTTGGCGTCGTCTACGACGCTGGCCGCGATGAAGATCGGAACATCCATGAGTGCGCCGACAAGTGGGTGTTTTCCGACGCGGTAGACCACAAGTCCTCTGATGTAGTCGCCGGGGTCTTCCGCCGCGATACAGGTCCATTGGCTTTCGGGAGCTAAAATCGCCGCCCAGTCTTGCGGCGGAAATGCCGGCTCGACGGCGTGCAGCAGGGCATAGCCAGACAGCGCCTTCTGTCGGCTAAGATTTTCGACGAGATAATCGGAACTCATGTTGGAACTCCCCGGCTTCCAGTTTGCAAGAGTTTCGAGCGCCGGCCCTTTCGCGTCCTTGTCCTAGATCAAAGTGGATACCTACACGCGATGCGACGATGCGGCTCGTTATGCGAAAACCACAGCCGGAGGCGATAATGACTACCATCGTCGGTGAACAAACAGTCCGCCACATCGGTCTGCGGAGCCGCATCTACACGATCTTCCAAAAAGAGCCCCGCTCAGCGGTCCTGTTCGTAGTGTCATCCCTTGGCCTCGTCTTGGCGGGCGCACTCAGTTTTGTGGGAATAGGCGCCCTCGCCTCGATCGTGCTCGTGATCTGTGCGCTGCTAGTTCTCACATCCCTTGGCGTCGAAATCGCGACGAAGCTCTACCAGAAGGAGTTCGGGCTCGACCTCATAGCGGCGCTCGCCATGGCTTCGGCCCTGTGGCTGGGAGAATACCTAGCCAGCGCGGTTGTCGCCGTCATGTATGCAGGCGGACAGTTTCTCGAAGTGTACGCGCACATGCAGGCGGACGATGGGATGTCGGAACTGCTGTCCCACGTTCCGAGCACAGCTCTGCGGGTCACCGCGACGGGTCTGGGCGAGATTCCAATCTCCGATATTGCGGTCGGAGACATCCTTCTCGTCAGAAGAGGCGATACCGTCCCTGCTGATGGCGTCCTGAACAGCGATCTGGGAGTGTTCAATCAGGCCGTTTTGACCGGAGAGCCTATTCCCGTGCGCAAGGATAAGGGCTGCGACGTGATGAGCGGGACGTCCAACGCCGGCGACGCGATCGAAATCCGCGTCACGCGCACCCCGCAGGACAGCGCTTACGCCGGCATCGTCAAACTGGTCGAGGCGTCCAGGCAATCGAAGGCGCCGATGATGCGGCTGGCGGACAGATATGCAGTTGGGTTCCTGCTTTTGACGCTTGCCGTTGCGGGCGCTTCGGCAATCGCGTTTGAAGACGTGACGCGCATCGTGGCGGTGCTTGTCGTCGCGACGCCCTGCCCATTAATCCTTGCCGTACCGGTTGCGCTGGTTGCGGGAACCTCGAAGGCGGCGCGCGAAGGCATATTGGTGAAGGGTGCCGCCGCCCTGGAGGCGCTAGCGGAGACGTCGGTCGTCGTCTTCGACAAGACGGGCACGCTGACCGCCGGCGAACCTCTCATAACCCGCATCGAGGGATCGGCGGATCCCAACGAACTGCTCCGGCTCGCTGCATCCTTGGATCAGATGTCGGCGCACACTGTTGGACGCGCGCTGGTGAAGGAAGCCAGACGACTGCATCTGGAACTCGGCCGCCCGACGGAAGTGCGCGAACTCCCAGGCGCCGGAATAGAGGGAAATGTCGATGGGGTGCGTGTCAGCGTCGGCGGCGACCACTACTTTGGCCTCGATGAGAACGAGCAAGCCTCCTCATCCGATCCACGATCCTCGATGCAAGCACGGGTTTTCGTTGACGGCAAAATCGCGGGTTCAATTATTCTCGAGGACGAATTGCGCCACGACGCAACGGCTGCAGTTCTTGCCCTGAGGAAACTCGACATCAAACGGTTGGTTCTCGCGTCCGGCGACCAAAGGGCCGCGGCGGAGTCTATCGCTTCGAAACTCGGCTTCGACGAAGTGAGAGCCCGACTTACACCCAACGGGAAGGTCGAAGTCATTGCTCAACAGCGAGACTTGGGTCGGGTGCTCATGGTCGGTGACGGGGTCAACGACGCTCCGGCGCTCGCGGCCGCCGACGTCGGCGTAGCGGTCGGGTCGACCAATCTGGCCGCAGCCGCCGAAGCGGCGGACATCGTACTCGTTCGAGACGACTTGAAAGCGATCCCGACCGCGATCGCGATCGCACGTCGCTCGCGCGCAATCGCACTTCAGAGCGTCTATGTTGGGATGGGGTTGTCGCTGGTCGCGATGGGTGTGGCCGGCATGGGATTTCTTCCGCCAGTCGCCGGCGCGTTCCTGCAAGAGGCAATCGACGTCGCAGTCATCCTCAATGCCCTTCGTGCCCGCTTCTAATGGGCCAGTAGAACGGGAAGCTCCACGCCACCTAGCAGTTCCCGTGTCACACCGCCGAGGACGACTTCACGAAGCTTGGAATGGCTGTACGCTCCCGCAATCAGGAGGTCTGCATGTTTTTGCTGCGCGGCGGATTGAATTGCTGCAGCGGTTGTTTCACCGTCGCGCTTGACGCGGATGTCCTCCACAGAAAAGCCGGCATGGTCTAGTGCGGCGAGGAGAAGGTCGTGTGACTCGTCTTCGACTTCCTTGTCGTCGATTACCGAAATAACCCGGACGCTGGTGGCGCTGCGCATCAGTGGGCCGGCACAAGAGAGCGCTCTAGCAGCCGCGACGCTCCCATCCCAGGCGATTGCTATGTTGTCCAAGCGCCCGCAAAACCCACCGGGAGGAAAGAGGACAACGGGGCGACCTCCTCCGAAAAGCAGGCTTTCAATCAGATGCCGACTCGTCTTCGTGGCTTCAACGATCGAAAGTTCAAACGCGCGCGAAATATTAGTAAACCGCTTCACAATCTGGAATTCCTGCGCATCGAAGGAATGGAACCTGTAAGGCACGCGAGACTTGGCGGCGCGCTCCTCGAGATAGGCTGTCAATGCAGCCCCGCTGTCGCGGCTGAACGCCTCGGCGTCGACCCCGCCGCTTGCGGTCGTGAGCGATCGGACCGGTCCTTGGATCTGCGCCATAACGGCAACGAGATCGCCGCGCTGATGCCGAGCCAAGTCGATCGCGTTGTCGACTATCGAAAATGAAGTGACATCCGGAAACGTCACAAGCGGGAGATGGAACTGCGGAATCATGGCGGCCTCCTCTGGTTTCACAGAGCATCGCCGATCTCGCCTGCGGCCACATTGACGAGTGTCAAGGCGGGTCTCCGCAGGTGCTGGCACAAAACAAGCCTGACCATCACGACAAGGATGTTCCCCATGAATCTAGCGGCGCTCACCGCACACCTCGACATCGACGTTGCGACGGACCCGCGCGTCGCCTTCACCCTCGCTTTTGCTGACCGCTTCGGCGCCGATACCGACTTCCTCTGCGCGGCGGAACCCCTTCAGATCATCGAATCCGGTCTAGGACATGTCACCGCTGCAGACGTCGTGCGCAGGGAGGCCGCCGCGATCGAAGCGAGCCAGCGCGAGATACACGACAGCATCATGTGCAAGGCGCCGTTCATGAACGGCGTCGTTTGCTCAAGCGCTGTCCTCAATCCAACGGAATTTGTCAGGGGGCAGTCTTGCGCCAGCGATCTGACGATACTCTTTGAGCCCAATCGCAACCACCCTTTGGATCCTCGGCGCACAGTGGATATAGCAGACATCCTTGTCTCCTCGGGCAGACCGGTGCTTTTGCCTTCCCATTCGATGAAGGCTTTCGACGGTGGTACCGTCGTCGTCGCGTGGAAGGACGGCAAGGAAGCGCGTCGTGCCGTTTCGGGCGCCCTTCCGGTGCTGGCCCGAGCCAGAGATGTCGTTGTCCTGTCTGTGCGCGAACAACACTCCGGACACGGGGATACGCGTGACGATGTCGTGCGGTATCTATCGAAGCACGGGATTTCTTCTCGAAAAATGTCCGCGGATCGTCCGTCGTTAGACGTAGGAGCATCGATCATCTCGGTGGCTCGTGAGCTCAAATCCGATCTGATCGTGGCCGGCGCCTATAGCCACAGCCGCCTGCGAGAATGGGTATTCGGCGGCGTAACGCGGTCTTTGCTCGAAAACGCTTCAATTAATCGACTGCTCTCAACTTGATTTCGGGTGTCCACTTTGATGCTCGTCAAAGCCGTCGGCGCCGAAGACATGTTCAATAATCTGACCGCCGAGAATGTCGGCGGCACGACAACAATCAAGACGAGGAGAAATGCAATGGCAGAAGCAGCTACCAAGCTTCCCGTGAATCCCGAAAAGAAGCCAACCGCGTCCATCGATCGCTGGTGGCCGTTTGACACCCTCCGCTCTGAGATAGATCGCGTGTTTAACGATTTCAGCCCGGCGATCTTCGACCGCCCCAGCAGGATGCCTGCGTCATTTTCGCGAGGCGTCCTTGCTGTCGATCTTGTCGAGAGCGATAAGAACTTCGAGCTTTCCGCCGAACTGCCCGGCGTCGACGTCAAGGATCTCGACATAACCTTGGCTGAGGGCGTTCTGACAATCAAAGGCGAAAAGAACGAGGCGAAGGAAGAAAAGCAAAAGGACTACTATCTGTCGGAACGCCGCTACGGCACCTTCCGTCGCAGCCTTGAACTGCCTCCTGGCGTCGATAGCGGAAAGATCGAAGCGACCTTCACCAACGGCATTCTGAAGGTTGTCCTTCCGAAGACGGCGGAGCGCCAGACCAATAATCGCAAGATCGCGATCAAGGGCGTTTGAGCAACGGCACGGACGCCGACGGCAAGGATCCTGATCCGGCGGCTGGGTCAAACTGGTCGATGAACGACATCCAGATCGCCCGTAGCGAAATGCGGCGATCTGGGCGGATAGGTTGCTATCAATGCCTAAGCCAAAAATCTCAGAAAGCCTCAAACTAATGATCAAGCTTTTATCCTGGCTTCTGTCGGCAGCCGCAGCCCCTCGTTTATGGAGCTCGCTTGTCGCGGCAGTTACGCTCCTGATTCCGCAAACCTCGTCGTGGGCGCAGCCCACCTCCACCGGCGACCTCCCCCCGGAAAAGGTGCGGCAGTTCCTAGAACTCGCAAGCAATCCGGAGGTCAAGGCGTGGCTGGAAGGGAAAATCGCAACCCCTGTCGGAGAACCCGGCTCCTCGATCGCCGAAGCGATCTCGATTTGGGAGGCGGCCGTCGAGGGTCGAATCGCTGCCCTTGCTAATGCAGTTACCCGCGTACCAGCGGAACTGGCGAATGCCATGGCTGTGATCATGCGTGACGTGAATTCGGGGAGGCCAGGGCTGGTCGTCGGTATTTTGGCGCTTTTGCTTATCGTCGGCTTTGGCTCCGAGTGGGTGATCCGACGCGCGCTCACGCGTGTGAGAACGCCGCAGGTGGGAGAGGACGTCAGAAAGACGATTGCGCTGGACGCCGTAGAGCTGCTGACGTTTGCGTTGGCGAGCGTCGGATCGTTTCTGGCATTCGATTGGCCACCGCTGCTGCGCAAGGTCGTGCTGACACTGCTTCTTGCTTTCATCGCGTTTCGCGTCATCTATACGATCGCGCAATCGCTGTTTGCCTTCGGGGCCGCCGGCAGCGGTTTGTCAGATCAATCGATGCCTATGGCGGAAAGGGATGCCGCCGGGCGCTTCTGGCTTCGCCGGGTCAATATCATTGCCGGATCCTTGTTGATCGGCTGGGCCACGGTCAGCCTCATGCCCTCCCTCGGCTTCTCCATAGATGTAGCAAGGCTCGCGTCGTTTGCGTTTGGATTGGGCATTCTGGCGACCGCGATCGAAGCGGTTTGGCGACGGCCCGGCACATCTGCCGCACCCGTCGTGCTCTCGCTGCTTACTCTATATCTCATCTTACTCTGGCTGGCATGGGTAGCCGGTCTCGTCGGACTGATGTTCGTTGGCATCTATTCACTGGTCCTGCCAGCTATGGCGCGCGGCGCCGGCCAAGTGGCGCAAGTCCTCGCCGATAGGGTGCAATCGGCCGGAGCTCTCGGCGTCCTGTTGAACGTTACGATCGTCAGGGGCGCCCGAGCGCTGGTAATTGCAGCGGCGGTCGCGTGGATTGCATATGTTTGGCGATTCGGAGCAGCAGCTCTGATCGGAAGCCAGATTGGCACGATCGTGGTCAGCGGCGTGCTAAATGCTATCGTCATCCTGCTGGTTGCCGACTTGCTTTGGCAAGCGTCGAAGGCGTTGATCGCCTATCGAATGGACCTCGCCGAGCATGCAGCCGGCACCGCGGACGAGGTGGCACGTGGCGGCAGACTGCGTACATTGCTACCCATATTTCGCAACGCATTGGCAGTTTTCATCTGCGCGGTCGCCGCGCTCACAATCCTATCCGGCCTGGGTGTGCAGATCGCGCCTTTGATTGCAGGCGCCGGCATCTTCGGCGTCGCCATCGGTTTCGGTTCGCAAACCTTGGTCAAGGACGTTCTGAGCGGGGTCTTTTACATGCTCGACGACGCTTTCCGTGTCGGTGAATACATCCAGAGCGGCAGCTACAAAGGTACAGTCGAATCGTTCAGCCTGCGATCGGTGCGGCTCAGGCATCATCGCGGACCCGTCTTCACGGTTCCGTTCGGACAGCTTGGTGCCATCCAGAACATGAGCCGGGACTGGGTGATCGACAAAATGACAATCAACGTCACCTACGACTCTGACGTCGAGTTGGCACGCAAGTTGATAAAGCAGATTGGTCAGGAGCTGGCCGTCGATCCGGAATTCGCCGCGGACACGCTGCAGCCATTGAAAATGCAGGGCGTCGACAGTTTTGGCGATTTTGCAATCGTGCTGAGGCTCAAGCTTATGACCAAGCCGAACACGCAGTTTGCCATCAAGCGGCGTGCCTTCATGATGATCAAGAAAGCATTCGACGAGAACGGTATCAAGATTGCTGTTCCTACCGTCCATGTGGAAGGCAGTAGCGACACTGCCGCCGCCTTCCAGATCCAACAGACCATGAAGAAGGCCCAGGCTGCCGAGGCATTAGAAGGAGAAGCCGCAGCTTGATGTCGTAACCATCTCGAACTTGTAAGGTTTGGCTCCCGGACCCTCTCGCGGCATGCTTAGTCGCCAGTGCTCGTATATGATCTCGCCCTGTTGAAAGTCATCTTCCAGTTCTCGAACTCGCTCAATGCGCGATAACCATCGACCGTCCCGCCCAGCAAGACCAAGACGCAACCAACGTCGCCGCGATGATCGATCTCATTCTACCCGTCCCAGGCTTGGCCGACAATCCTAGATACGGTAGATCCGCTCGAACGAGGCGACACCTAGATGGATACGAAGAGTGGTTCTTCGATCGGTCCTCGTCATCGTGGCATCTCAGGCCGTGGTACCAAAATGGCTGTAAAGCCTCCAGCGGTTTCCTATTCGGCAAACCTAGCAAGCTTTAATCCGGACGACGACGGGTGTGCGGCAGAAGCCACCAACGCCTGCTTCTGGTGCGCAAACCAAAAGCTTCCTACGTCCTTTCCCGACGCCACCCTCGCCCGCAAAGCGAGTCAAACAAACAAACCGTCTTTCACCGGCTAGCGCGCATTATTCGCCCACTTTGCGCTCGGTCAAAGTCTGGCCCCTCGAGAAAGACTAGCGTGAATAGGTGCGATCGCGTCAAAGGAGTTCATCATGCCACTGGAGCTACGAGAATTGCACGAAGAGGAATGCTTCGTGATCCTGGAGGAGTCGCGGTTCGGGCATCTGGGCTGCTGCAAGGATTCCCAACCCTACGTCGTCCCAATCTTCTTTTCCTACGAGAAGGGCATCGCCTATGCGTTCTCAATGCCTGGCCGAAAGCTTGACTGGATGCGAGAGAACGACAAGGTGTGCCTTCAGGTCGATCAAAAACTAGGCGAAAAGGGATGGAGAAGCGTGGTTCTGGAAGGCCGATACGTGGAATTTCCGGACACCGCCGTTTGGAACGGTGAGCGACTTCATGCTTGGTCCCTGCTTCAGAAGCATTCGGACTGGTGGGAGATAGGTTCACTGAAGCCGCACGAAATTACCGTCCAAGCGGTATCGCTACATGTGTTTTTCGGTATATTCCTCCGCAACGTCAACGGTCGGATTGCCACGTCCAAGGAACGATAGAACTGGATATCGAGATGCGAAAAGTAATCATCGTTGTCATTATCGGCATTATTGCAATGGCGCCGGCAGTACAAGCACAAGATCTTCAGCGAGGACAGCGGGTAGCACTGGAGGTCTGCGCATCCTGCCACGCCGTACTCGCAGGCCAAACTCGATCCGTCGTCACCGAGGCGCCCAGTTTCGAAGCGGTGGCTGCGACCCCTGGCATGACCGCCATGGCACTTAACGTTTGGCTCACGGCCCAAAGTCATCCGACAATGCCCAACGTCATACTCTCGCAAACCGATGTTAAAGACGTATCGGCTTATATTCTAAGCCTCGCGAAATAAGAACTCCCCAGTTTGACGGACTGTGACATAACTGCGAAACAGGACGCGGTCCACATATGAGCAGTTCAGTCGGCGATGTCGACCGCGCCCTCCGGGCATCTCCCTCTATGATTATCACGGTGACCGGCTCGGATTGCAGGGAACGCTCATCCGGGTTTCACGGTCCACGCGCCCCCTTCAGCCCGACCGATCAACGCTGGAGTTCATCATTGGCAGTGCGCCTCATAGAAGACTGAACTCGCCTTCCACAATCTCGTCAGGGATCAAGGCCAACTAGGTAGCCAGAGATGACAAAAGACGTCGACCCCGACAAAACCCACCAGAAATGCCTAAGACCGCAAATTTTTACACACACCTCAGGCATTGCAGGCCATTTTAGAGACGACACGGTAGCATGTCAGCCGACGGTCATTCTTCGAAGAAGATTCGTCTTCCAGTAGAACTGGTGAACAAGGGCTCCCAAAATATGGGCGGTAATCATGACCCATAAAATGACCTTGAGAATGTCGGCGTGAAGGTCGCCGGCTGCTCTATAGCCCCAATAGTAAGCAGCGCCCCCGGAGAGCGGCAATGCGATGAGGAGAAAATACAACGCTGCATGGGCAATCTTGGCTACCAGCCTGAAGAATGCCGGTTCTTGCGGCGGTGAAGCAGGAGCCCCTTGGAACATTCGAAACCAAAGCCGAATAGCGACAAGAAGCAAGATCGCGATGCCGACATAGGCATGGATGTTGGCGCTCGATATCTGGTCGGCGGTCGCAGACCCTGTCTGCCTAACACTCCGTCGCCATGCATTCATACCATCGGGCAGCAATAAGTTGAAGAAGACCAGGCAGGCAGTCAGCCAATGCAGGAGACGCTGCGGCACCGAGTACGCAACTAGAGCCTCTTTTTGCAACGTTCTCTCCTGGTGCTTGCTCTTGGACCAGTCCGATCCGAGGACCGCCCCATGCCATGTCTATCTGTGATTTCGATTCGCCCGTTCATGGCGTATGAAAATGGCATGTAGACGACGCACGTGGTCTCGCCGACTTTTGTCGTCGAAAAAGGCCAGTGTTATGGGTCTGCCGACGCCGCCAAACTTGGTGACTTAACTGTGGCTGCAGCAAACAAAGGCGTTACCAAGCGCGAAACTACAATTGCGCCAATTGCGTATCGGTAGCGTCATTTGGCGTTCACCTTTTCTGATGGAACAGCCCTATCGACGCTTATGAGAAGATACTGACGGCGGCCTGAACGTATGGTCGAGCATCTCGGATGTCATTGCAGGTAGAAGGTCACCCTCTACCCGACGCCAGAGTTTTCATTGATTTTTTGGTCCTCCTTTCGCGGATAGGCACCTCTAAGCGAAAGCCCGGTGCCATGGTGAGATCCCTGCCCTGACAAAGAGCTGGACGCCCAGCTTCCACCAACGAGCAAGGTAAGTTTCCCACGCGCACCGCGCCCTCGACCTTCCCGGTGAAATGCTTTCCGGCTTGCGCGCTTACTCCGTCATACCCAAAACTTCTCAGTCGGGATCAGCCACGCGGATTTCGCGATGTGCGCTGCTTTGTGCTCCTTGGCTCTCGAGCAGCTCGTCTAAGGAGCGGCCTTCGACGCCACCGAGTTTCTCTTCGAGGTTGTCGGCCTGCAGCAAATCCCTTGCCCTGCCGTGTGCACCGACAACGCGCAACGGAATGCTTTGCGCCGCGAGTTCCGCATGGAGCTTGCGCAACATGCCCGAGCCGGCCAGATCCAGCAATGGAGACGCAGAGAGGTCGCATACGACCAGCTTCAGGTCGCTGACCTTTTCCGCCTCGATGCGATCGAGGACAGCTTGCAGGACTGTATCTGCATTCACATAGATCAGGTTGCTTTCCGGGCGGAACACGATGGCATGCTCCAGCGGCTCGTTTTCCGGATGAAGATCGATGTCCGAGTAGTCATAGGTGCCCGGAATGCGTCCCAGGAAGGCGACATGCGGACGAGAGGCCCGGATCAGCAGCATGATGATGGATGCCAGCGCTGCCAGCAGGATACCTTGCAGAATGCCGAGCAGCAGCACGGCAATCAGCGCGATGGTCGCGGCATAGAAATCGACCCGGCTGACCCGCGACATGCGCCGAAGCTCCGGGAAGTTGATCAGACCTGCGACTGCCGTGAGCACGACAGCGGCAAGGACCGCCTTGGGCAGGTTTTCCAGAAGTCCGGTGAGGAAAAGCAGGCATATCGCAAGGGTGATAGAGGTAAAGACGAGCGCAAGCGGGCTGCGGGCTCCCGCCTTGTCGTTGACGGCAGACTGGGATAGGCCGCCGGCCACCGGATAGCCCTGCCCCAGCGCTGCAAAGAGGTTGGCGGCGCCGATGCCGAGAAACTCCTGCCGCGGATCCAGCGCATAGCCGTGCTTGACGGCTAAACTGCGGGCAGCGGAGACGCCTTCGATATAGGCCAGCAGCAGAACACCACCCGCCAGTGGCACAATTCCCTCAACGTCGCGGAGCCTCAGCGCGGGACCGTGGAGGGATGGCAGGCCGGACGGTATGGCACCGGTGATCGGCACCCCCATAGCGGGGAGGCCTAGCAGCGTGGCGGCAATGATCGCGGCGCAGACGACGACAAGCGCGACAGGGCGCCCGGGAAACAGTCGATCGCCCGCGACGATTGCCAGGATTGCTAAAAGGCCGACAGCCAGAACGATCGGGTTGGTTCCGCTGAGCTGCCCCAGGATCAGCACGAGGCGCTCGAAGAAATTGTGGCCACCGCCCGCCACGCCAAACAGGCTTGGAAGCTGTGTCACGGCAATGGTGAGGCCGGCACCCGTCTTGAAACCGACCAGAATGCTGTCGCTGATCAGCCTCACCAACACACTCAACCGCAACGCCCAGGAAATGAGGGCAAGTCCAGCGACCGTGAATGCAGCAAGGCTGGCAATCTGCGCATAACGCAGTGCATCGTCACCCGCCATCAACGCGATTGAACTGGCGATCATCAGTGAGATGGCGGACGTCGGCCCGACCGCTAGCTGGCGCGACGAGCCGAGCAGGGCATAGCCCAGACCGCCCAGCAGATAGCCATAGATGCCAACCTGTGGCTGCAGCCCCGCAAGTGTAGCGTAAGCCAGCGAAACAGGGATGGCATAGGCAGCAAGTGTGACACCCGCCACCAGATCAGACGGCAAGTAGGAGGCACGGTAGTCCGGGAGCCATTGCGTCGGTGGCAGATAGGAAAGCCATTTCCGCAGGCCATGATTTTCGGTCTTTTCCATGATGCTCGCCGATCCCCGGAAGTTTGACTAGGCCTCTAAAAAAACCTTGATCTTCCCTTTCTTCACAGCCGACTTGAGCGCTGCGTGATCGCGCTCCGCCTGGTCGGCATAGGCAACTGCGAAGCCCGCGATCGCCTTGTCGAAGACATCGTTCGTTGCGCCGAGATAGCCGGCGATCGTCGTCACGTTGCCACCTTTTGAATGGGCGCGGGCGAGCACCCAGCCGCAAGTCTTCGCATAGGCCTCCATCCACTCGGCATCGAAACTCTCGATCAGTGGCTTGATCTTGGCATCACGGAGCTGGCGGACATAGAACTGCCGGTCGTTCGGTGCCGTCACCCAACCGAGGAAGATGTCCGAGACCGGCTGCATGAGCCGTTGGCCCATGACGACGCGCTGGCCGGAATGGCCATAGGCACTCTTACCGGCAAAGCGCTCGAGCGCCGATGGTCCCGCCTCCTTGAACTGCAGGAACAGCGGATCGTTGCTCGCCGACATCAAGAGGGCAATCCAGCATCTGCGTCCGACGCTGCCTATCCCGACGACCTTAATGGCCGCGTCGACGACCTGGTACCGGTCCAGAAGCGTGCGCAGGTCGTCCGACAGTGTCTTGCGGTAGTCGTTGAAGACGGCCTCGAGAACGCTCCGGAACTCGGGCGCTTTAGCCTCCTCGGGGTGAAAGATCAGCGGCGGCTGTTCGCGAATGCGGACCCTGCCGCCGACCGTGCCGGCGAGCTTCGGGAAGTCGAGCTCCGATCCGCTGCCTGAGGCAATCTTGTCAATGCGGTCTCGAACTAACTTTTGCACGCCATGCGGCAGGCTCTGTATGACGTCCGTGTCGGTGACCTTCTGATACCATGCTTCCAGCGGACCGAGTTCGGAGAACTTACACAGGCGCTTGCGATAACTGCGGGCACTGGCCTCGGCACAGTCTTGCGCCTTGGCATCCGACAGGCCGATAGACCGGCCGGCTAGCACGATCGAGGCCCCCAGCCTCTTGACGTCCCATTCCCACGGTGCCGGTAACGTCTCATCGAAGTCGTTAATGTCGAAGATGAGATTGCGCTCCGGTGTGGCAAAGCCCCCGAAGTTTGCAAGGTGACAATCGCCGCAACACTGCACCTTAAGCCCTGACGTCGGTGTGTGCGCCAAGTCGGAGGCCATGACCGCGGCCGCGCCGCGATAGAAGGCGAAGGGCGACTGCAGCATCCGGCCATATTTGATGGGTATCAGCTCTTCGAAACGTTCCGCGTCCGTTTCCTGCAGGATTGCGATCGGGTCCGCGCGGTCGTCCTTCGCCTTCCAGAGACGATGATCGGCACGCTGCAGTTTATCGCGCAGAGCCCTTCCGGCTGCCAGGCGATCCTCCCGAGAGGGGAAGCGCCCGATATTGTCAACTGATGCGACGCCCTTGGAAGATTGAACGTCATTCATGACCTAACCTCCACCCATAAATCGCCAATTTCTTCAACATTGTCACAAGTTTTTGGTCATGAAATTGACATGGATCAATTTACTTCGCCGCCGGCCAGGAAGCGTCCGGCTTCTATTACCGGCTGTGGACCGTCTTAGCCCCCGACTGTAGCGGACCGGGAGATTCGCAAAGCGTTTCAGGTCGTGGCGGTCAACTGCCGACATCACACATGCTGGTGATACGAATGGGTGCACTTGCCCGATGCTGGATCCTAGTCGATGCGATGATGCTCGACATGCTCGCCGATCAACCGCAAGGAGAGGACCGGCGCAAGCGTCAGGCACAGCGGATTGCTTCGCGGCCGTCCCGCGAGGAAGCCCGTCAAGCTCAGGGGCAAGGCCGAAAACACGAACGCGGATATTGCCGAATTGCAGCCCTGACAGGTAGACAAGCGTGTGCGGGCGGAAGTAGCTTCGCCGCCTCAGCGAGCAAGAATTCAGGAGCTATGTTGTGAGACGGACTAACTCAGCCCCCAAGCGCGATCGCGATGCAAACCATGACAAGTCCCAGCAACATTACCGATAGCCCCACATAGATTGGCCGGGCATCGGTAAAGTGGGCCCATGAATAGCCGACGACGAATAGCAGAACCACGAGCAACAGATTGCTTACACGAAGTGCAATCCATGAGTTTCCAATGAACAGTAGTGGAATGACTGCCGGAACTGCAGTTGTCGCTACGAGTGCGAAGACACAGAGGGCTGAGATAAAGTCAGCGCGTGTGAGGTTCACACGCATGGGCTGCGAGTGCGTAGCAAGCGCCAGGATGGATTGATAGAGTAGAGCCTGATCTTCCGGGGAGGCGGCGAGCGGCTCCTCATCAAGACCGAACTCCTCCTGAACCGCAAGCAGCGCAGCCTGCTCGCTTTCGGCGCCCTTAATCTGGCGAAAGAAACGAGTGCGTTGGCTGCGATAGAAGAGCTTGCCAAGAACAAAGAATACCGCGTCGATCACACCCCAGGCAATGTTACAACCAATCGCCGCTACTCCGATTTCTCGGGCATCGACACCCGCCTCACCTGACAACAGTCGGGCGCCGATCGTGAACGTAAGAACCATGACCAGGCCGAACAGTATTTCACCAAGCGCGTCACCAGGGTCGAGAAAGCGAAAGATGAATGACTGCTGCGTCATGGCTCCCCCCGATGCTGTCACGTTCGCTCTCGACGCACAGCCACGTCCAGTGTGTATGCCTACAGCGCTGCCTAAGCATTGACCTACATCATAGAACAGAGCCCGCCCGAAGATTATGTGATTGCTTATGCAATCTTGCGAGAAGCGGTTATGGTGGAAGCTATCCGAATTCGCGAGGGGGCAAACTTCATTCCGTCCGCCTCAAGGTAAACAATGACTTCGGATCTTTGGGAAAAGCGTGCTGTTCGACTGTTCTGACTTGAAAGCGGAGCAGGCGCAAGCGTGGCTGAAGAATGATCGAGAATGAACCATCAGACAAAGATCCCTAACCCCACCGAATCCAAGGCGCGCATCCCCATTGGTTCGATACAGCCAATTGGTCAAAAGAGGCGCTGGGCGCTGAGTGCTATCCCGACAATCCTTCCAGTTATTGGTTTGGCCGCGGTCTTCGCCACCTTTCTGCCCATATATTCCGTTGCGGAAGCGGCTTTTAGTGGGGAAATGCCGCAAGTGGAGTTCGGTGCACGCAAGATGTTCTTCATGCTCTTTCTGATGCTTGGCCCAAGTAAGATCCTAGTGCCCTTCGTCGCCATTGCAGGCAACTGGGCACCCCGCATCCGCCGACGCATGGCCACGAGAGCTATTCTTTTCTCGGCGGCAGCATTGGCGATCGCAGGAATTTTGGGACGCAGCATGCTTGAGAACTTTGAAATTTCCCTGCCCGTGCTGGCAATGACGGGAGGCATCATTCTATTTTTAGTAGCCCTTCGAACCATAATGCAGCAGTCTATCACCGTGCCGGAACGACCGGCTGAGCCGGATCAACCGCCAGATCTGCGGCTGGCACTCACCCCGCTGGCGTTTCCAACGATCGTCACGCCGTATGGTATTGCTGCTGTAATTGTTTTTGCTACGCTAGCCAATGGCAGCCAAGGGCAAAGCCTCGCCGTGACGATACTTGTATCACTGATCCTGGCGATGGACTGGGTGGCGATGATATTTGCTGGCACGATTCTAAGGTGGACCGGTACTGCCCTTCAAGTATTGGCGGTGGTGCTCGGGGTTACGCAGGCAGCGCTCGGCCTGCAGATCATACTGCACAGTATCGATATGATTGTTTGGTAGTGTTTCGGTGTGACACGGGAAAGCTGCGCGCTTCAACCGGCATTCTCCCTCTCTGAGAATTTCCGCAAGCGGCACCTATCACCGGACCGCTTGCTCCTATGACAGCGAAACCACTTGGCAAACACCTCTACCCAACCTGTAAGTTGCTTCCGACAACTAGAGAGCGCATACGGGCGCGTTGTTCTTGGGGGGAGAACCCACCGTCGCCGAGTCAGCGGATAGGCACCAAGCGGCGCTCGACCTCTTTCGGGGTCATCCTCACCTCGACGGACGATCCGAACGCTTAATTGCTCCCTTGCCGAGTGCTTGAAGCTGAATTTCATCCTCGGCATTGGAGCGCCTGACCGAGATTTGGCGCAAGAGGCAAATGTTGCGAGGGAAACGCCCGAAGCCGTGGATTCGGGCGTTTCTCCTTTTCAGTGAGATAGGAACAATGGCATGACGTTTTCTTCGATCATATTTCTGGTCACGCCTCCGAACAATCTCTCCTGCCAGCGGGGATGGCTGTAGGCGCCCATGACGATCAAATCGGCAGCAGCATCGACGGCATGCTGTCGCAGTACGTCAGTAATCCGTCGCCCTCCGCTAGAGACGCAGTCGACCCGGACGTTGACTCCGTGGCGTGCCAAATATGTCGCGACGTCTGCACCGGGTTCCTCTCCGTTGACTCCGACAAGCGCTACGGGATCCACCAAGGTCACATGAACTTCCTGTGCTTGCTTGAGGAGGTCCAGCGCCTGGCGGGCGGCGCGCGACGCCTCGGCGCTTGAGTCCCATGCAAGAAGAACGGATTTGACAATGGTGGAAACCGCCGTCTTGCTCGGATTGATCAGGATCGGCGTCGGGGTCTGGAAAAGAGCCCCATCGATAATTCGTCTGCGGAGATCTTTGTCCGCAACCGCCTGCCGGCCAACGAGAACCAGATCCGAATACAGCGCCTGCTCGGCGATGTCCTCGTCCGCCCAGACAAACTCGGTATAGACCTGCTGTACATCGTAAGAAATGTCGCTACCTATCAATATCTCCTTGATCTGATTTGTCTTTTCAAGAAGATCATCGATCTCAGTCTGTCGTTGGTCAATCCAGACGCCGCCGATGGAATTGTAGTTTGCAAGTGTTCCCGCCTCCCCGATCGAAATCACCATCGCGGTCAGGTGCGCGCCACGAGCCCGGCTGAACTCGATCGCGTTCTTCAAGTCTTCGTCGAACTTGCTGGCGTCTAGGATGCTTAATACGGTTTTGATCGTCATTTCGGTTTCTCCCTGATTGATTGCAAGGAGGATAGCTGCGCTGTCTGACAGCTCCTTGACCTTCGTCAAAGCGAAAAGTTTTGGACCTCGTAGTCTGGACCGGAGCAGATAGGAGGCGACATGTCAGACCCCATCCTACATTTTCACGGCGCCGCAGGCTCAGTGACCGGCTCGTGCTTCCTGCTGGAGTTCGGCAAGGCCCGGATCCTGGTGGATTGCGGGATGTTTCAAGGTTCCAAAACGGAAAAGGAGCTGAACTACAGACCCTTCCCCTTTGAACCGTCGAGCATCGACTGCGTTCTGTTGACCCATGCCCATATCGACCACTCCGGACTGCTGCCGAAGCTTGCCAAGAACGGCTTCAGTGGTCCGATTTTCGCGACGCCGGCGACGATAGATCTCTGCTCCATCATGCTTCAGGACTCTGGCCACATTCAGGAGTCCGAAGTCGAGCAGCTCAATCGTCGAAACCGATGGCGGTCTCGCGAGCCGGTTGAGGCGATCTATACTGCCGATGACGCGCGCCGCTTGATGCCGCAGTTCCGAGGCGTCGACTACGGGCAATGGCAGGCAGCTACCGAGGGCGTGCGATTCCGTTTCTGGAATTCAGGGCATCTCTTGGGCGCCGCCTCGATCGAATTGGAGACCGCCGGCGAACAAGACCGAAGGCGCATCCTGTTCTCGGGCGATATCGGTCCCCAGACCAAGCTTTTGGAGCGTCCCCCCGAGGCGCCGGCGGATGTCGACTACCTTGTTTGTGAAAGCACATACGGCGACCGCGAGCGCGACGAGTATACGACCCAGGCGCGGCGTCTCCGCTTGCAGGAAATCGTTGCAAAGGCCTATCAGTCCAATGGCGTGCTGCTGATCCCCTCCTTCGCGGTGGAGCGCACGCAGGAGGTCCTCACCGATCTCATCGCGCTGATGGACCAAGGGACGCTAGCTCGTTGCCCAGTCGTAATCGACTCGCCGCTGGCGTCCCGAGCAACGAATGTCTTCAAGAAGCATGCTCGCAGCGCGATCAACGGCGAAGCATTCATCCGGGGGCTGAACGCGCCCAACGTCGGATTTACAGAGAGTGCCGAACAATCGAAGGCGCTCGATTTCGTCACAGGGTTTCACATCATCATCGCAGCCAGTGGCATGTGCGAAGCCGGCAGAATTCGACACCGGCTCCGCAACTGGCTTTGGCGACCCGAGTGCACAGTTCTAATCGTCGGCTTTCAAGCCGCCGGCACGTTGGGCCGCGTGCTTCAGGAAGGAGCCAGCGTGGTTCGGATCCAGGGAGACGAGATCAAGGTTAGGGCTACCATCGCGGTCCTAGATGCCTATAGCGGCCATGCAGATGCGAGCGAGTTGCAGGAATGGGTTACGCAGCGACGCCCGATCCACAAGGGATTGTTCCTTGTACATGGCGAGGAGCCGGCGCGACATGCGATGGCGGCCCGCTTGAAACAGTTGGTCCCTGTCGCGATCACATTCCCCTGCCTCGATGCTGGGTATCGGCTTACGGACACCTTCGCGGAGCCTATCGTGCCTCCGGCATACCCGCGTCTTCAGCCCGAGGAGGCCGGTCACGCGGATTGGCACAACGAATATCAGAACCTCCTTCTCGACATGTCGGATCGCTTGAGCCGCGCCGCCGACCGCAAGCACCGCGACGTCATCCTGCGCAGACTGCGCCGCGCTCTGGAGGCAGGGACAGATTCGGAACGCAACAGGAGGAACGAAAATGCTGTCAACTGATCGAGACTGCAAACGCGGCGGTGAACGTTTTGCGATCCCCACGCTTGGCGAGGTTGAGGGCAAGCTGATCGTGATGGAAGTCGTGGCTCTTGCCTGCCTACGGGAGCGGTTAAAGCAACGAAAGGCACGCAGCATTTCCCACATTCGCCAAAACATCAAACGCGATCTCGCCTGCCGATGCAGGACGGAAGGGCTCTGCTTTGAAGACCAGACGGCTGCGGCTGACTATGGTCTGCAACTACTGGACTCGGCGATCGAAGCGGCTTCCGCCGAACAAGCGACAGAAAAGAAGACGCTAGAGGAGGTCTGAAAATGCAGAACGCCGTGACAGCTCCCAACGACCTCGATCTCGATCTCATCGACCGATACTGGCGGGCCGCCAACTACCTGTCGGTAGGCCAGATCTACCTGATGGATAATCCGCTGCTGCGCCAACCACTGAAGCCGGAGCATATCAAGCCGCGCCTGCTCGGTCATTGGGGCACGACGCCGGGACTAAACTTTGTCTACGCTCACTTGAACCGCATCATCAGGGCCCGCGATCTCGACGTATTGTACGTTTGCGGGCCTGGCCACGGTGGTCCTGGTATGGTCGCGAACACTTATCTCGAAGGCTCCTATAGCGAGATCTATCCGGAGGTCCCTGAGTCTGTGGAGGGAATGCGGCGGCTATTCAGACAGTTCTCCTTTCCGGGAGGTATCCCGAGCCATGTCGCGCCGGAAACACCCGGTTCGATCCATGAAGGCGGCGAACTCGGCTATGCGCTTGTCCATGCTTTCGGTGCGGTGTTCGACAATCCAGAATTAGTGGCCGTGTGCGTCGTCGGCGACGGAGAGGCGGAAACAGGGCCGCTTGCCGCCGCCTGGCACTCTACGAAATTTCTCAACCCGCGGCGCGACGGCGCCGTCCTGCCAGTCCTGCATCTCAACGGCTACAAGATCGCAAACCCGACAATCCTTGCTCGCTGCAGCGACGAGGATTTGAAAAGCCTCTTCCGGGGGTACGGATACGACCCGATCTTCATCGAGGGCCACGAGCCTTTGGAGATGCATCGAAAGATGGCCGCTGGCCTTGACCAGGCGTTCGATCACATCCAGGTGCTGCAGGACGAGGCGCGCCAAAATGCCTCTAAACCGGGCGTGCCGCGCTGGCCCATGATCGTGCTCCGCAGTCCCAAGGGTTGGACTGGTCCAAAGGAAGTCGACGGCAAGAGGGTGGAGGGTTTTTGGCGCGCACATCAGGTGCCGGTCGCCAACTGCAGAGAGGACGATGCTCATCGAAAAATTCTCGAAGACTGGATGCGCAGTTACAATCCGGACGACCTTTTCGACGCATCCGGACGCCTCAAGTCTGAACTGCGGGCTCTCGCGCCCGTTGGTGGAAAACGCATGGGCGCGACGCCGTTTGCCAACGGCGGGGTTCTGCGGAAAGAACTCGTGCTGCCCGACCTCAGGAACTACGAAGTCGATATCGGCGAGCGGGGAAGTAGACAGGTCCAATCGACGGAAATTCTGGGAAACTATCTGCGCGACGTGTTCAAGCTGAACGCATCCGCATCGAACTTTCGTGTCTTCGGCCCGGACGAAACGGAATCGAACCGGCTGGGCAGCGTCTTCGAAGTGACCGAGCGGGTGTGGATGGAACACATCGAAGACTACGACGTCCATCTTTCGCGCGACGGACGCGTGATGGAAGTTCTCAGCGAACACCTTTGCCAAGGCTGGCTTGAAGGCTATCTATTGACCGGGCGCCACGGCCTCTTTTCATGCTACGAAGCGTTCATCCATATCGTGGATTCTATGTTCAACCAGCACGCCAAGTGGCTCAAGGTCGCCCGCGGACTGGAATGGCGCAAGCCGATCTCGTCTTTGAACTACCTGCTCTCATCCCATGTATGGAGGCAGGACCACAACGGCTTCTCGCATCAGGACCCAGGCTTTGTCGATCTAGTTGCCAATAAGAAGGCTGACATTGTCCGCATTTACCTGCCACCAGACGCCAATACGCTTCTATGGGTCGGCGACCATTGCCTGAAGACCTACGACCGGATCAACGTGATCGTCGCTGGCAAGCAGCCGGAATCCCAGTACCTGACGATTGACGAAGCCCGAACACATTGTGAAGCCGGCCTGGGCATCTGGGAGTGGGCAAGTTACGAGGACAATGCCATCGCGCCAGACGTGATCATGGCCTGCGCCGGTGACGTCCCGACAATGGAGACGCTCGCTGCAGCGATGCTGCTGCACGAATCCATACCTGACTTGAAGATCCGCACGGTCAACGTTGTCGATCTTCTAGCCCTGCAGGATCCTTCGCAGCATCCGCACGGTCTGGACGACGCGACGTTCGATCGGATATTCACGGCCGACAGGCCAGTCATCTTCGCTTATCACGGCTACCCATACCTGATCCATCGGTTGACTTATCGCCGTACGAACCATCGCAACATCCACGTGCGCGGGTTTGTCGAGGAAGGAACGACAACCACCCATTCGACATGACCGTGTTGAACGGGGTCGACCGATATCATCTCGCACTTGAGGCCATCGGTCGGATTCCAGGACTAGCCGAGAAGGCGCCAGACCTCGTCGAGCTCCTGCACACGAAACTCTCCTCGCATCGAACATATATCTGCGAGAACGGCGAGGACATGCCGGAGATCCGCAACTCGCGCTGGCGCGACTTTAGAAAGACTCCATGAATGTGCCGACATTATATCCGCGACAACGGCTAGAAGTCGCCGGTCTTCTACGGAAAGGATCGACGCGGCAGTCGCTGAAGAGGCATCATCGCAGCGTTCTTCGGAATTGCGCTGCGTCAATGCATCCCGTCGCCTATCCGGCATTAGGTAGCAAAGACCACCAAAAGCAGCTTAGGTATCTGAATTACTACAGAAATTATCGGCGTTATGGAGCAAGTGCCACATGCGTCAGGCGGCGCGTTAGGAGTGGCAACGCGCCCACGTTGTCGCCTCTACCGACGCGGTTTTACCAGTGTTTCTGGGGTTATCAGATGCAGCCGCTCGTCTTCTTTCGCCAAACTCTCGACATCGCTTGAAAAACCACTTCTACTGAAAAACAGGTAGTGCTTGCCCGTCGCTCCTTCCCCGTAAGTCGTTTTCTCGGATCGCTCACGCAACAATCGGACGTGGCCAAGGTCGATCACGCGCGATCGCCATTTGCATTCGCCATAGAAAAATGCACCATCCAATAATCGCCCCGCGACATCGATGTCGAAATCGGCGTGACCCCAAATCTGGCCAACCTCCTGCGTCGGAACCGCAAGGACCTCCTGCAGATGAAGCCTTGCAAATTGAAGGGCGATCGGTTCGAACGCAATCCCCATATATTCGGAGAACCGAGGCTCCACGACGCGGTCGTAAACCTCCTCGCCAAACCCGCTGCTGATCGCGCTCAGGTTTGGTCGCACGAAACGATGCCAGAACGACATCAGGCTGTCTGCAACGCGATAGCGGCGGTTTCGGCCCTTTTCGTCGGCATCCAACGATTTCGAATTATCGATCAAATCAAGCGCGAGCAGTTTTGCCAGGTACGGTCCAATACCGTCTGCTTTGACATCCAGTCGGTTTGCGATCTCCGACTTAGTGTTGCAACCGTCAGATACAGCCGCAACCACGCTTGAGTAAAAGGACGGCTCTCTGAGTTCGGTCTGCAGCAGCGTGTTCGGTTCGTCGATCAGCGTGCCTGTCTCGGTGAGCAAGAGTTTGATGACGTTGTTGCGGAGCGGTTCCCGAGCGTCGCAAAGCTGAAGATAGTAGGGAATGCCGCCGAAAATCGCATAGGTTCTGATAATGTCGTCGGCCGTGTACTCCGGGAAAAACTTGGCGACATCGACAAGGGGCAAGGCCTTCATGTCGAGCGACAGGGTTTTTCGCCCGTAAAGCGGGTTCCGTTCCGCCAACAGGTCTTCCATTTGAGAAATGGCAGAGCCGCAAAGGATTAGTTTCATCGCCCCATCTGCAAGCGCGCCGGAATCCCAGAATTTCTGCACGATCGATGGCAGCGCTGGCTCGTTATCAAGCAGATAGGGAAATTCGTCGATCGTGACGATCAATCCCGGATGCTCGCCGGCATGCTCGGCAACATAGTGCAGTACCCCCTCCCAGCTTGACAGGGCTTCGAGCTGTGGCTTTGATCCGATTGCCTTTCCGACATCGGATTTGAACTGCTCCAAGTTCAAAAGTGATGAGACGCGGGTCGCCTGAAAGTAGATTTCCGGGCGATTCTTAGCGGCCTCCCGAAGGAACCGCGATTTGCCGATCCGCCGTCGGCCAAATACGATGATGAGGGAGGGTCGTTGCGAATCCAATTCGGTCCGCACCAGCTTGAGTTCACGTTCGCGCCCGAGAAACTGCATATGCCTGCCTTTGGTAAATATAGTTAACTTAATCGTGATTACCTTAATCGTGATTACCTTAATCGTGATTATCTTAGTGACGATCCCTTTTGTCAAGTTCTGCGCGCTGTGGGCTCTCCAAACCTTCTCCAGATTGTCGATTTTTCCTCAGGCAGCAGGGCAAGCCTATTCCCTTTGAAAGCCGGCTGTTGATCTCGCGTAGGCAGAAAGAGTTCCCCAAGTGTGTGTTTGTCGACCTTCAGCAATTAACCATTTAGACCTCCTCTGATCGACTCTTGCGGAGGACCGTGTAAGAACCTGGGGCATGTTCAGGATGATACGCATACAGCTCTGATCTCCCCGCGGCCTTCGGCCGCCGATCCGCTGTGCCTGCTTTCGACCTCTGGAGCCTGAACATGACCATCATCGCCACCGCCGCCATTGCCCACCGTAGCCACGCCTCGGTGTTGGCCGTCAGTGCCATGGGCGGGGGCTTGGAAATACGCCCAAGGGCCAGCATTTCCTGCTCTCGCCAGAGTGCCGAACGCTGACGGTGCTCGATCTCGCCAAGATGCGGGATACGACCGCCTACAACTGGTTTAAGCGCCTTCGCTGGCACGAAACGGAGGGCGAGCCTTACTGCCCCAAGTGCGGAACGTTGCACTGCCATACGATGAGCCGCAACCGCTTCAAATGCACCGAGAAGACCTGCAAGGCGGTGTTCAGCGTCACCTCTGGCACAGTTTTCCATGCACGCAAGCTGAGCTTCAAAAAGATGCTCATCGCCATCTGGTTCTCGGCGAACTCGGTGAAAGGCAAAGCCGCGCTCCAGCTCTCGCGCGAGATCGGCGTCCAATACAAGACCGCCTGGGTCCTCCTGATGAAGCTGCGCGAGGCCATCGCATGGCGCAGGGAGGGGATGGTACTCGATGGCGAGGTCGAGATTGACGGCAAGTACGCTGGCGGCCACATTCGTCCTGAAAACAAGGCCGAGGATCGCATTGATCGTCGCCTCAAGAAATACCAGAACATGAAGCGTCTGTGCGCCCTTGCGATCCGCCAGCGCGGACTGGGAGGGCAGACGTTCACGCGGATCATCCGAGACGAAGACAGCAATGCGGCTTGGGCGGCCGTCCGAGATCACGTGTCGCGGGAGGCAACGGTCTTCGCGGACGAGCACGGCAGCTATAACGACTTGGCTGGCTTGAACGCGTTGAAACGCGTCAACCATTCAAAGGCATATCAGACCGACGACGGCACGAACACCAACCAGGTCGAGAGCTTCTTCTCGCGGGTCCAACGAGCCTACGCCGGCATCCACCATCGGTTTTCGTTGAAGTACTTCGACTGGTACGTGGCCGAACTCGCGTGGCGCGAGGACTGCCGCCAGATGAGCAACCGCGGCCATACGTTCCAGGTGCTGGGCAAGGCGCTATCTCGCCCGACGTCACGCTATCTGTGCGGGTACTGGCAGGGTAACAAGCCACCTGACATGATCTGGGAAGGCTAAGCGGCGACCTCCCACAGAACCTTACGGCCGCCGAATTGGCCGGACTGCCGAACGCGTCCCGCAGTCGACAGTTGGGTGAGGACCGCCGATAGGCGGTGTTCGATGTCTGAGAGGTTCTGTGGCTCGCTCGGGATTCCAAGCTTGGAGGCGAACTTCGTAGCGCAGTCGGTAACCGAGATCGGTTCTCCTACTTCGCGCAAGACCTCCAAGACGGCTTGGCGCTTGTTTATGCCATTCATGGCCGCTTTTACCTCGGACGACGACGGCTTTGCCTTACGAGGCCGATCACCGCGACCTGACCCCGGCTGTAACGATGCGTGGAAGTCTGGCTCATAGCTCAGGATCACGCGCTCCAGCGCTCTCATCAGTTCCTGAATGTCTACCCGCTCCCTTTCAAGCTGCTGCAGCCTATCAATCAAGGCGGCTCCCTTCTGCTTCAACTCGTACGCTACACTCATTCGAGGCTCCGTTTTTACCGGAAACCAGGGTAGTCGGGATACCATTTCAGGTCTGGTGGTTTTTGCTACCTAATGCCGCGCCTATCTGCGATTATCGCTCTCGAAGTTGATAGCGGGGTATTGTTCGATGGATGAAAGCAATCTCGGAGCCGTGACGGACGTCGGCAACCAGGGTAATCCCCCCGTTTTTAACGGGGCTCATCAGTAGAATTCACGCAGCCGTTTTCAGTTTCGGTGCGGGTGTGATGCCGCCAATGCCCATGTTTGGCCGTTCGTTGTTATAGGTCCAAAGCCATTGTGTGGCGATTCCTGTGCGTCATCTGAGTGAATCGATCGTCGATCACACGTCCTCTCCCAAAGCCCGGCAAAGACGAACCCGCCGCATTCAATGCCTCTTGGCCGCGAATATGAGCATCAAGTTCTCTCACAATTTTCTCATGAACCTGATGCTCCAGTTTGGCTACGTGTTGATTTGCGCTGAGAGCTGACCCGGGATTGCGGGAAAATATCACTGAGAATTGACCCATGTTTCAATCATCCCCTGTGGTTTCAGCGGGGGCTTTGGAGTGATCGACATGGCGTTACTGAGCGTAATCC
>NZ_JBFRDU010000031.1:0-55542 GCF_052113965.1 Rhizobium sp. RAF56
CATTCACAAAAACAGGCAAAATGCCCGGCATAACGCCCGCAAAAACGCCGCCCTTTTGCCAAATAACCATAACGCGGGGTGGAGCAGCCCGGTAGCTCGTCAGGCTCATAACCTGAAGGCCGCAGGTTCAAATCCTGCCCCCGCAACCAAATCCATACATACAACCCTAGACGTCGTTATATAACAACGACTTCCAGGGGAAGCAGCCTACCAAAACCAAGCCCCTCCTCACTTGAGGAGGGGCTTTCGTCGTTCGGAGGCGGGCGGCGCTGGAGCGCCGCCGCCTTGCTGCTCTTCAATCGTATCGAGCGGCATCAGGCCGGTTTAAGGGTCGGGCCGACAGCCCCCTCGGAATTCCCGGCCCGCCCATGGTGACCACGCTGGAGATCTCGGGGCTGCTTGCCCGTCGCCCGCTCATACGAAGCTCCAAAGCCCGACAATCAGCAACAGGGCGACGAAACCGGCAATCGTGGTCAGCACGGTCCACGTCCTCAGCCCATCGCCGACCGAAAGCCCGCTCATGCGCGTCACGATCCAGAAACCGGGATCGTTGACATGCGACAGCGCCATGCCACCGGCTCCCATTGCCAGCGCCACGAGGGCAAGCTGGTTCGGGTTGAGTGCCGCGTTCTCGACCATCGGCGCGATAATCCCCGCCGTCGTCATCAGCGCTACCGTCGTCGGGCCTTGCGCGCCACGCAGCAACATCGTGACCAGGAAACCCATGATGACAATTGGCAGGCCGCTTGATTGCAGCAGTTTCGCCAGCGCCGGCCCGATCCCGGTCGAAACCAGCACCGAGGCGAATGCGCCTCCGGCACCGGTAATGAGGATGATGACCGCCACACCCGGCAAGGCCGATCCGAGAACTTCCGAAACTGTCGCCAAAGCCGCACCGCGCCTGACACCGAGGAGCCACGCGCAAAGCAGCACGTCGATCAGCAGCGCGACGTAAGGTATACCGAAGAACGTCAGTACGGCACGCAAGGCCGATTGCGGCTCCAGCGTCAGGGATGCAACCGTTCCGGCGAGAATGAGCAGGATCGGCAGCGCGATGAGCGTCACGACCAGCCCGACGCCCGGCGCGTGTGCGTGGCCGGGAAGCGCCGTACCGACCGGTTCCAGAAGCGCCCCTTCACGGTCTGCCGCTCTGCCTTCCAGAAGCCGTTCCCGGCCGATCTCGGCTGCAATGTCGGGCGACATCGCAAAGACGCTGCGCGTCAGCACCTTGCCGGCGAGAAACACGAAGACGGCTGTGACCGCCGCGAGAGGAAGGCCGAACATCAGCAGCGGCCGATATCGACCGGCATCAGCATGATCACCGCGACCTCGAAGAAGACGGGTATAGCGACCCCGAAGCCTGCCATCGTCAGCGCCATCGCGATGCGCCGCTCGCCGAAGCGGCGCACGAGGCCGCTCGCGAGCGCTTCCGCGCCGCCCGAAAGGTCGATCATGCGCCCGATCATCGCACCAAGCGCAATGATGACGGCGATGTGGCCGAGCGTCTTGCCCATGCCGCCCTCGACGGCGGCAACCACGTCGGTGACTTTCGTGCCTCCGGCGAGCGCGACCACTGTGGCAACCAGCAGAAGCGCGATGAAGGGATGGAGGCGAAGGATCAGGATCAAAAAAAGCAGTAGGACGATGGCGGCTACGCCAATCGAGAGCAGGGCAAACGTGGTCAATTTATTCTCCCTTGTAATATCAAATGATTATGTCTTCGGCAGGTCCTTGCGGCCGCCTTCCGCTTCCGGCGACGAGGGTCGGTTAATCCCCCATCCGATCGGCGGGCGGCGATTGCCGGGGTGCCAAGTATCCGGCCCCCAGATTGCTTGATAGGTGTCGATGCAGCGGCGCTTGGCTTGCAGCCATATGAAGATCAGCGCGTAGGCGACCCACCAACACCCGATGATCACCGCCATCCAGCGCGGGGCATCGACCAGCACCATTCCGGCGACGGTGACGCAAATCGCAACCGCCATCGCGGCCCAGCCCAGCGTCTTGTGCAGGTATTCGAAGATCACCCGCCGGAGCGTCATGTCGTAGTGATCGCCGCGCACGGTGACCGCCGTCGGCCCACCCTTGGAGCCGCGCAGCAGGCCGGAAAGAAGTTGCAGTGCGCCGATCCCAATGACCAGCCAGCCACCGACGTGATGGGCATTGGCGAGAGCCGAGCCGGCTGTGCTGCGCGCATACACCAGAGCCAGTCCGACGAGGACGAGAGCCAGGCCCGCCGCTTGCAGGCGAATATGGCAGCGCCACCAGAATTTATTGTCGAGGGACGACGGCCAGTTCTGGCGTGGCGTGACCTTCAAGAAGCGGGCGATCAGCATTCCGACAGGAAGCAGGATCGTCCACCCGACCACCATGCAGCGCGCGTGCCAATAGGCCCATGCCGGCGGCGAAACATGCGGGTGGCCTGACAGGCCGGTCAGCAGCCAATCGGACGCTGACGAGATCAGGGATGCCGTGTTGTCCACGGCTATATCCGGCACAGACCGATATCGAGCATGACTCCTCCCAAAGCTGCGATGTTATCGATAACATCGGCTATAGTAATGCATGCGGGGAGTCAATGTAGGTTATGTATTTTCGAATTATATAAGCGATTGATTATATTATAGTCGATGTGTGGCGCTTAATTCCTGAATACAAAGTCTAGTAATTTCTAGATTAGTGTTTTCATGACCTGCGTGAGGCCTGCTCGGCAAACCGCGTGCCGCGCGCAGCTTGCTCGCGCATCTCCGTCGGCCGCTCGTGTCGAGTGGGCGCCCGACGGCTCAAGGGGCCGCCCCATTGCCCGCCTTGGCAAAGGAGGGCGTTTCGGAGACCAGGAGCCTTGCCACAAAAGCCCACACTCAAACTCAGCGCCAGCTACGCCGCAAAGCGCTGCGCGGGTGGCTGCCGTAGCAACTTCCCCCGACGTCAACTGCCGTTAGACTTCCCCTCCAAATCGTTCTCGCGCGAAAGGTCAGCTTTCGCTAGACTTTGCCAAGCTTCGGGACCTTCTGACCTGCGCGGTCTTGCTATTGAAGGAAGCAACGATGAATGACGATATGCGCACACGCCTGATCAAGCTGAAGAATGAAAAGGTGGCCCACCGAAACGATCTCGCATTGTTGAAGTCGAAAGGGATCGCGGCGGATTGGGATGATGATGATGATCTTGATATCGACCGGATGATTGCCAGGGAAGACGAGGCAATCGACAATCTCGAGCGGGCGATTGCAAGATTGACTTAGGTCGCCTACGGCCGAACTACGGCGGCCTTGGCTTGTTCGCCGCGCGACGGGCGGTCTTGGCCCTCACCGAAGAAGTGTTAGGCCGCGTGGCAGCGTTCCGACCGGTTAGGCAGCGGATCGTTCCTTCTCGTCCGCATAGTATTTCGGTTTGGCCTGGCATTCGTCCCAGACCCGGATGGAGACGGCAAGTGCGGAGAGCAACAGCTTCATTTCCTCGTCATGCTTGCGCGGGTCCCCATACTCGCCTCCGATTTCGATCAGGCGCGCGAGAATCTGGTTGCTGACGGAAGACAACTCTTCCTTCGTCGAAACCGAGCCGAGACTATGAGCGATCTCGGCGCCTCGTAGGATCCGTTCATCTGCGGAGATCGGTTCCGGCTTGGTATTCGGCCGCCTTGTCCAGAGGCTTGCACTTCCGACGACCGCGCCCCCAACGACCAGAAGACCAGCCCAGAGCAGCGATGTATTGAGAACTGCATGCGTAAACATCGCGACCAATACGGTGCCGATAAGGGGTTCTACATAAGAGAAGGTGCCAAGCGCCTGTATATCTCCGCGCTTCAACCCGAAATCCCAGAAATAGATGGCCAATCCCATCGGCAGACAGCCAAGGGCTGCCATTGCGAGCCATTCCGTGCCGGTCGGGCTCACCCACTTTTCGAGGGAGAAGTGGGCGGCACCCGCGACAATCGCCGAGGCCGCATAGAATATCCCCAATGTCGATGTCGGAACGTCGGCAAGCCTGCGGGTCAGAACAGAGTAGAGCCCCCAGAGCGAAGCGGCGATCCCGATCAGCGAGAGATAGAAGACCGCTCCGTCGGACGAGTTGCCATCGCCGCCGTTGTCGATCAGGCAAAGCACGCCTGCCAGGCCCATCAGGGCACCAAGGACATGCCACCATTTCAGCTTCTCTCCCGGAAGAAGGGCCGATCCGAGGACGATCATCAGCGGCGTGGTCCCCTGGAGAAGCGCGGCCGCCGCTGGAGGAGCCTTCTGCGTGGCATAGTAGATGCAGGCGTGATAGCCGACGAGGGATCCAACGGTCAGCAGCCAGGCGCTGAGTGGCTGGCGAAACGCTAGCAGGGGATGGCTGCCCGTCACCAACCAGACCAGAGGAGACATGGCCGCTGCGAAGATGAAGGCGAGAGCCACGGTCTGAAGGGGCGGGATGGCAACCGTGTAGGTTATGAGCGTCGGTTCCGTCGCCCAGAGTATAACCCCGACGCCACCGATTGCCGACGCCACGGCTTTGTTGCCTGCCCACCTGCGCATCTATTTCACGTCCCGAGTGCGACAATCTGTTTGGCGAAGAAACCATTGAAGTGGGTTCTCATGGAGAGCGAGTAGGCGCCCATCATGCCGATCTCGATCCAGTCGCCTTCCTGGACGTCTTCCGGCAGCGTGAACGGCGCGCCGAGAACGTCGTTGGAATCGCAGGTCGGTCCCCACACCTTGAATTGCGCATTCTTCTGCGCCGTCCGGGAAGCATGCCGGATCAGGCGAAGCGGACGGTGTTCCCTTGGATGGCCGAGTTCCTGCAACGTGCCGAAGACGCCATCATTGATGAACAGATTGCGGTCGCGGCGCATCACTACCTGAACGATCGTCGTCCCGGATGTTGCGACGAGCGCGCGGCCCGGTTCGCAGAGTATGATGCAGCTGCGTGGAAAGCCGACATCGCGCATGGCGTGGACCAGCTCGCCGAAATACTGTTCGCGGCTTGCAATCTCATCGCGCGGGTAGGGCGCCGGAAAGCCGCCGCCGACGTTCAGGACGCTGAGCTCGACGCCGGCCATCTTCGCAACCTTGCCCGCCAGTCTGACGGCGTTGCCGAATGCAGCGGGAGCCAGGCACTGGGAGCCGACGTGGAATGAAATCCCGGCCTTGATGCCATGAGCGGCGATAAGCTTCAGCATCGTCACCGCGTCGTCCGGCTGCGCGCCGAATTTCGTCGAAAGGACATAGCGGGCTTCAGCGGCGCGGGTCGCGAGACGGACGGCGATGACGAGGTCCTTGCTGCCGCCGGTCTCATCGATGATCTTTCGGATCTCCTCAATGCAGTCCGCCGTATAGAAACGGATCCCGTGCTCTTCGGAGGCGGCGCGGATGGCCGGGCGGCTCTTGGCGGGGTTGTTGAAGAATTGCCCCGCCGCCTTGCCGAAGACGTTGTCGATCAGTTTGACCTCGTCAAGCGAAGCGACGTCGAAATCGGTGATGCCGGATCTAAAGAGCGTTTCCAGAACATAGGGATGCGGGTTGCACTTGACCGCGTAAAGCGCCCGGCCCGGAAAGGATTGGAAGCTTGCCGCGGCTTCGCGCAATTTGGCCGGCTCAATGCAAAAGACGGGCTCGGACGGCTTCAGATCGGCAATCACGTCGTCCACGCTCTGGTAGACCGGCAGAAGAGGCCCGACGCGGGACGCTTTTTCGATGGAGGGGAGCGCTTCCCGAATTTGTGTCTGAAGGTCCCTCGGCGAAAAACCGACGGCCGCTGACGATGCCTGCGCGTTCATTTGCTTGACCCTGTTTTGAAGATTTTTGATTTTGCTGTTGGAGAGGGTGGCGGCTAGACCGAATTGCTCTAGGCCGCCACCTCGTCGGTCTGCTTGTTGCGGTTCCAGGTGGCCATGAAGGCGGTCAGGTCATCGGCGGTCACGGGCCTGCTGAAATAGTATCCCTGGAGCTGGTCGCAGCCTTCCTGGCGGAGGAAAGCGGCCTGCTCGAGGGTTTCGACGCCCTCGGCGGTTGTGATCATGTTGAGGCTCTGGCCGAGGCTGATCACCGATTTGACGATCGCGCCGGCCTTGTCCTTGACGCTCATGTCGCTGACGAACGACTTGTCGATCTTGATCTTGTCGAAGGGGAAGGAGTTCAGATAGCCCAGCGACGAGTAGCCGGTACCGAAATCGTCCATCGCGATCTTGACGCCGAGGCCCTTGAGGCCGGTCAGGATATCGAGGGCGGCAGCGGCATCGTTGATAAGCACGTTCTCGGTGATTTCGAGTTCGAGACGGGCAGGTTCGAGACCGGTCCGCACCAGGACCTGGCGTACCGTCTCCACCAGCTCGCGGTTGCGGAACTGGACTGGCGAAAGGTTCACGGCAACGCCAAGGCCTTCCCATTCGAGTGCTTGCCGGCAAGCGGTCTCGAGAACCCATTCGCCCACCGAGATGATCAGGCCCGTCTCTTCCGCGAGCGGGATGAATTCGGCGGGGGAGACGAGGCCGCGCGTCGGGTGCCGCCAGCGCACCAGCGCCTCGACGGCAACGACGTTACGGCTTTCGAGATCGATCAGCGGCTGGTAGTGGACATCCAGCTCGTCTCTCAGGAGGGCCTGGCGGAGATCATATTCAAGCGCCTTACGCTCCTGAAGCTCAGCGTCCATCTGCGCTTCGAATATGCGGTATGTTGCGCGTCCGCCCTGCTTCGCACGGTAAAGGGCGATGTCGGCGCTCTTGAGCAGGCGTTCTGGATCACTGTCGTCGTTGCCGGCGATCGCGATCCCGATGCTCACGCCGACATGCAGGTCCTGTCCGTCGATGTTGAAGGGAGCGCGGATGACCTCGATGAGGCGCCGGCTGATCTCTTCAGCCTCCAGCGGCTGATTTACGCCAACCTGGATGATGGCGAACTCGTCGCCGCCAAGCCTTGCGACGGTATCGTGCTGACGGACGCATCCCATCAAGCGTCCCGACAATTGCTGAAGGAGGATGTCGCCGGCGCCATGGCCGAGCGTGTCGTTGACTTCCTTGAAATGATCGAGGTCGAGGCAGATGATCGAAATGCGCGAAGTCTGGTCGGCGTTGGCAGCAAGCGCCAGGTTGAGGCGTTCACGGAAGAGAACGCGGTTCGGAAGGCCGGTGAGGGCATCGTGATGCGCAAGATGGCTCGCACGCTCCTGCGCTTCCACTTCTTCGGTGATATCCGTCGCCGTGCCACGAAAACCGAGGAAGCTGCCGGCCTGGTCCACGATAGGACGCCCGGCGAGGCGGCAGATCCGGGCGCGGCCGCTCGCATCGCGATAGCAGCAGCGCAGGTCACGGAACGAGCCGCGGTCCTGCGTTTCTTCGACCAATCGGCGCCAGCCGTCGGAGTCGGCATCGCTGGAGAAGAATTGCTGGATCGTCTTGCCAAGAATGCTTGCGGCCGAGAGCCCCGTCACTTCGGTGAAGCGCGTGGAAAAGTACACAAGGTGCAGAGATTCGTCGCTTTCCCAGATCCAGTCGGAAGACGCTTCGGCAACGTCCCTGAACCGGGCCTCGCTCTCCTTGAGGGTCTGGGCGTAGGCTTCGACCGTCTTGGCCGATTGTTCCAGGGCGCTTGTCGAGCGGCGGGCGTTTCTGATGACGAGCGCGGCAAATGCCGCGAGGAATGCAAGAACGATTCCGAGCGGGGCAACGATGAAGCTGACCAGTTGGTTGCCCGGCTTGTCAGGCGACCAGGAGAGGAAACCAAGCGGCTCTTGGGCCTGAGACGTCAAGGGAATCCAGGCGCCGGCACCGAAAGGGCGGGTCGTGGAAATCTTGAGGTTTGACAACAGATAATCACGGCCTATCCGATCGAGGAACTTCTGATCCAGCCGCTTGGCAAAGACCAGCATCGTCAAATCTCTCACGTTTACCGTGCTGCGGTCGATCGAAGGCGGCAGCAGAGTGTTCGCCGCGACGAGATAGATGTCGTCGCCGGATTTGATGAGATAGGTGGTCGGGTCCGCCTGGATCGAGGCTACATGCAAGAGATCACGGAGGCCGTACGGCATCACCTGCAGCGCATCAACCTTCTGGGGCTTGCCTTCGATGACGGCGTAGACGGTCTCGCGTTTGGAATTGATGGCAAAGGCCATTTCATAGCCGAGACCTTCGTAGATATTTGCCCCGATATTGCCGTCCGTTCCGGCCCATTCCAGATCGATTTTCTCGTGGAGGTTCTTGTAGGCGTCTTCCCAGACGGCATAGTCACGAAGGTTGCGGGCAACCTCGCGCGCCTTCACCTGAAGCGCGGTCGTGGCGAGCTTCGTCGACGCTTCTACCTCAAGGTTATTTTGCTGGCGGGCGGACAGGAAGACAAAAGCGATGACGACCGTAATCGCGACAAGCATGACGCTTGCCATCGGAACGACGATCCGCTTGGTAAAATCCTTGCCGGAAAATTGCGCAAACTCAGAACGAAAAACCCGCATCTTGCCCCACCCCGTTTGAGGAAAAATGCTAAGTGGGAGATACAAATGACAGGTTAATAGTCACATTTTTCCGTGCCAATACAGTTAATAAAGAATTTCAGAGGATACTATGAGCAATAGAAGTCCCTCCAGTTGTCGCCTCTTTTGAAAATTCTTCCGGTATTCATTGCGATCCGCAGCATGCCGGCGTGATGCCATCGCATCCCTTGTGCGTTTTTTCAGGTTACTTCACTTGGCGGTGAAGAGTATCCTCGCGGATGCTTTCTAGTCTGGACCTTGTTTTTGACAATATCGAGAGGCAACCGGCATAAAAGCGCGGTTTGATTGCAAGTGCATCCGATGCACGTAGACGCAGGGGCTGTATCGCCGGTAGGATTTCCCTGGGCAGTTTACCTCAAGGCATCGCGAATTGCGTGGACAGCCGCGTGCGTGGCCCGCGTCCGATCCACACTCAGAAACTCCGGCCAGCTTGAGAGGACAACGGTCGCGAACTCGCTTTCCGGATCGATATAGATGAGTTGGCCGAAGACGCCGCGCGCCATGTAGGCTCGCCGCTCCTGGTCCTCGATCCAGAACTGGTTGTGGTAGCTGCCATTCGGGAGGGTCTGGCGATAGGTTTCTCCCAGCGGATTGGATTTTCCAAACCGAATCTCCTCGATCCAGCGCGAAGGAACAACCTGGCGGCCGCCAATATTGCCTTGCCCCAGGTGAAGCAATGCGAAGCGCGCGTAGTCGCGAAGCGTGGCATTGAAGCCGCCGTCGCCGAGTGCATATCCAGCGGGATCAACCGTGAAGTAGGCGTCTTCCTCAGCACCCATCGGCGCCCACAATTCGTGGCTGACGAGCTCGGACAGCGTTCGGCCGCTCGCTCTCTGGAGAGCGAAGGAAAGCACGTCCGTTTCGATCGAGCGATAGCGGAACGATGCTCCGTGCGGGCATTCGGCCTTCGTCAAGGTGAGGATCAGCTCCCATACCGTCTTCGGCCAATCCGGATCGTGCCCATCCTTCCAGCCGCTCGCGACATCCAACTGTGCCATGTGGGATTCCGGGGCAGTGTAGGTTTCGTCGAATACCACGCCGCTGGTCATATCCAGCACGTGTTGGACGGTGGCGCCTTTATAGGCTGTAGCTTCGAGCTCGGGGAGATATCGAGTGAGGGGAGCAGTCGGATCGATTTCGCCTCGATCAATCAGAATTCCCGCAACGGTGCCGACGATGGATTTCGCCACGGATTGAGAAAGGTGCGGCGTTCTCGCCGTCATGCCATTCAGGTATTTCTCCGCGACGACCTTTCCACGGTGCAGCACGAGAAGCGCGTCGGTGTATTGCGCTTGCATGAAATCCCGGATCGTGTGTCTGGAACCGTCAAGCTCGAACTCCAAGCGATCGATGTTCTCGGGCGCGCTGGGCAATTCCGTCGGCGCACCCGGCCCACGCCAAACCTGCGCCGTGGGCATTATCGAACGCACATTCTGGAAGGTCCAACGGTTCCACGGGGCACGATCCCAGTCCGCCCGAGGCACAAACGGGCCATCGAATCGCAAAGGGCCGCCGGATGCGAATGTCGAACTCAATTTCATCTCACTTTTCTTTCGCAATGCCTGGAAGGTTTTATCTTTGCGGCGCGGAGAAGAGCCGCCCGAACAGATTGCCCATTTCGCTCATCGTCGCGAAATTGCACGCGAATTTCAAGTCGGCTTCAATGACTGTCGGCGTGATCGGGCCAGCCTCCGGGATTGAGCGCTCCACCTGAGGGCGTTTACGCATTTAATCTATAGGCGTTATGGGTATATATTCGACGGGGGAGCTTTTGCGACCATTTAGCGGCGTCAGGCGGGCTGAGGCATCGGATGAGGAACCGCTTGAAGGCGATGCGCGTTCGATTGATCGTGCCCCGAGGAGAACTTGATGATTTATGACGTGGTGGTGGTCGGATCAGGTTTTTCGGCAATTGCGACAGTCTGCAATCTGATCGAGCTGCTGCCGCCTTCATCGAGTGTCGTCGTTATCGGCGACGATCCGGGTTTCGGACGCGGCACCGCCTATCGCACCGAGCTTTATCTGCACCGGTTGAACGTTCCGGCGGGGCGGATGAGTTTGTTTCCGGATCGGCCGGATGCCTTCGTCGAATGGCTCGGCGATCGAAAGCGGCCGTTGCGCGAAGGGGATTTCGCCTCCCGCCAGGACTACGGACTTTACGTCCGAGACACGCTTGCCGCGCTGTTGCGGAGCAAGCGCTCCCATTGCAGGGTCGATTTCATTCGCGCCAAGGCGACGGGATGCATCGAGCGCTACGGCACAATGCTTGGCTTCCTGCTCGACAACGGCGATGAGGTGGCAGGCCGCAACATCGCCCTCTGTCTCGGCGTGGGAAACGCCGCATTGCCCGTTGAGATCGCGGAACTATCCGCCGAGGCGCGCAGCCAAGTCATCAAGAACCCTTGGCGCTTGTCATGGCTGCAGCGGGTTCGAGCAAACGACCGCGTCGCCATACTTGGCTCGGGACTGACGATGATCGACCAAGTCCTGGCGCTGTACGCGCATGGCTTCAAGGGGCATATCGACGTGCTGTCCCGACGCGGTCTCATACCGCACGGTCACGCCAAGGCGCCGAAACCGGCCGCACACCTTGACCTCGACAGTCTTCCGACGAACGTCAGCGGTCTTTTGCACCGGCTACGTCGCGAAAGCCGGCAAGCGGGCGACTGGCGCAGCGTCATGGACGGGCTGCGTCCGCAGACCCAGGCGCTATGGCATCGCTTGCCGGAAATCGAGCGCCGACGGTTCCTGCGCCATGCGCTCCCGTGGTGGAACATTCACCGGCACCGTGTGGCGCCCGACGTGTTTGACCGGTTTCAGCGGATGGTGGAGAGCGGCCAGGTGTCGATCCATGCCGGCTTTCTTTCACAGATCGGAGAGGGGAGCGGCCTTACCCTCAGCTACCGCGTCAGAGGCAGCCAAGAGTTTCAGGCGCTGAAGGCAGATTGGATCGTGAATTGCACCGGCATGGAACGCGCCGGCATCTCTCACTCACCGCTGCTGCGCGAGATGCTGAAGCAACGCCTGATCGAGGCCGACCAACTCGGCCTCGGCATCGCTGTCGATCCGCAATCGCGCGTCCTTCGCGGGGGAACCAGCGATCCGACGACCTACGCCGTCGGCGCTTTGACGGCCGGTCAGTTCTGGGAGATCACCGCGGTTCCCGATATCCGTGTCCAGGCAAGGAAAGTTGCCAGTTCGATAGTGGCCCCCGAGCCTTGACGCGTCTAGCCATCTGAAACGGTCAAAGCTTGCCCTTCCAAGGCACGAGCAATGTTTCCAGAGAGCGTATGGCGGCGGAGAAGGCGAAGGCGCATATGGCGATGATGCCGATGCCGACGAAAACGACGTCGGTTGCCAGGAATTGCGAAGCCGACATGATCATGAAACCGATCCCGCGCGTGGAGGCGATCAGTTCGGCGGCGACCAGCGTGCCCCAGCCGACGCCCAACGCGATGCGAATGCCGGTGAGAATCTCAGGCAAGGCAGACGGCAGCACGATGTCGAGGAAGAGCTGCAGGCGGTTCGCGCCAAGCGAGCGCGCGGCGTTTACCCGTTCGATCGGCAATGACCGAACGCCCGCCTGCGCGGCAAGGCAGATAGGCGCGAACATCGCAAGCACGAGGAGCGTGATCTTCGACGTCTCGCCGATCCCGAGCCAGATGATCATCAGCGGCAGGTAGGAGAGCGGCGGCAGCGGCCAGTAGAACTCGATGGGCGTGTCAAGGATGCCCTTTGCCCAGCGGTTGAGCCCCATCAGCAGGCCCAGCGGAATACCGAGGGTGATGGCGATCGTTGCCGCGGCAACGATGCGAAACAGACTGGCGTAGACGTGCTCCCCGAGCGAGGCGCCCGCATAGCCATCGCGATAGACGACCGCCACCTGCCGCAGGACTTCGTCCGGGCGTGGCAGAAACAGGTGCGGAACGATGGCGAGCTCCGAAACCACCCACCACAACGCCAGGATGGCAAGGCCGGTGATCACGCTGATGGCGACCGTCGGACGTTCGCCGACGCCGAAGCTCGCCATCTTGACGAGCCGGACATTGTCCTGCGGCTGCCTGGCGGTGATCGTCGGGGCGTGTGTTATTTCGCTCATGCGGCGCTCCTGAAGTCTTCGGCCCGATGCAGGATGGCGCGTATCTCCTCGCGCAGCTCGGCGAATTCCGGCGAAGCCTTTATCGCGCCGGCATCACCCGTCTCGGCAAAGCGTTTGACGAAATCGAGTTCGAAGCGGGCAACGACGCGCCCCGGCCTCGGAGACATCACCAGCACCTGCGTGCCGAGAAACAAGGCTTCCTCGATCGAATGGGTGATGAAGAAGATCTTCTTCGCGGTTCGGTGCCAGACGGAGACCAACAGCTCCTGCATCTGCTCGCGCGTGAGACTGTCGAGCGCCCCGAACGGCTCGTCCATGAGGAGAATATCCGGGTCGGTCGCCAGAGCGCGCGCGATGCCGACACGCTGGCGCATGCCGCCCGACAGTTCGTAAGGAAACGCGCCGGCAAACTCGTCGAGACCGACAAGGCGAAGCAGTTCCTGCGCCCGCCCCTGACGTTCTCTTCGTTTCACGCCGGCAAATTTGAGGCCGAGGGCAACGTTGTCCACGACCGATTTCCAGGGCAGGAGCGAATCCTTTTGGAAGACCACGCCGCGATCGGCCCCAGGGCGGTCAACGCCGCGTCCGTCAAGCGTTATCCTGCCATCCGAAAGCGGCAGAAAGCCCGCGATGGCATTCAGAAGCGTGGACTTGCCGCATCCGGATGCCCCGAGCGCGACCACGAAACCACGGTCGGGAATATCGAAAGACACGCGATCGAGCGCATGAACGGTGCGCCCGTCGCGTGCTGAAAAGAAAACGCTGGCATGATCGACTTTAAGCATCTTGCACCTCATGCGGTCGACACCGGCGCGCCTGCCGTATCGTTGGCGCGCCGGCGTCCGGGAGGATCAGTTGGTTGCGGTGGCAAGCGCTTCGGCGGTGACGAACGCTCCGTAGTTCGGCAATACCTCCGACACCTTGCCCTGTTCCTTCAGAAACGAGGCGGTGTCCTTGAGGATCTTTGCGGCACCCGCGCTCTCGCCGCCGCCGAGCCAGGCGTTCGAGGCCTGCGCGTCGGGCGTAAGGAGGGTGAGGTTCTTCAGCGCGGCAGCCTGCTGCTCAGGGGTTCCGCCGAGAAGTTTGGCAAGGGCCTTGGCGTTGTCGCTTTCCGGACCCCAAGCTGCTTTATCCGCTGTGAAAGATGCATAGTATTTGTTGGTGACGGTCGCGAAACCCTTCAGGAATTCGGGGCTGTCCTTGGCAAACTTCGAGGTTGCGACCCATGCGGAGAATGTCGGTGCGCCCTTGTCGGCGACCTCCTTCGACGTGACGAGGACCTTGCCGTTCTTCTTCAGTTCGGTCAGCGCCGGGTCCCAGACGAAGCCGCCGTCGATGTCGCCGCGGTTATAGCTTGCGACGATTTCCGGCTGTGGGATCGCGAAAACCTGGACGTCCTTTTCCGAGAGACCGAGCGACTTGATGAGAGCCAGAAGCTGATAGTGGTCGGTCGATACCGGCGCTGCGGCAAGCTTCTTGCCCTTCAGGTCGTTCAGGGTCTCGATACCGGAACCGTTGCGGACGACCAGAGCTTCGTCGATGCCCGAGATCGAAGAGAGATAGAAGGCCTTGATATCAAGGCCGCGCGAGGCGGCGGCCGCAAACGGGCTCGAGCCCACGTAGCCGACCTCCACATCACCAGAGGCGATCGCCGCAAAGATCTCCGCACCGGAATTGAACCTGCGGAAGTCGATGTCGTAGCCCGTGGCCTTGGCATATTCGCCGTTCGCGATTGCGACCGAAGATGGAAGCGCATCCGTCTGGTAGCCGATGACCACCTTCTTGTCGGCCGCTTCGGAATGGCCCGCAATCGTCAGACTGCTTACGCCGACTGCAATCGCAGCGAGGAGATTCTTGATGTTCATGACTTGCCCCTTTTTGAAGAAGGCGCCCTCGGCGGCCTTCGATCCGACAATTGGGATCATAGACACCGAGACAGGCAGGCAAGAGAAATAGTAAACTAATTTTATAGAGTATAATGACAATAGTTTGCCCGGAAAGAATGACGCTCGCTACCTGAAGCGTGGGCTTGCCGTATCGCCAGCTTCCGATGATCGAGAAGCGGTTAGAGTGCCGATCTCAGCTCAAGATAGTGTTCCGTCAATCTCGTCAGGCTAAAAGCCCTGTTGAGACCACTTGGATTTGGCAGCACCCAGACGGAGGCACCCGCGAACGCGTCCGGTTGCCAACCCCAATCGACATCGGCTCGCAGACTGATCGCGGCGTATGCCGCCTTTCCCAGAAATGCCAAATTCGCCGGTGCAAACGCTCGTATTTTGCTTTCCAGTACTGGCGCCGCGCTCACGTAATCCTTGCTCACAAGCTCGCTGGCACGCCTTGTGGGACGCGGGACAGCCGATGTCAGGCCGCAGCCATATCGCAATATCTCGCGTTCCTCATCCGCTCGCAGCAAGCGGGGTGTGTATCCGACCAGATGCAACACTTTCCAGAAACGGTTGCTCGGATTTGAGAAGTTGTGCCCGTCTCGGGCAGCCGAAAGCGCCGGATTCAACCCGCAGAAAACGACGGAAAGACCGGGCGCCAGTATTTCTGACAGTCCCGCAGTCTGCGGCGTGATGTCGGTCTGGCCATCGATGTCCGTTGCTGTGGTATAGTCCTGCATTGTAAAATTCCGCTTGTGTTCAGTTAGTCCGGTCAGGATACGGCCCGGCCGCGGTCAGCAGCAACTGATGCGAAGGTATCGGCGACACTATCGCATAATTGATCGAAGCGGCCTTTGGTCGTTCTCTGCTAGAAGAAAAACGAGACCCGACGCTGGAGGCGAAGTCGTCCTGGGACGGTCCCGAAATTGTGGCGACGACCCTCGGAGACAAATGTGATGGTGCGCCTGTTATCCGTCAATGTTGGCCTGCCGCGTGACGTCGTTTGGCAGGTCAAGACCGTCAATACCTCGATCTGGAAGGTACCCGTGGATGGCCCGCGCATGGTGCGTCGGCTGAACATCGACGGCGACAAGCAGGCGGACCTCGCTGGCCATGGCGGCGAACGGCGTGCGGTGTTTGTCTACCAGATGGATTCCTATCGTTACTGGGAACAGCATCTGGGCCGAAACGATTTCGTCTACGGGCAGTTTGGCGAGAATTTCACAATCGACGGCTTGCCGGACGCGGAGGTGTGTATCGGAGACCGCTACCGCATCGGCGGCGCGTTGTTCGAGGTGACCCAGCCGCGCGTCACCTGCTATCGACTGGGGATACGCATGGACGTGCCTGAGATGGCGGCGCTTGTGGTCACGCACGACAGACCCGGTTTCTATTTCCGTGTGCTTGAGGAAGGGGAAGTCCAGGCGGGCGACGAGGTCACGCAGGTTGCGTCCGGCCCCGAAGGCATGACGGTATGCGAGATCAATTCGCTCCTTTACAAGCCCGGTCATCCGCGCGACCGGCTTGAGCGCGCTCTGCGGATTCCGGCGTTAAGCGCGGGCTGGCGAAGTTCCTTCGAGGCGCTTCTGGCTCAGGCGGAAAAGAGCGGAACGATCGCCGGAAACGCCGGGCTGACGGGGCCGTCGGCTCCGCCTCCGGCATGGCGCGGGTTTCGCCCGCTGCGTGTATCGAGCAAAGTTCGGGAGAGCGACAATGTGGTCTCCCTCGTGCTCGAGCCGACAGACGGGCAACCGGTGGCCGCTGCCCTGGCTGGTCAGTTTGTTGTTCTCCGGCTCGGATCACAGTCCGCGCCGGCGATGTTGCGCAGCTATTCCCTGTCCGGGAAACCTGGCGACACGCACTACCGTGTCAGCGTCAAGCGCGAAACCCACGGAGCGGCAAGCGGCTTTATAAACGACGAGCTGAAGGTTGGCGATGTCGTGCAGGCGAGCGCGGCGCGCGGGAGTTTTACGCTGCGGCCGGGCGACACGCCCGTTGTCCTGGTGAGTGCCGGGATCGGTGTGACGCCGGTGCTTGCAATGCTTCATGCATTGGCAGCCGAGGCATCGACCAGAGAAATCTGGTGGCTGCATGGCACCCGCAACGGTCGCGAGCACGCGTTCGCCGGCGAGGCATGCGGACTGCTTGAAGCGCTCGTCCATGGCCACAGCCACATTCGCTACAGCGCGCCTAGGCAAGACGATCGGCCGGGCATCGATTTCGACTCTCCCGGCCGCCTCGACGTGCAGGCGCTCGATAGCCTCGGCCTGCCGCGCAACGGTGATTTCTATATCTGCGGTCCCACGGCATTCATGGACGACCTGAAAGCTGGACTTCTCGGCCTCGGCGTCACTCCAGATCGCATCCACACCGAAGCCTTCGGAGCGGGACCATCGATCACGCCTGGCGTCGCTGCCGTGCCGCACCGGCCTGCGCATTTGCCGTCGGGGCCGGCTGGCTCGGGAGCGATGGTTTCGTTCGCCCGAACCGGTCTCAATGTGCGCTGGGATCCGACGTTTCACAGCCTGCTCGATCTCGCGGAAGCATGTGACGTGCCCGTGCGGTGGTCCTGCCGAACGGGGGTGTGTCACACTTGCGAGACGGGGCTCGTTTCGGGAGAGGTTGCCTACCGGCCAGACCCTGTGGACGCTGCGGCTGACGGCAATTTGCTGCTCTGCTGCTCGCAGCCGAAGGGCGACGTCGTGATTGATTTGTAGCCGGCCGAGCTCCGGTTACCGAGCCGCGCAAGAAAGTCGAGGACTTCAAATGAGATCTGACATCGTTCCAGGCGCCGTTTTCCCGGATTATGAGTTGAGCGATCATACCGGAAAGCATCGAAAACTCTCCGAACTGCAAGGGCAGCAGCCGATGGTGCTCGTGCTCAGCCGCGGCAGCTTCTGTCCGAAGGACCGGCGTCAGGCCGAGGGACTGCTGCAGCTCCATCGCGAGATGGAAGTGGGCTACTGCAGGCTGGTCACAATCAGCACCGACAACATCACGGCCACCCACGAATTTCGCAGCGGCGTCGGCGCGCACTGGCCCTTTCTTTCCGATCCGCGACGCATCATCCAGAAGGATCTCGACATCGCGGAATATACCGACCCGGTCCATGACCCCATGATCCCGCATGTGATGGTGCTGGAGCCCGGTCTCGTCATTTACAAGGTCTACAACGGCTACTGGTTCTTCGGCCGACCGACCGTGGAAGATCTGCGCCAGGACCTGCGGGCGGTCTGCCAGAAATGTTTTCCGGACTGGGATATCACCCGGCCTGAGCTTAGAGCCGCATGGCAACAGGGCCGCAAGGAGCTTTTCTATCCCTACGGCAAATCCTTCGTACAAACGCTCAGCGACCAGGATTGAAAGCAGCGGGCCAGTGCCGCCGAAGGCCACGTCGAAATCGGCACCAAAGTTCGATTGGAGTACGCCGCAAAAGGACCTATCCTCCAGTGCCTCCTCTTCCAATTCTACCAGCCTCGACCGATCGATCCGCCAACAACCACGGGCATTCTATCCATGACCAAAGGTTCTGATCTCCTAGTGGCCGCGCTTGAGAACGAAGGTGTCGACCGCATCTTCGGCATTCCCGGCGAAGAAAACCTCGATGTCGTCGAATCCATCCGAAATTCCTCGATCCAGTTGGTGCTGACCCGCCACGAACAGGCGGCAGCTTTCATGGCGGCGACCTACGGCCGCCTGACCGGCAAGCCGGGCGTCTGCCTGACGACGCTCGGGCCGGGCGCTCTCAATCTATCGACCGGGGCGGCATACGCGCTGCTGGGTGCGATGCCGATGGTGATGATCACGGGCCAGAAGGGCGTCCTTTCGTCTCGGCAGGCGCGGTTTCAGGTGGTCGACGTCGTCGCGTCGATGAAGCCGCTCACCAAGCTGGCGCGGCAGATCGTTTCGCCGCAGATGATCCCGACGACGGTCCGGGAGGCGTTCCGCATCGCCCAGGAGGAGAGGCCGGGACCGGTACATCTCGAACTGCCGGAAGACATCGCGGCAGAGGAATGCCAGGAGATGGCGCTCATTGCTCCGCACCAACTCGAGCTGCCGACGGCAAGCGACGCCGCACTCGATCGTGCCGCCGCGCTCATCACCGCCGCGAAACGGCCGCTGCTCATGTTCGGCGCCGCCGCCTCCCGTCCCCGCTCCACGTCTGATATCGCCGAGTTCGTCATTCGCACCCGCATCCCATTCTTCACAACTCAGATGGGCAAGGGGACGGTGCCGGGGGGAACCGAGCTCTATATGGGTACCGCGGCGCTGTCCGAGCGCGATTATGTTCACGAGGCGATCGAGCAGGCGGACCTGATCATCACCATCGGCCACGACACGATCGAGAAGCCACCGTTCATCATGGGCAAGGGCGGCCCCAAGGTGGTCCATGTGGGCTATCAGCCCGCAACCGTCGAGCAGGTCTATTTCCCGCAATCCGAGGTCATCGGCGACATCGGACCATCGCTGAAAGGGCTGGCAGATCGTATCGAGGGCAGGCTACCGAATGCGTCGGCTCTTCTGCATCTTCGTGAGCGGATTCTCGAGCGCATTGCAGCGCGGGCGACTGAAGATCGCTTCACTCCACAACGCCTGGTTCACGATATCCGGGAGGTTATGCCGCACGACGGCATCCTCGCGCTCGACAACGGCATGTATAAAATCTGGTTTGCGCGGAACTACCGGACGCGAATGGCGAATACGCTGCTGCTCGACAACGCGCTTGCAACCATGGGAGCCGGGCTTCCCTCGGCGATGGCCGCCTCGATGCTCTATCCGGAGCGTCGGGTGATGGCGATCTGCGGCGATGGCGGCTTCATGATGAACTCGCAGGAACTCGAAACCGCTGTCCGGCTGAAGCTCAACCTCGTGGTTCTCGTGATCGAGGACAACGCCTACGGGATGATCCGCTGGAAACAGGCCGTGGATGAGTTCCCGGATTTCGGGATGACCTTCGGCAATCCGGATTTCGTGAAATATGCGCAATCCTATGGTGCCAAGGGAACCAGGGTCGATGACATCGGTCAACTGAAGCAGGCGCTTGAAGACGCCTTTTCGGGAGGCGGCGTGCATCTGGTCAACGTACCCGTCGACTATTCGGAGAATGAACGCGTGCTTGTAAAGGAGCTGCGGGAGCGGCTTCCGGCGATCCTGGAGGACTGAGATGTCGCTTTCATTGAAGGTCTACCAGGCATTTGATCGCGAACTGATCGGGGAAGTTCCCGCCGACGATGCCGACGCCGTCGAACGCAAGCTTGACCTCGCCTCGAAAGCTTTCGCCGACCGTGACGGCTGGCTGCCAGCGCATCAGAGGACGGCGATCCTTAGAAAGGCGTCGGCGCTTCTGCATGAACACCGCGACCGCTTTGCCATGATGATTGCGCGCGAAGGCGGCAAGCCTCTCACGGATGCCATCATCGAGGTCACCCGCGGCATCGACGGCCTTCTCAACGCGGCGGACGAGCTTCGCAATTTTGGCGGCAAGGAGATCCCGATGGGCCTCACGGCTGCCAGCGCCAACCGGTGGGCCTTCACCACCAAGGAGCCGATCGGCGTGGTGGCGGCGATATCGGCGTTCAACCATCCGCTCAACCTCATCATCCACCAGATAGCGCCCGCGGTCGCCGTCGGCTGCCCGGTGATCATAAAACCCGCGGCGACCACGCCCATTTCCTGCATCGAGATTGTCAAGCTGTTCTGGGAGGCTGGGCTGGACGAACGCTGGTGCCAGACGTTGATCACAGAGGACAACGCGCTTGCCGAGCGTTTTGCGACCGATCCGCGCGTCGCGTTTCTGAGCTTCATCGGCTCTGCAAAGGTCGGCTGGTACCTCAAAGGCAAGCTGCCGCCGGGTACGCGATGCGCGCTGGAGCACGGCGGAGCCGCACCCGTCATCGTCGACCGCAGCGCAAAGGTCGATGCGATCGTCGGTACGATCGTCAAAGGCGGCTACTATCACGCGGGGCAGGTCTGTGTGTCGGCACAGCGCCTCTTCGTGCACGAGGACATTCTAACCACGTTCACGGACGCTCTCGCCGCCAAGGTTGGCGCCCTTCGTGTCGGTGACCCCACATTTAAGGAAACCGAGGTCGGCCCGCTCATACTGCCAAGAGAGGTGGAGCGTGTCGCAAGCTGGATCAAGGAGGCGACGGACGCCGGAACCGAAGAGATCGGAGGCGGGCGGATGTCGGAGACGACGCTTCTGCCGTCGGTCCTCGTAAACCCGCCCGCCGACGCCAAGGTATCGCGTCTCGAGGTGTTCGGACCGCTCACCTGCGTCTACGGCTATAGTGAGCTCCGTGACGCGATCCGCATCGCCAACTCGCTTCCATATGCGTTTCAGGCGAGCGTCTTTTCCTCCGACATTGCGGTCGCTCTCACGGCTGCCAGGCATCTCGATGCGTCGGCCGTTCTCGTGAACGACCACACGGCATTCCGGACCGACTGGATGCCTTTCGCTGGACGCAGACAGTCGGGCTATGGCGTCGGCGGCATTCCATGGACGATGGAAGAGATGGCCGAGGACAAGATGGTGGTATTCAACCACGTCACGTAGCTCTCCAACAATCGCTCCCCCTGACCAACATGTCGTCCGCACGCGGGCTTTCGGTGCTCGCGGCGCAATCGCGGCGCTTCACGTTTCGGTGTTCTCACCGCCAGGGGTGTAACAAGATCGCTTCCGATCTCGTATCTCGTTATGGACACGAACCCGTCCGGCCACGGAGAAGAGAGCAATGCTCAATCGACGCCTACTACTTGTTACCGCGGGGCTTGGCGCCCTCGGTCTCCGCTTCGGCCTTTGCACGCAAAGTGCAAGCGCCGCCGAAACCTTTGCCGTCACCCATACGGACGAGCAATGGCAAAAGCTGCTCACGGCCGACCAGTATTCCGTGCTCAGGAAGGAGGGGACCGAATACCCTTTCTCAAGTCCTCTGCTAAACGAGCATGGAACGGGCAACTTCGCCTGTGCCGGCTGTAACCAGGATGCGTTCTCCTCGACCACCAAGTTCGAGAGCGGCACAGGATGGCCGAGCTTCTGGGCACCGCTTGACGGGGCCGTCGCGACGTCGGGAGACGCCTCGGCCGGCATGGTTCGCACGGAAGTCCATTGCAGCCGCTGCGGCGGCCATCTTGGCCATGTCTTCGACGACGGCCCGAAGCCGACGGGCTTGCGCTACTGCATGAACGGCGTCGCCATGAAATTCCATAGGGCTTCGGCCTAGTAGAAATAGAGACACATCGATGATCCTCTTTGTTCTTGCCTATCTCGGCGGCGTGCTGACGATCGTCAGTCCCTGCATCCTGCCGGTTCTTCCGTTTGTGTTTGCGCGGGCGGGCCAGCCCTTTCTGCGCAGCACATTTCCGATGCTCGTCGGCATGGCGGCGACCTTTGCAGCCGTTGCGACGCTTGCCGCCCTCGGTGGCGGCTGGGCGGTGCAGGCCAATGAATACGGACGCTATGCAGCGCTGGCGCTGTTGGCTGTGTTCGGCGTCGTTCTTCTATTCCCCTCGCTTTCGGACCGCCTGACACGTCCGCTCGTGTCTCTCGGAGCGCGCCTTTCGCAATCCGCGGATAAGGAAAGTCGCCGTGGCGGCTCGACGGTGATTGCCTCGCTGCTGCTTGGCATCGCCACGGGCCTGCTTTGGGCCCCCTGTGCCGGACCGGTTCTCGGCCTGATCCTGACGGGTGCCGCGCTTCAGGGCGCAAGCGTCGGCACGACGCTCTTGCTTTTGGCATACGCTCTCGGAGCGGCGACGTCACTGGCGCTGGCGCTTCTCATCGGCGGGAGGGTCTACCAGGCCATGAAGCGATCGCTCGGTGTCGGCGAATGGCTGCGGCGTGGGGTCGGCATCGCCGTGCTTGTCGCAGTCGTTGCCATCGCAATGGGCCTCGATACCGGGTTCCTCACGCAAGCATCGCTTGCGAGCACCGCATCGATCGAACAGCGCCTGGTCGACAGGTTCCATGCCGAGGACCGGAAGAAGCCGTCCTCCGTCGTCATGACCAACGACGGCGGGGCGATGATGAGCGCCAACAACCAGATGATGAAGGGCGATCCGGCTGCAATGAGCGGCGCGAATGCCATGATGATGCAGGCACTGCCGAAGACGGCGACCGCCTCGGCGTTGCCGGTGGAGAGCACGATGCCGTCGCTCGACGGCGCCGTGCAGTGGTTGAACTCGCCGCCGCTGACGGTCGAAGGACTGAAGGGCAAGGTGGTGCTGGTCGACTTCTGGACCTATTCCTGCATCAACTGCATCCGCGCCATTCCCTACGTCAAGGCCTGGGCGGAGAAGTACAAGGATCAGGGTTTGGTGGTCATCGGCGTCCATGCGCCGGAATTCGCCTTCGAGAAGAATCCCGACAATGTGAAGAAGTCGATTGCCGACCTCGGCATCACCTATCCGGTCGCGATCGACAACGATTATAAGATCTGGCGCGCCTTCGAGAACGAATACTGGCCGGCACACTACTTCATCGATGCGCAGGGCCGCGTGCGTCACCATCATTTCGGTGAGGGGGAGTACGACGAGTCCGAGCGCGTCATTCAGCAGCTCCTTGCTGAAGCTGGAAAGAACGTGGCCAACGACATCGTCGACGTGAAGGCCTCTGGTGCGCAAGCCGCCTCGGACCAAGGCGACGTTCAGTCGGCCGAGACATATGTCGGCTGGCAGCGATCGGAAAACTTCGCCGACGACCAGGGGACAGTGAACGATGCGCCGCATGTCTATACGGCCCAGACACCTCGCCTCAACGAATGGGGACTGACCGGCAACTGGACGGTCGCCCGGGAGAATGCAGGCCTTAACGACAAGGACGGAAGCATATACTTCCGGTTCCATGCGCGGGACCTGCATCTGGTGCTCGGTCCCGGCTCAGACGGAAAGCCGGTGCGTTTCCAGGTGACGATCGACGGCAAGCCGCCGGGCGCAAGCCATGGCGTCGATACCGATGCCGATGGAAACGGCACCGTGACGGGCGAGCGGCTCTACCAGCTCGTTCGGGAAGACGGCCCGGTCTCTGATCGCACCTTCGAGATCCGCTTCAAGGATCCCGGCGTCCAGGCCTACGCGTTCACGTTTGGCTGAAAGGCAGCGGTAGGCGCCCTGTTCTTCACCGAACTCGGCGTCGTCACGAAGGGCGGCGTTCTCAGGATCGCCGCCGCTGCCGGGACTACGCGGCGCGCCCCAGTGCATCGTCGAGTTTCGACACGATCGTGTCGATCTCATGCTTTTCTATGATGAGCGGCGGAGACAGGGCGATGATGTCGCCGGTGACCCGGATGAGAAGCCCGCTCTTGAAGCAGTCGAGGAATACGTCATAGGCGCGGGTTCCCGGAGCGCCGTCACGCGGTGCCAATTCGACCGCGCCCACCAGGCCAAGGTTGCGGATGTCGAGCACGTGCGGGCGGCCCTTCAGGGAATGGAGGCCTTCCTGCCAATATTCGGCCAAATCGGAAGCACGCGTCAGCAGCCCCTCTTCCTCGTAGATTTCCAGAGTTGCGAGGCCCGCCGCGCAGGCCACGGGATGGCCGGAATAGGTGTAGCCGTGGAAGAGCTCGATTGCATTTTCGGGTCCGACCATCAGCCCGTCGTAGACCTTGCGGCTGGCGAACACGGCGCCCATGGGGATCGTGCCGTTGGTGATCCCCTTTGCCGTGGTCACGAGATCCGGAACGACGCCGAAGTAATCGGTTGCAAACGGCGTGCCGAGACGCCCGAAGCCCGTGATGACCTCGTCGAATATCAGGAGGATGCCATATTTGTCCGCGGTCGCGCGCAGCTTCTCCAGATAGCCCTTCGGGGGCAGGATGACGCCGGCCGACCCGGACATCGGCTCTACGATGACGGCAGCGATGGTTTCGGCGCCGTGCAGGGAGACCAGCCGTTCCAGGTCGTCGGCAAGCTCCACGCCGTGGGCGGGAAGGCCCTTGGAAAATGCGTTGCGTTCAATGTCGAGCGTGTGGCGCATGTGGTCGGCTGGGATTTGCGGAAAAACACGGCGATTGTTGACAAGGCCACCGACGGAAATGCCGCCAAACCCGACGCCATGGTAGCCTTTTTCACGCCCGATAACCCGTGTGCGGGTACCCTGGCCGATCGCCCGCTGATAGGCGATGGCGATCTTCAGCGCGGTATCGACGGATTCCGATCCGGAACCTGTGAAGAACACCCGGTCGAGCTTGGCATCCGCGCCGCCTGGCGCATTCGCGGCAAGTTTGGCGGCAAAGTCAAAGGCGATCGGGTGTCCCATCTGGAACGTCGGGGCGAAGTCCAGGGTCGAAAGCTGGCGCTCGACGGCCTGGGCGATCTTCTTTCGGCCATGGCCGGCGTTGCAGCACCAGAGGCCGGCCGTGCCGTCGAGGATCCGGTTGCCGTCGATATCGGTGTAGAACATGCCCTCGGCGGCGGCCAGCAGACGCGGCGCCGCCTTGAACTGGCGGTTTGCCGTAAACGGCATCCAGAAATTTTCGAGTGCGCGCGTATTGCTCTTGCTGACCTGATCCATCTCGGCCTCCTTTGGGTGACCAATGAGATCAGTGATTTCCGTTCTTCGAACAAGTCCTTTTCTTGCAGCTGGCAACCCATTGAAATAACGAATATCCGAGAATAAAGTTTTGGCTATTCTGAACAACTGAAACGGGATCGACATGACGGTCGACATTGGCAACCGCCTCCGCCATCTTCGCATCGCGCATAACCTGTCCCAGCGCCAGCTTGCAAAGCGCACGGGCGTGCCGAACTCGACGATCTCCTTGATCGAATCAAACGCCACAAACCCTTCGGTCGGCGCGTTGAAGCGGATTCTTGATGGTATTCCGATTGGTCTCGCCGAATTCTTTGCTTTTGAACCGGAGCGACCACGCAAGGCGTTTTATGCGGCTGAGGAACTGGTGGAGATCGGCAAAGGCGCGATTTCCTATAGACAGGTTGGAGAAAGTCTCTTCGGCCGCAGCCTGCAAATGCTTAAGGAATGCTACCAGCCCGGGGCGGATACGGGGAAAGTTCCCCTCGTTCACGAAGGCGAGGAGGGCGGGATCGTACTTTCGGGGCGACTGGAGGTAACGGTCGACGACGAGCGGCGCATTCTTGGCCCGGGCGATGCCTATTATTTCGAAAGCCGGCGTCCGCATCGTTTCCGGTGCGTGGGACCGGTTGCTTGCGAGGTCATCAGCGCTTGTACGCCGCCGACTTTCTAGACCGCTTCCCGCCTTCGCCTTTAGGACTGCTGCTGCGTCGGCGGGTCGGGTGCCCGATCGGCTTCCCTCAACCGATAGCCGACGCCGGTTTCGGTCGTGATGTATTGCGGCTGATCGGGCAGTTGCTCGATCTTCTGGCGCAACTGGCGGACATAGACGCGCAGGTATTGCACGTCGGCCGCGGGTCCCCAGATCTGCCTCAGCAGGAACTGGTGCGTCAGCACCTTGCCGGCATGTTGCGCGAGCACGCGCAGGATGTCGTATTCCTTGGGGGAGAGCTTGATCTCCCGGCCGTCGATCCGGACGATGCGCTTGACCAGATCGATCTGCAGGCCACCGCTCTGAAAGATCGCCGTCTCGCCCTGTTGCTGCAGCCGGTGGCGCAGAGCGACGCGGATGCGCGCGCCGAGTTCGTTCATGCCGAAGGGCTTGGTGACATAGTCGTCGGCGCCTGCCTCAAGCGCCTGAACGATGCCCGCCTCGTCGGTCCGGCTCGACAGGATGACGACCGGCATCGAAAGCCCGGTCGAACGCCATTCCCGCAAAAGCTCGTGACCGGATCTGTCGGGCAGGCCGAGGTCGAGGATGATGAGATCGGGCGGGTCTTCGCGTGCCAGGTGGCTTGCCGATATCCCATCGGGTGCCTCCTGCACGGCGTAGCCTTGAGCGCTCAAGCCGACGCGAAGCAGTTTGCGGATCGGTGGCTCGTCGTCCACCACGAGGATTTTCACGGTTGCACCGGTCATGCAAGCTCATCCGGTTTGGAGGCGTCCGCGGAAATCGGGACGCGAATGGTAAAAAGGGCGCCAGAACGGTCGCCGCGATTGGTGGCGGCAATCGTCCCGCCCATGGCCTCGACGAAGCCACGGCAAATGGAAAGACCGAGACCGGTCCCGGCCCGGACCTGGTCGCCTTTGCTGACGCGATAGAACGTGTCGAAGATACGGTCGAGGTCCGCCGGTGGAATCCCCGGCCCTTCGTCGGCAATCTCAAGAATGACAAATCCATCATCCGCCCTGCCGTCGATGGCGATCAGCGAGTTCTCGGGCGCGTATTTTGCGGCGTTGTCGAGCAGATTGAAGAGGACCTGTTCGAACAGCACCGGATCGACGCGCACCATCGGCAGGTCGCCCGGGATAAGCATCTTCGTTCGGTGATGCGAAAGTATCTTTGCCGCGCGGCGCAATGCGCTGCCGACGATGTCGCCGACATAGTGGGGGGCGGAATTCGGCTCGGCCGCGCCGGATTCGATCCTCGTCATGTCGAGCAGATTTGCGATGAAGCGGTTGAGCCGCTCGGATTCATCCACGACGGTGGAAAGCAGATCCTTTCGGTCCTCTTCCGGCATGGAGGCGAAGTATTCGCGCAGCGTGCCAGCAGCGCCGAGAATGGCGGCAAGCGGCGTCTTCAAATCGTGCGAGAGCGACGTCAGCAGCGCCGAGCGCAGGCGGTCGGCTTCCACGGCAAGCTTGGCGCGTTCGACGTCCTCGACCAGTTGGACGCGTTCGATGGCGAGCGCTGCCTGGTCTGCCAACGCGTCGAGAAGGCGCTGCTGTTCGGGCGTCAACAGCGGGCCTTCGCGGCGGTCGCCGTCGAGCCCGATCACGCCCACGGCGGCTCTGCCGGTGCGCAGCGGCACGTAGAGGCGCCGGGCGCCGGGAAGCGTGTCGGCGCCGCGGCCGGCTGCGTGATTGTGCTCCCAGGCCCAGCGCGCAGCGGCGATATCGGCGTCGTCGAGCGTATCGTCCGGAGGATAGCCGGATTTGACGACGATGCTGCCATCCTCCGGCAGCAACAGCACGACGCGCAACTTGAGCATCGAGGCAAGCTGGAAGGCGGTCGCCCAGAGCACATCGTCGAGGGTGCCGGTGCCGGCGAGCTTGCGGGAAAAGAGGTAGAGGTCCTCGGTGGTGCGCGCCCGCTGCCTTGCGGCGACGGCCTGGCGCTGCACGGTCGCCGTCAGATTGCTGGCGATGATTGCCACGCCGAGGAAGAAGAAGAGCGCAAGCACGCTTTCGGGGTCGCTGATCGTCAGCGTGAAGCGCGGCGGCAGAAAGAAGAAGTTGAAGGCGAGCGCGCCCAGAACGCAGGAATAGAGCGCCGGCCGCAATCCGTGCAGAACGGCCGAGGTCAGCACCGCCATCAGGAAGACGAGAGCGAGGTTGCGAACGTCCAGCACCTGGTCGAGCACGATCCCGACGCAAAGCGCGACCCCCACGTAGACCGTCGCCAGCAGATAGGCGCGAAGATCGAAGGGGGTCTCAGATGCGGCGGCCACGCCGCGCCGGGGGGATTTTTCCTCTTCCTCGCCGGAAATGACATGAACGCTGATGTCGCCGGCCTTGCGGATGAGCAGGGCTGCCGTCGACGGCCGGAGCCATTCGCGCCAGGTCGGCTGCTTCGGGGCGCCGATGACGATGTGCGTGACGTTGTTGGCCGCCGCATGCCGCAGGAGTTCTTCGGATGCTTCGCGGCCGGGAAGGGTGATCGCTTCGCCGCCGAGCTGTTCGGCCAGCCGCAAGGTGGCGGCGATGGCATCCCGCTGCGCTTCGCTCAGATTGATGGAGCGGTTGTTTTCGATATAGGCGGCCGTCCAGGGAGCGCGGAGCCGCGAGGCCATGCGCGCCGCATAGCGCACGAGCGAGGCAGCGCGCGGATGATGATCGACCGAGACCAGCACGCGTTCGCCGGCCGCCCAAGGGCCGGAAATGGCGTTCGCCTGCATATGGTTCAGCAGCTGATCGTCGACGCGCTGGGCGGTCCGTCGGAGCGCCAGTTCGCGCAGCGCCGTCAGATTGCCGGCGGTGAAATAGTTGGTAAGCGCCCGCTCGGCCGTGTTGGCGAGGTAAACTTTGCCGTCGTGCAGGCGTTTGATCAGGTCGTCAGGGGTCAGATCGATGATCTCGACATCGTCGGCCATGTCGATGATGGAATCCGGTACGGTCTCGCGCACCCGGATGCGGGTAATCCGCGACACCACGTCGTTCAGGCTTTCGACGTGCTGGATATTGAGCGTCGTGTAGACGTCGATGCCGCGGTCCAGCAATTCGCGCACGTCGAGATAGCGCTTCGGGTGACGGCTGCCTTCGGCATTGGTGTGTGCGAGCTCGTCGACGAGCACGAGATCCGGACGTCGGGCGAGAATGCCGTCGAGATCCATCTCCTCGAGATGATGGCCCTTGTAGCCGACTGCGACGCGCGGAACGATTTCGAAACCCTCGAGCAGCGCCGCCGTCTCCTTGCGGCCGTGCGTCTCGACGACGCCGATAACGACATCGTCGCCATCGGCGATCCGGCTCCGCCCGGAGACCAGCATCTCATAGGTCTTGCCGACGCCGGGAGCCGCGCCCAGAAATATCTTCAGGCGGCCGCGCGTCTCGGCGTTGGCTTTTTCGAGGAGCGCATCCGGCGATGGCCTGCCAAGCTTGTCGCTTCTTTCATCGGGCATCCGCATGATCGTCCTTAGGTTGCCGCACCGGCCCGGTCCGCCGGGCCGGTGCGGCAACGGTCACTGAGACATAGAAGCATCAAGGCTTCGGTTCAACGCCAGAACATTGACGACCGGCTCGCCGAGGACGCCGAGCTCGCGATCCTCGACCGCGTCGTCCACCAGTACCTTGACCTTGGCCTCGTCGAGGCCGCGGGCCCTGGCAACGCGCGACACCTGGAAATAGGCCGCGTCCGGCGAAATGTGGGGGTCAAGCCCGCTGCCCGATGCGGTTACCAGGTCGATGGGGACCGCCGCGTTGGGGTTCGTCGCGTGAGCAGCGTCATAGTCGCCCTTGACGCGATCGATCAGCTTCTTGCTGGTCGGGCCGAGGTTGGAACCGGAGGACGATGCGGCGTTGTATCCGTCTCCGGCAGCCGAGGGACGACCGTGGAAATATTTCTCGCTGGTGAAGGCCTGGCCGATCAGTGTCGAGCCGACGGTTCTGCCGTCCTCTTCGATCAGGCTGCCGTTCGCCTGTTTGGGGAACAGGGCTTGGGCGGCACCGGTCATGGCAAGCGGATAGATCAGGCCGGTGATGGCGGTGGTGGCAACGATCATGACGATCGCGGGACGAAGTTCTTTCAACATGGACGTTGTTCCTTAGGCAAGGCCGATTGCAGCGATCAGCATGTCGATCGCCTTGATGCCGATGAAGGGGACGATGATGCCGCCGAGGCCGTAGACGAGGAGGTTGCGCGACAAAAGCGCGCCGGCGCCGACCGGCCGGTAGCGCACGCCCTTCAGCGACAGCGGGATCAGCGCGACGATGATCAGCGCGTTGAAGATGATCGCCGACAGGATGGCGCTCTGCGGCGTTGCCAGGCCCATGATGTTCAAGACGCCGAGCTGCGGGTAGAAGGTCAGGAACATCGCGGGGATGATGGCGAAGTACTTGGCGATGTCGTTGGCGATCGAAAACGTCGTCAGCGCGCCGCGCGTCATCAGGAGCTGCTTGCCGATTTCGACGATCTCTATGAGCTTCGTCGGATCGCTGTCGAGGTCGACCATGTTGCCGGCCTCGCGGGCGGCGACCGTGCCGGTGTTCATGGCGACACCGACATCGGCTTGAGCAAGCGCCGGCGCATCGTTGGTGCCGTCGCCGCACATGGCGACGAGCTTGCCCTTGGCCTGCTCCTCGCGGATCAGCTGCAGCTTGTTTTCCGGCGTCGCCTGGGCAAGGAAGTCGTCGACGCCGGCCTCGGCGGCGATGGCCGCTGCGGTCATCGGATTGTCGCCGGTGATCATCACGGTACGAATGCCCATGCGGCGCAGTTCGGAGAAGCGTTCGCGAATGCCGCCCTTGACGACGTCCTTCAGCTGCACGACGCCAAGCAGGCGGCCGTCTCGCGCCACGGCGAGCGGCGTGCCGCCGGCCTTGGCAATCTCTTCGGCGATCGCCTGAAGCTCGCGCACCGTTTCGGAGCTGGCGCGCTGCATCACGGTGGCGTTGCCGTCGTGTGGGATGGCGGCGTTGACGTTGGCGAGCACCGCATCGACGGCGCCCTTGCGGATGGACGACCCGTCGAGATCGACGCCGCTCATGCGGGTCTGCGCGGTAAAGGGCACGAAGTTCGCCTTCAGGCTCGCCATATCCCGGCCGCGGATCGCGTATTTTTCCTTGGCAAGGACCACGATGGAGCGGCCCTCCGGCGTTTCGTCGGCGAGCGAGGCGAGCTGGGCGGCATCGGCCAGATCCTGTTCGCTAACGCCGCGCACAGGGCGGAACGAGGTTGCCTGGCGGTTGCCGAGGGTGATCGTGCCGGTCTTGTCGAGAAGCAACGTGTCGACATCGCCGGCGGCTTCGACCGCGCGGCCGGACATGGCGAGAACGTTGAAGCGCACGAGGCGGTCCATGCCGGCGATGCCGATCGCCGAAAGCAGGGCGCCGATGGTCGTCGGGATCAGCGTCACGAAGAGGGCGACGAGGACGATGATCGGGATCGCGCCGCCGGCGTATGTGACGAAGCTCGGGATGGTCGCGGTCGCCAGTACGAAGATCAGCGTCATGCCGGCAAGCAGGATGTTGAGGGCGATTTCGTTCGGCGTCTTCTGGCGCTGTGCGCCTTCGACGAGGGAAATCATGCGGTCGAGGAAGGTCGAGCCGGCGGCTGCGGTGATGCGAACGCGGATCCAGTCGGAGAGCACCTGCGTGCCGCCGGTCACCGCCGAGCGGTCGCCGCCGGATTCGCGGATCACAGGCGCGGATTCGCCGGTGATGGCCGCTTCATTGACCGAGGCGACGCCGACGATGACTTCGCCATCGGAAGGGATGATGTCGCCGGCTTCGACCAGCACCACATCGCCGACCTTGAGGCTGGTGCCGGGCACCAGGCGATAGTCGGCGGTGCTGCCGGGGGCAAGCAGCTTGGCTTGCGTCTCGGAGCGGGATTTACGCAAGGAATCGGCCTGCGCCTTGCCGCGGCCTTCGGCAACCGCTTCGGCGAAGTTGGCAAAGAGCACCGTGAACCAGAGCCAGATGTTTATCTGGAAGGAAAAGCCGAGATTGGCGCCGCCGACGAGGAGATCGCGGAGGAATAGAACGGTCGTCAGCGTCGAAACCACGGCTACGACGAACATGACGGGATTTTTGGAAAGCGTGCGTGGGTTCAGCTTTTTGAACGCCCCGCCAACGGCCGGCACGAGGATGCGAGGATCGAAGATGCTCGCGGATTTGGACTGGCTCATAAGAAGCTCCAGCGTGAAAGAGGGTGGCGGACCGGCGCAGCCGGTCAGCCCTGCAGGATTAGGAGGACGGCGAGAAGCGCGACGACCGGCACGGTCATCCAGAGGATGACGTCGGAGCCGCGAAGCGCGGCTGCCGTTTGTTTCGGTGACTTCCCATGATTGCGAAGGGGTCTCATCGCATATCTCCTTAGAAGGTTAGCCCGGCAACGCTGACGAGGTGCTCGACCACCGGACCCAGCGCGATTGCCGGGAAGAAGGTCAGACCGCCGACGATGACGATGGTGCCGACGAGCAGTCCGACGAAGAGCGGGCCGTCGGTGGGGAAGGTGCCGGCGGAGGCCGGTACGGTCTTCTTGGTGACCAGCGAGCCCGCGATCGCAAGGGCCGGAATGATGACCAGGAAGCGGCCGGCGAGCATGCCGAGACCGAGGGTGACGTTGTACCAAGGCGTGTTGCCGGTGAGCCCGCCGAAGGCCGAGCCGTTGTTTGCGGCGGCCGATGTGTAGGCGTAGAGAATCTCCGAGAAACCGTGCGGGCCGGCGGTGCCGATCGAGGCGACCGCTTGCGGCAACACGACGGCGATCGCCGTGAAGACCAGCATGGCGGCGGGCAGGCATAGAATGGCGAGCACGGCCATCTTGACCTCCTTCGCCTCAATCTTCTTGCCGAGATATTCCGGCGTGCGCCCGACCATCAGGCCGGCCACGAAGATGGCGATGAGGACGAAGAGCAGGATGCCGTAGAAACCAGCGCCGACACCGCCGACGATGACTTCGCCGAGCTGCATGTTGATGAGCGGGATCATGCCGCCGAGCGCGGTGAAGCTGCCGTGCATGGCGTTGACTGCGCCGCAGGAGGCGGCTGTCGTGATCACGGCGAAGAGCGAGGAGAGCGCGACGCCGAAGCGGACTTCCTTGCCTTCCATGTTGCCGCCAGCGAGGCCGAAGGCATGCATCAGCGGATTGCCGGCAGCTTCCGCCCAATAGGTGACGCCAACGCCGACGACGAAGAGCACGCCCATCGCGGCGAGGATCGCCCAGCCCTGGCGCTGGTTTCCGACCATGCGGCCGAAGACGTTGGTCAATGCCGCGCCGATCGCGAATATCGAGACCATCTGGATGAGGTTCGAGATGGCGTCCGGATTTTCGAAGGGATGCGCGGAGTTGGCGTTGAAGAAGCCGCCGCCGTTGGTGCCGAGCATCTTGATCGCCAGCTGCGATGCGACGGGCCCCAGGGCGATGGTCTGCTTTGCCCCTTCGAGCGTTGTTGCGTCGACATAGGGTCCAAGGGTCTGCGGCACGCCAAGCCAGACGTAGACGAGCGTCAGCACGATGCAGATCGGCAGGAGAACGTAGAGCGTAGCGCGGGTCATATCGACCCAGAAATTGCCGATCGCCTTGCCCGAAGCGCGCGAGAAGGCGCGGATAAGGGCGACCGCGATCGCAATGCCGGTTGCCGCCGAGACGAAATTCTGCACCGTCAGTCCGGCCATCTGGGTGAGGTAGGACATGGTGCTTTCGCCGCCGTAGTTCTGCCAGTTGGTGTTCGACACGAAGCTGACGGCGGTGTTGAAGGAGAGCGCGGGATCGACTGCACCCATGCCGGCGGGGTTATAGGGGAGCACGCCCTGGAACCGCTGCAGTGCATAGAGCACAAGCACGCCGGCAAGATTGAAGATGAGCATGGCGAAGGTATAGGAAATCCAGTGCTGCTCTTCGCGGTCGCTCGTGCCGGCGAGCCGGTAAAGTCCTCGCTCTATGGGCACGAGAACGGGCGAAAGCAACGTTCGCTCGCCGTTGAAGATGCGCGTCATGTAGCCGCCGAGCGGCTTGACGAGCAAAAGGACGATCCCGCAGAAAAGCAGGATCTGAAGCCATCCGTTGAGGGTCATGGACATAACTTTCAGTACCTGGCGCTTCGTCAGAAGCGCTCGGGGCGAATGAGGGCGTAGGTGAGGTAGACGGCGATGAATAGGGTCACCGCGCCGCCCAGAACATAGTCGATGGTCATCGACGTTCTCCGTAAAAACAAAGGGTTAGAGCCTATCGCATGCCTTGGTGTAGGCGAGGCAGACCGCGAAGAAGAAAACGGCCGTACCCAGTAGAACGATGTCGAGCATCGTCTTCACTCCTGTTCGATTGCGGACCGTGAAGGTGCGAGGCGGAAACGCGCACCTTCACGGTCTTCGTGCGGAGATCGGGGGATCTTCCGGCCATGAATATGCGGCCGAACGCCATAAAGGTTCGAGACGGCGGCTAGGGCGCCAATATAAAAATCTTATAAATGCGGGATGCGGAAATCGTTCCGCAATCGCCTGCCGCATGCAAGGGCGCGGGGCGTCCTGGCGTCGGCGCAGGCGTGGCGCGCGATAGCGATCAGCGCTCGCCGCCGCGATATTGGGCGGCGGTGTGCGATGCCGGCAGGCGGGCGTGGCCGAACAGCTTTTCGCGATAGGTGCCGTCGCGATAGGCGGTTTTGTAGACGCCACGCTCCTGCAACGCGGGGACCAGATATTCGATCACGTCGTCGACGCATTCGGGCACCACGGTCCGCGAAAGGTTGAAGCCGTCCACCCCGGTCTCTTCGCTCCAGGAGACGAGCAAGTCGGCAATCGTTTCGGCCGAGCCGACCCACGGCGCCTGGCGACTGCCCAGCACCATCTGCTCCAGCAGCTTGCGGCGGGTCCATTGCGGGCCGGCGCTGCGTGTCATGGCTTCGACGTTGGAGACGATCGCATTGCTTTTGCCTGCATCGATCGGTTCGTCCAGATCGTATTTGGAGAAATCGATGCCGAGCGATGCGGCGGCATGAACGAACGCGGCTTCGGAACTTGCGTAACGCCGGTACTCCTCGAATTTCTCTCGGGCATCGGCGTCGGTCTTTCCAAGGACGAGCGTGGCGCCGAGGAAGACTTTCACATCTTCGGCCGCGCGGCCGAGCGCCACGGCCCGCTCGCGGATGTCGGCGACCATCTCTTTGATGCCTTCCTTCTTCTGGCCGTTGACAAACACGCATTCGGCATGGGTTGCCGCAAATTGCCTGCCCCGTGCCGATGCGCCGGCCTGATAAAGCACCGGCGTTCGCTGCGGCGACGGCGAAGCGAGGTGCATGGCGTCGACCTTGTACTGCTTGCCCTCGTGGTGAATGACGCGGACCTTGGTGGGGTCCGCATAGACGCCCCTTGTCTTGTCTCCAAGGATCGCGTCGTCGTCCCAGCTGCCCTCCCAGAGCTTGTAGACCAGCGACATATATTCGTCGGCGAGATCATAGCGGTCGTCATGGGCGATTTGCCCCTTCAAGCCGATGGCGCGGGCCGCACTGTCGAGATAGCCGGTCACGATGTTCCAACCGATGCGGCCGCCGGTCAGATGATCGAGCGTGGACATCCGCCGCGCGAACAGAAACGGCTGTTCGTAGGTCAGGTTGCAGGTAACGCCAAAGCCGAGATTGCGGGTGACGGCGGCCATCGCGGGGATGATCAGCGTCGGGTCGTTCGCCGGCACCTGAACGGCGCCGCTCAAGGCCGCGTCGGGACTGCCGCCATAGACATCGTAGACGCCGAGCACATCGGCGAAGAATATGCCGTCGAAGAAACCCGCCTCGAGTTTTCGCGCATACTCCATCCAGTATTGGAGATCGTTGAAGCGGCCGGACTGATCGCGCGGATGCGTCCACATCCCCTGTTGAATATGGCCGACACAGTTCATATCGAAGGCGTTGAGGCGAATTTCTCGGGGCATGGCAGTTCCGGGTGAAGGGCGGTATTGCAAGCCGTTTTATGATAGCCGGCGGTTCGTGCAAAGGGGGATTGCCGAGACCCGCCCTCATCTGAGACAATCGCGTGGGCAGAACCTTCTTTCAGTGGTTGCTTTGCCGGGGCGCTCGCGCGCCATCCGATGCATCCGGTCCTGCCCCGTCCGCGCCTATGCGGCTGACAGCACGCAGCTAGCGAATTTCATACCGTCTTAGCAAACGCGAGCCAGGAGCATTGCACATGGTAACGTGGAAGCCCGATCCGAGTTTCTATCCTTCTCCCCGCATGGCGATGAAAGCGGCGCCCGAGACGCTTGCCTATGTCGCGGCCTTCGATCCGACGCGTACCGTGCCGGACGAGATTGCGGTCGTCGATGTCGACCCCGCCTCTGCCACCTATGGAAAGATCGTCAATACCGTCGCGATGCCCAATGTCGGCGACGAGCTGCATCACTTCGGCTGGAACGCCTGTTCCTCGTGCCTCTGCCCCAATGCGCCGCATCCACATGCGGAACGCCGCTATCTGGTGGTGCCCGGCCTGAAGTCATCGCGCATCCATATCCTCGACACCAAGCCCGACGAACGCAAGCCCGCGATCGTCAAGGTAATCGAGCCGGCCGACCTTGCCGAACGTGCCGGCTATAGCCGTCCGCACACCGTCCACTGCGGGCCCGAGGGCATCTATGTCGCGGCTCTCGGCAATGCCGAGGGCAAGGGACCCGGCGGCGTCTTCCTCATGGATCACGAGACCTTCGAGGTGAGGGGGCAGTGGGAGATGGACCGCGGGCCGCAATATCTCTCCTACGACGTCTGGTGGCACCTCGGCCACGATACGATGATCACCAGCGAATGGGGAACGCCCGACACGTTCGAAAACGGCCTGGTGCCGGAAATCCTGCTCGGCGCGAAATACGGCCGGCGGCTGCATTTCTGGGATCTGAACAAGCGCAAGCATGTGCAGACGATCGATTTCGGCGACAAATATCAGCTGGTCTTCGAACTCAGGCCGGCGCACGATCCGACGAAGGCCTACGGCTTCGTCAATTGCGTCGTCAGCCTCGAAAACCTTTCCTCCTCGATTTGGGTCTGGCATCGCGACGGCGACAAATGGGCCGTCACCAAGGTGATCGAAATTCCGGCCGAGCCCGCCGATCCGGAGCAGCTGCCGCCGATGCTCAAGGGCTTCGGCGCGGTGCCGCCGCTGGTCACGGATATCGATCTGTCGATGGACGACAGATTTCTCTACGTGTCCTGCTGGGGAACCGGCGACTTGCATCAATACGATGTCTCCGATCCGTTCAATCCGAAGCTGACGGGCAAGGTTCGCATCGGCGGCATCGTCTCGCGCGCCACGCATCCCGGCGCGAAAAACGGCGCGCTGAACGGTGGCCCGCAGATGGTGGAGGTCAGTCGCGACGGTCGCCGCGTCTATTTCACCAACTCGCTCTACGGCGCCATCGACGAGCAATTCTATCCAGAAGGCGTCGACGGCTGGATGGTGAAGCTCGACGCGAAGCCCGACGGCGGCATCGCATTCGACGAGAAATTCTTCGTCGAATGGCCGAAGTCGCACCGGCCGCACCAGGTGCGGCTCCAGGGCGGCGATTGCTCGTCGGACTCATACTGCTATCCGTGAGGGAGGGGCATAGCGCGATGCAGGAGTATTGGCCGTGGCTGCTACTTGCGGGACTGGGGGCCTTTCATGGCCTCAATCCCGCCATGGGCTGGCTGTTCGCGGTGGCGCTCGGCGTTCACAGGAAAAGCCCCATGGCCGTCGTGCAGGCGGTGCCGGTGATCGCGCTCGGTCATGCCGTCTCGATCCTGGCGGTCGCGAGCGCCATCGTCCTGGTCGGCGTTCTCATCGACCAGCAGGCGGTAAAGTTCGGAGCTGCCGCCGCACTCCTTGCCTGGGCTGGCTGGCATCAGCTCTACGGCCATCGCCGTCGCGTTCGCATCGGGCTCACCACGGGACTTGCGGGGCTTGCCCTCTGGTCCTTTCTGATGGCGACGGCGCACGGGGCAGGGCTGATGATCCTGCCGGCGCTGATGCCGCTTTGCCTGACGGCGTCGCCGATCGGCGCAATCGGCGGCAGCGGCTCGGCGGCCATGACACTTGCGGCGGTGGGCGTGCACAGCGCAGCGATGTTGGCGGTGACCACGCTCATGGCTGTCGTCGTCTATCGTTTCGTCGGGCTCGAAGTGTTGCGGAGCGCGTGGATCAACGTCGATGTCATCTGGACGCTGATGCTGGTGGCGACCGCGGCGATCCTTCTCCTGAGCGGGTAGCCGGCGACGTTGTGGAAACAGGGTGACGCCAAGGAAGTATAACAAGTCGGATGGGGGCTGCATGACGTTCGATTTCGAGACGATCTTCGAAAAGGAACTCGACGTCGTCAATTTCAGGCGGCGGGCGATCGGCGGGGGCGCCGTCGAAGCGAACCGGCCGACGATCGCGCCCAACGCCGCGGCAAGCGAACGCTTCCACGTCCCCCGGCAGGAAGCGCGGCTATCGTCCGAACCGGGGACGAGCCGGCGCGGCACGGTGCGCATGCAGCCCGAGAGCAATTTGACCGGTCTTGCCTTTTCCGGCGGCGGCATCCGGTCCGCCGCATTCTGCCTCGGGGCTTCGCAGGCGCTCGATTCACTGCCGCGAGATGGCGAGCCGGGCGTCTTCGATGCCTTCGACTATCTCTCCACGGTTTCGGGGGGCGGCTATATCGGGACTTCCATCGTCTCCGGCATGATGCAGGAACCCTATACCTTCCCTTTTGCCAGCAAGCTCGATGCCCAGGAGACGGAGGAGACCAAGCATCTCAGGAACTACTCGAATTTCCTCGCCCCGAACGGCGTGATCGACTACCTGACAAGCGGCGCGCTTCTCATTCGCGGCCTGCTCGTCAATCTATTGATCACGCTCCCGGCTCTGTTGTTGTTGGTGGTGATCTCCCTTCTCTTCAACCCGCGCGTCAGCGATCTCGACACGGCTGACGTGCTGGGCATTCCGCTGAGCGGCGTCCCGATGGTGACGATCGACGGGCTCGGCGCCTTCACGCTGACGATCAACCTGGCCATCCTCGGCGCGGTGCTGATGTTTGCGAGCGCCATCGCGACGTCGCTGACGTTCCAGAAGAGCAAGCTCATCACGCGCGAGAGACTGGCCCTTGGGCTCGGCGCCCTGCTCGCGGTCGTGATCGTCGCTGCCTTCGTCGAGCTGCAGCCTTTGATCCTCAGCGGCATGCTTCATCCAGGCGGCGATGCGGTTGATAGCGCCGAACTCAAGGACGGTGTCGTGAAGAGCGCTGCACTTGCAATCGCGCACGCGCTGCCGGCACTCGCGTCCGTTCTCCTGCCCGCCGCGCTGGTGTTGATCGGCTTTGCACAGAAGCTCGCCAATGTCGCAAGGGCGGCGCTTGGCGAGGCGAGCTGGACGGCGACGCTGAAGAAATACGGAAGCCGCATCGGGCTCTACGTCGCCGGGCTGGTCGTACCGTTGATGCTGTGGGTGTCTTATCTTTACCTGACGTTCTGGGCGCTGAGGACCGACGCGGACCTGCCGGCCGCATCCTCGATGCCGGGATGGTTGACGGGCGGGGCGGGGTTTATCAGCGCCCATCTTCCCGTCTTCGGGCGTATCGGTGCCGTCGGTTCGACCTATGTATGGGTGGCAGCGGTCCTTGGCGTCATCTGCCTGTTCATCGGCCCCAACTCCAATTCGCTCAACCAGCTATATCGGGATCGTCTCAGCCGCGCCTTCCTTTTCGAACGCCTGCAACTGAGCAAGAACAGACCTTCGACCGAAGTCGATCGCTGGAGGTTCTCCTCCCTCAAGCAGTTCGACGGCAAGAAGGAGTGGCGGGCGGGCGCTGCCTATTCGCCCTATCTTCTCGTCAATACCGCCATCAACCTGATCGCCTCGAAGGATCTGAACAAGCGGGGGCGCAACGCCGACAACTTCATCTTCAGCCCGCTGTTCATCGGCAGCGAGGCAACCCGCTACGTCGAAACCAAGGATATGGAGCGCGCCGTTCCCTCGCTCAGCCTTGCGACCGCGATGGCGACTTCGGGGGCGGCGGCGTCGGCCAACATGGGAAACCACACGGTCCGGATCCTGACCTTCAGCCTGTCGCTCCTCAATGTCCGGCTCGGCTATTGGCTCGCCAATCCGCGACGGCTGAAGAGCCTGAGCAAGACGTGGGCGCGCTGGTGGTCGAATGTCGGCACGTGGTATTTCGCGACCGAGAGTGCCGGCCTTCTCGACGAGAGGAAATTGAACGTCTACCTGACCGACGGCGGCCACATCGAGAACACCGGCATCTACGAGCTCCTCCGCCGGCGATGCAAAGTGATCGTCGCAATCGACGCGGAGGCCGATCCGAGTATGACGTTCGAGGCCTTCGTCAAGCTGCAGGTGATGGCGCGCATCGATTTCGGCATCCGCATCGAACTGCCATGGCGGGACATCCAGAAAAAGACGCTGAGCGTCGGCGAACCGTCTTCCGAGGGAAGTGCCGCGGCCAAGACCAAGGGTCCGCATGCGGCTGTCGGCATCATCCACTACGGCGAGAACGAAAAAGGTATTCTCTTTTACGTCAAATCCTCGCTAAGCGGTGACGAGAACGACTACATTGCCGACTACAAGCGGCGAAACCCTACATTTCCGCATGAAACGACGCTGGATCAGTTCTTCAGCGAGGAGCAGTTCGAGGTCTACCGCGCGCTTGCCTTCCACGCGGTCCGCAACTTCTTCTGCGGGGACGACGATGTCGCAACGCCGGCGATGGCGCCGGCAAACTGGAACGATGACGTCATTGCCGCCCTCGGCCTTTTGAACGTGCCGACGGCGATGCGCGCCTGTTTCCGTGCTCGTCTCGATGATCCGTCAAAAACATAGCAAGCGCTGGTATATTCTCTTATACTTCTCTCGCGTCCTTTTGGGGGAACGATCATGCGCATGATACGTGTGGCATCCCTAACGGCAGTGCTTGCGCTGACAGGTGGCGTTGGACACCCGTATCCTGCAGGCGCTCAGACGAGAGATGTCGTCTACTACTATGCGATGACGCCGACCGGCAAGCCGACGCCGCGTCCCTATCCCGGCTGCAAGCGCGTTCAGGTCAAGTCGAAGTCGCTGTGGGCGTGTCCCTCGTCCGCCTCAAACGCTCTTCCGGATTGGCTGGGTGGTTTGGTCGGCAATCTGAGCGGCGGATCGCGCGGCCAGGGCGATTTCGGCATGGGATCGGGCAGAAGTGGCGGCGGCATGGGCGGATCGCAAGGACGCGGCAGCGGCAACTCAGGAGGTTCCGGCAATAGCGGCGGCAGCAACTCGGGAAGCTCAGGCAGCAGTTCGGGAAGTTCCGGCGGCATGGGAGGCTCGGGCGGCGGCGGCATGGGCGGTTCCGGCGGCGGCGGCATGAATTGAGGTCTCGTCATCGTCGCCGAGGCTTTCGCCGCACTGCGCGGCAAGGGAGACGATCGGGGGTGCGATGAACGAGAACTGGGCCGTTTGCATCGGCATCAACGGATACGACAATCTGAAGCCGCTCGGTTTCGCGCGCCAGGATGCCGAGGCGATCAGCACCTTCTTTTCCCAGAACGCATTCAAGACCGTCTATTTTCTCGCCGAAGACGCGCCGCCGATCCAAACGGACTTCGGCCAGCCACTGCTGTCGCGGCCGACCTTCGGCAATCTCATGCGTTTTCTGCGGGTCCGATTCGAGCAGCCGTTCCTCGAGCCGAGCGACAATCTATGGTTCTTCTTCGCGGGCCATGGCAGGCGGGAACGCGAGCAGGACTATCTGCTTCCGATCGACGCCGATCCCGGCGATGTCGTCGAAACCGGCATACCGGTGCGCCATGTGGTCGAGCGGCTGCGCGGCAGCGGTGCGGAAAACGTCATCCTGTTGCTCGACGCCTGCCGCAACGACGGTGCGCGCGATGGCCAGGGCGTCGGCCTCGAACGGCAAAGAGGGATCGTGACGATCAGCTCCTGCAGCGCCACGGAATTCTCCTACGAGGTCGACGAGCTCGGCCATGGCGCCTTTACCTACGGGTTGCTGGAGGGCTTGCGTCTGCACGGCGAGCACAATTGCGCGACCGTGGAGCGGCTCGACAACTACCTGCAGAACCGGGTGCCGGAAATCTGTCGCCTGCACGCCAAGCCCCGGCAGACGCCCTGTACCTTCGCCGAACCGCTGTCGAAGCGGCATTTCATTCTGCTGCCGGCGCTCGCCCTGCCGGAGGATACCGAGCCGCTGAAGCTGCAGGCGCTCGAGGCCGAGGCAACCGGCGATCTGTCGCTTGCGGAGCAGCTATGGTGGCGCATCATCGCCGTCGATCCCACCGACGCCCAGGCGCGAGGCGCGGTCCGGCGGCTGCCGCTGAAGATCGAACAGGCACAACAGGCCGCCAAGCAGGCCCAAACGCTGGCCGAAACCGAAGAAGGCAGGCGCGAGGCCCGCCCGAACCACGAAGAAAAAACCGACACGGACGAAGGGAAACACTTCACCCTATCGCGGCGGCAGATGATAGTTGCGGGCGGCGCGGCGGCTGCCGGTCTTGCCGGGGTTGGCGCCTATCTCGCCGTTCCCTCTCTGCTTAGACCTTCGATGCCGCAGATCCGTTCCGAGATGGTCAAGATCCAGACCGTCGACAGCGTGGGCGATCCCGAGCCCGTCGCGCAGCAGAGCGTCGACTATTTCACCCACCCGATCGACGCGACCGCTGCCATCGATTTCAGCGTGGTTCCGGCAGGCGAGTTCACCATGGGCTCTGCGAGCAGCGAACCGTTCCGTCGCGACGGCGAGGGACCGGTGTTCATGCGGATCAGGCGTTTTGCTCTTGGCCGTACGGCGGTCACGCAAGCGCAATGGGCAGCCGTTCTTGCTCGGCATCCGGCGCAGGTGCGCCTGCCGCTTCCTCTCGACCCCGCCTCGTTCAAGGGCGCCGATCTGCCGGTCGAGACGGTGAGCTGGCAGTATGCCACGGAGTTTTGCGCGCGGCTTTCCGAGCTTGTGGGCCGGCGCTGCAGGCTGCCGAGCGAAGCGGAATGGGAATATGCCTGTCGGGCGCGCACCACGACGCCATTTCACTACGGACCGACATTGACGCCCGCCCTTGCGAACTATTGCGGCACGGGCGGCGCGGTCTGCGGGATGAGCTTCGGAAAGGACGTGTCCAGCCTCGAATACGATGGGATGACCTATCCGCTCGGCGCCTATGGGGACGGCCCGCCCGGCACTTTTTCGGGGTCCACCAAGCCCGTCCGATCCTTCCCGCCCAATCGCTTCGGTCTTTTCGAGATGCATGGCAATGTCTGGGAGCATTGCCTCGACAATTGGAGCGACCGGATCGAGGACCTGCCGGGTGACGGCAGCCCCTATGTCGGCGGGCGTCCCGATGTCCACGTCTTGCGGGGCGGATCGTGGTCCCATCATCCGGCAATCTGCCGCGCTGCCTATCGTGACCGGATGGACGATACGTTCCTCGGCTGGGAGGGCCGCGTGGGGTTCAGGGTTGTTTGCGAAATCTGAAAACTGGAGACCATGAAGCGATGGACAGGCAGATTTTTGTTGTAACTGACGCATCCCCGGTGATCGCGAACGATGTGGGTTCGCGCAGCAGCGAGGACGTGGGCGGCGGCTTCGGCAGCCGTCTGGCGCAAGGCGGCTTCCGCACGATCAGCCTCAGCGCCGAGGGATTGCGTGACCAGGTGACGAACCTGCTTGAAGTGGTGCAGTATGTTTTCGCGCAGGCGACCGATCGGCCGACGCTGGCTCTCGACCAGATAGAGCTCAGCGTCGAGATCAGCTCGGAAGGGCAGATCAGCATCCTGGGGACCGGCGGCAAGGCGGGCGGGCGCGGCGCCATAAAACTCACCTTCAAGCGGGCGGCAAAGCCGGAGACGAAGTCGGGCAACGCTGCGGCAGTCCTTGAGCCGGGCGCCAAATCCTGACAGGAATTTCCGTTTAGCGCGCACCTGGATAGCGCGAGTTCTTGAAGCACTCTCACGGTGTCCGAGCTTATGGTCCTAATCATTTAGAGTAATCTGAGGTTGAAGTCTCCAGTGAAATGCGCGACACTGGATGACGGTGCGTTGGGCTATCGGAGATGATGAACTTGATCTCCGCCTATATCTATTTTTCAATGATTTATTAGATGCTTGAATTGCTCGATATGAGGCGAGAATCGGCTTGACCTATTGGGGTTCTCGCGCTGCGCATGCGTAATTCGGTTGAGAAATAGTCTCGGCAGTCAACCTGTTTGGAGGGCATTCTCGATGAGGGTCTACGAGGCGATCGTGAAGGCACTTGAGGGGGTCGGCGTCGGTGCCGCCTTCGGCGGCGCGGGCGAAAACGCGGCCGGGCTGATGATTGCGCTGAAGCATTCCGCGACCATAAAGCCGGTGATCACGCGTCACGAGCAGGCGGCATCCTTCATGGCCTGCGGCTATGCCATGTGCACCGACAAACTCGGCTTCTGCTTTGCAACCGCTGGTCCCGGCGCCTTCAATCTCTTCTCTGGCCTGGCGGTTGCGATGTCGGATTCTTATCCGGTGCTTGCCGTCTCCGGCTATTCCTCGCTGGACTGGAAGGGGAAAGGCGCGCTCAACGAAACGTCCGGCGTCAACCGCACCCCCGACTCGCAGGCGATGTTTGCCGCCACGACGAAGAAGTCGTTCCTGCTGACGGATATCGCCAAGACCTGTGACGTCGTCGAAGAGGCGGTCAACCTCGCCTTCAACGGCCGACCGGGGCCTGTCCACATTCACGTGCCGGAAAATCTCACGCATCATGGCGTCAGTGTCGACAATTACCACGACATCAATCTGCAAGTGCAGCCGGCTTTGCCCGATCCGAAGCGTGTGAGCGAGGTGGCGGCTCTTCTCGCCGATGCCGTGGCGCGGGGCAAGAAGATCCTGGCGCTGATCGGCTTCGGCGCGGTCCGGAGCGGCGCGGGCCCCGAACTTACGGCGCTCGTCGAACGCTACCAGATACCGTTCGCGACCACCCTTGATGGAAAGGGCGTCATTTCAGAAGGCCATCCGCTATCGGTCGGCGTGTTCTGCGACAGCGGGCACAAGGCGGCGCGGAAAGCCTTTCTGGCGGCCGATATCATCTTCGCCGTCGGCAATTCCTTTGCCCAGCACGCGACGTTCAATTTCCGTGATGACCTGCTCGACGGAAAGACGCTCATTCACATCAACATCAGCGAAGTCGAGATCGACAAGGTCTACAAGGCGGATGCCGCCATCATCGCCGATGCGAAACGCGCCGTTGCCGCTCTCAACAAGGAGATCTGGCCGATCGCCGCCGCCGTTGCCGCAAGGCCGCCCGTCGATCGCGACTATGACGACGAATGGGTGATCGAGCTCTCGGAGAAGCTTCACCCCGGAAGGCTCGCACAGGTCGTCTCCCACAACCTGCCGGACAATGCCATCGTGCTTGCGGATGCGGGCGCCCATCTCGCCTGGCTCGGCTATTACCTCGAACTGTCGCCTGGCCAGTTCTTCCGGAAACCCGGTGGTTTCGGACCGATGGCGGGCCATGTGAACGGCGCGCTCGGTGCCAAATGCGGCAATCCCGGCCGGCCGGTGATCGTCGGCTGCGGCGACGGCTGCTATCTTTTGTCGGGCTTCGAACTGCTGACGGCCGTTCAGTACGATCTTCCGGCCATCTGGATCATCTTCAACGACAGCGAGTTCAAGCTGATCAAGCTCTATCAGCTGCAAGCCTACCGTGAGACTGGCCTCGTCGAGTTTCCCAACCCGGACTACGTCGCTTTTGCCGAGGCCTGCGGCGCGCGCGGCTATCGGGTGGAGACGATCGAGGAGTTCGAGGCGGCGTTCAAGCAGGCGCTGGCGCTCGGCAAGCCTGTCATCATCGATGCCCACATCACGCGACACGCGCTGCCGCACTACAGTCCGTCGCCAAGGGGTATCCTGGCGGGGATCGGCGAGATGATCGAGGATCGCTTGCGCCCACAGCAAACGCCTTAGGGCAAAATCGCGATGGGAACGGCTAGGCGAGCGCAGCGCCCGCCCGAGGTCCCTCGCGACGCATCGAAGTTGCCAGCATTCCTGTCGAAGAAGAGCACTCAAAGCCTTCCTTCGATGCCTTCAAGGAGGGGAACGATGACGGCGTGGACTGAGACATACCAGGGGGGCGTCGAAGCCGAACGGTTGATGTTCGAGCGCCTCGCGGTGGATATGATGCGCGTCCAGTATAAGACGCGCGCGCATGCGAAGGCGGCCGAAATTCAACGAGCCTTCCACAGCAAGGCCGTCTTTGCGTCCATCGATGCGGAGCTCATCTTCGAGAACGATCTGCCGGAGGATCTGAGGGTAGGGTTCGCCCAGCCAGGCCGGTCCTATCCGGCGATCCTGCGCCTCTCCAACGCCAGCGGTTTCGGTCAGCCGGACTACAAGCCGGATCTGCGCGGTCTGGCGGTGCGCATCAAGGTCTCGCATGAGGAAGAGCACGATCTGCTGGCGACCAATTTTCCGGTTTCGCATGCGCGCGATGCCCGCCAGTTCGTGGCTTTCGCCAAGGCGACCGCCGGCGGGCGCATCAGCCAGCTCTGCGGCATCATCGGCCTCCTCTTCAGCTTCGGTCCCTCCGAAACGATGCGAATGATCCGCAATGTCACGACGGGACGCAATCGCAAGATCCGCAGTCTGGCGCTGGAGAGCTACTGGAGCCGCGGGGCGATCTGTTGGGGCGAAAAGCAGGCGGTGCGCTATTTCTTCCGGCCGGTTCCAGGTGCGGCGCCCGCGCCGAACCCTTCGGAAACCGATCCCTCCTACCTGTCGACAGAGCTTGCGAAGCGTCTTGAGGCCGGCGATATACGCTTCGAGCTCTGCCTCCAGCGCTTCGCCGATCCGAGATCGACGCCGATCGAGGATACCTCCGTCGAGTGGACCGAGATGGTCGCGCCGCCGGTGAAGGTCGCGGAATTGCGTGTCGGGAAGGCCAAGGTCGGCGTGGCCGAGGCGATCGCGGATGCGCGCCGCATCGACGAACTCGCCTTCAATCCGTGGAATACGACCGATGCCTTCCGCCCGCTCGGCAATCTGAACCGGGCGCGAAAGGCCGTATACGACGCCGGCTCGGCCTATCGCCACAGCTTTCGCTGGCAGACGCCCGTGCCGCTGCGCAACAGGTTGCTCGGGAGGTTTGCGCGCTCGTCCTTCCTCGTCATCAACCGATATATCGAATGGCACCGTCTGCCGCTGCGGCTTAGCCTGCTCAATCTCGACGCCTTTCGATACGTGCTGCGCGAGAAAAACCTGATCGCCACCGATATTGCCGAGGCGCCGCCTGTCGCCCGCCCCGTGCCGCCGTCCACCATTGCCGAAGGCGAGCGGCAGGTGCGCACCTATGACGGAACGTTCAACGATTTGTCGTCACCGAAGATGGGTGCGGTCGGGTCGACCTTCGGCCGCAATCTGACGCCGGTTTTCGCGCCGGAGCTGTTCGATACGCCGAACCCGGTCGTCGTCGCCCGTCAGCTTCTGCACCGCGACGCTTTCGTGCCTGCCCGGTCGCTCAATATCCTCGCCGCCGCCTGGATCCAGTTCCAGGTGCACGACTGGGTCAATCATGCGCGCCATCCGCTTGGCGAGAAGGATGTGGTGGTGCCGCTGCCGACCGGCATGAGCTGGATCAGCGAAGTCGGTGGCAAGGCCGAAGACGTCATGCGCATTGCCGGCAACATGGAAATCGGCGGCTACGACGGCAAGCCACCCATCTATTTCGGCAACGCAGCTTCGCACTGGTGGGACGGCTCGGAGGTCTATGGCCCCGACAGCACCAAGGCGAAAGCTCTGCGGGAAGGCGCCAAGATCCGCCTCGTCAACGGCCATCTGCCGATCGACGTGCGCGGTTTCGAGGTAACCGGCTTCAACGAGAGCTGGTGGCTGGGACTGAGCGCCATGCACACGCTCTTTGCGCGTGAGCACAACCTGCTCTGCGACGAGCTGAGGCGCCTATATGGCAACTGGGACGACGAGCGGGTCTACCAGACCGCTCGGCTGATCGTTTCGGCGCTGATCGCCAAGATCCATACGGTGGAATGGACGCCGGCGATCCTCGCCACCAAGGCGATCGACGTCGGCCTCTCCAGCAACTGGAATGGTCCGCCGGCCAACGACTGGTTGACCAAGGCCGGCCTTTGGCTGGTCGACGCGCATGCTGCCACCGGCATTCCGAAGACCATGCCCGATCACCACGGCGCGCCCTATTCGTTGACCGAGGATTTCGTCACCGTCTACCGCATGCATCCGCTTCTGCCTGACGACTACTGCTTCTACGATCATAAGACCGGGCGGAAGATCGCCGAGAAGGGCTTCATGGATATCCAGGGGCCCGGCGCCGACGATATCATGCGCGACTACGGCCTTCGAAACACGCTCTATTCCTTCGGCACCGCCTATCCAGGCGCCATCGCGCTGCATAATTTCCCCCGCGCGCTCACCGCTTTCGAGCGCAACAACGAGCTTATCGACCTCTCCGTAGTCGACCTAGTGCGCACGCGCCGCCGCGGGGTGCCGCGCTACAACGACTTCCGGGCCGGGCTGCACAGGCCACGCATCAAGCACTGGGAGGAGCTTGCCACCAACCCGGACGACGTGCGCCTGCTCAAGGAAATCTACGGCGACATCGACCGCGTCGATACGGTGGTCGGCCTCTTCGCCGAGCCGGCGCCGACCGGTTTCGGCTTCAGCGACACGGCCTTCCGCATCTTCATCCTGATGGCTTCGCGCCGGCTTCAGAGCGATCGCTTCCTGACGGTCGATTTCCGCCCGGAGGTCTATTCGCCTTTCGGCATCGACTGGATCGCCAACAACGGCATGACGAGCCTCATTCTGCGTCACTGCCCGGACCTTGCCGCCATGCTGCCGCGCACGGCGAGCGCCTTTGCGCCCTGGCGGCCGATCATTCCCGGTGGCGACAGGCAGGACATGGATAGGACGACATCATGACCGACGCACCTTCCTCCTCGACCGGACATCGGGGCCTCGACGCGCTCCTGAAAAGGCCGCTGGTCGAGGCGATCTGGCGACGCCGGACCCATCGTGTCAGCCAGGGCAGCACGGTTCTCGCCGGCACGATGAGCTACCAGTCCCCGCATGAGCGCGAGCCCCTGTCGGATATTGAAGAGGCGATGCTGATCGCGGTGACCGGCGCCACAGGCCTCACCATGCCGGATCGCCCCTTCGAGGATCCGGCGACGCATCAGCCGATCATGGCGAAACCCAACCTGGTCATGGAGGGGCGGACCGCCGGCAGTCCAGACAACGCGCAGGGTACGCATTTCTTCATGATCAACGACAGCGGCACCTATTTCATCCGCCGGCTGCCGCCGCTGCCCGACGGCGAACGAGGGTTGACGGCCGAGCGGCTGCTTAGCCGAGCCGCCGAGGCAAAGGTGCGCATCCTCGACAAGCGCCTGGACGTCGCCGAGGGCAAGCGCGCCTTTCCGGCCTATCTCGATTCCAACCGGTTCCTCTCCAATCTGCCGGGAACGACGATCTTCCTGCCGGTGGTCGATCTGTCGCGGCAATACATCAACGGCATGATGTATCTCTTGACGCAGCCGGACGGGGCGCGGCCGGCGATCGTCGACGACCGCAATTTCTACCGGATGGCCGGCGTGAAGAAATGGGTCGACAAAGGCTTTCTCAACAAGGACATCAAGATACCGCTCGGCGTCATCGGCTCGCTGCGCACGCAGATCGAGGCCGATCTTTTGCTGCAGAACCTGTTTCTGACCGCCGATGCCATGGGCCTCGGCGCCTGGATCCACGGATCGATCAGCCCGCCGGTTCTCCTTGGCGACCCGAAATTCCTGAAAACCTATGGGCCGCTGCTCGGCTTCGACGTGGTGACGCCGCGCTGGCGCTTGATGGATATCCTGCGATGGCAGGTTCCGTTGCCGCGCTATTCCAACCTGCGCAGCAACCCGATCGGGCTGCGCTTCAAGGGCGAGCATCTCATCAAGGGCATGTCGCCGCCCTATTACAACTCGATGGCCGATGCGGTCACCGCCGTCATCGAGGAGAAGTTCGGCAAAAGCGGTCTTTTCAACGACCAGGCGCTGTTTGCGGAGATCTACAAGGACGACTACGGCAAGCGCTATCTGACGGAGGCGGCCGTCTACAGCGACGATGTGATCGCCTGCGCGCGCGACATCTGCACGTATATCTACGAGACGCATGGTCGCTTTCCGGCCCATTGCGATGCAATCCATGTTCCCGGCGTCTGGCTGCAGGCGCATCACGTCGAACTGGACTACTACGACCGCTTTTTCCGCAACGGCGTGACCGAGGCTCACCGCAACCATCATCGCGATTGGCACGGGTAAGGCTTTTCGAGAGCGCGTCATGATCGAACTATCACGATATATTACGCTTGGAAGGCGTTGCTCTCAGCGCGTGCACAAGAAATCGTCAAATACAGATCAGCTATGCTTCTTAGGGATGCAGAAAAGATCGCGGATTAATTCCTTGTAGCTATTATATTTCAAATGCTTAATCGTCATTTATGCATGGCGTTACGGCAGGAAAACTTGACCATTTCTGATTGCAGCAGTAATTGTTAATAGATTCCATAATTGTAGTCGCGTCTTTATGCGCATTTGCGCGATCGACCTTTTGAAGGGAGATGAAAGATGGAATCGCTTCACCTGACAATGGAGCTGTGTGGCCAGAACAAGATCAAGATGGCTTGGTCGGACCGCAAGTACTGGAGCCCCGCGCATTATTTCGTTGATGCTGGCCTTGTGAAGCAGGCGAGCGACAGCGTTCGAGAGGTATTGGACGGGATCTCGACTGAGATACGTCAAGAGTCTCTCGATAGCCCGGTCTTTCACAGGCGTTGGCTGCCACAGTTGGCGGAAGCCGGCGCTGTGCTCGCCGATCAGGTTTTCAGCCCCGTCGACAACGATCCGGGAACCGCCGCACAGGTGAAGAGGATCATCACCGAGGCGACCGAGCCGATCGAGCTGACGGTCTCCACCGATGGCTCGGTTCATATTCCCTGGGCGTTCCTCTACCGCAAGGATCCCTACGAGCTCGATACCCAGGGACAACCCGACGCGACGACCATCAGCGATTTTTCCGACTTCTGGCTCGGCATATTCAAGATCTATGTCCGTTATTCCGTGACCGACCTCATTCGCTGCTCGCGGTCGAAGCGCGACACTTTCCGCTTCCTCTACGCGCTCAACAAGGACCTCTTCAACAGCGCGCTGCGGGTGCTGCCGCAGGACGAGCAGACCACCTGCTCGAGGCTGCTTTCCGAAGAGGTGGGCGAGGTAACGACCTGGGCGGGCTGCCGGGAAAAATGGCGCAGCATCGAGGGCAAGAACTCCATCATCTATGTCTTCGGCCACAGCGATGGCGACGATATCGTCTTGGAAGGCGACACCCGCATCACCACGGCGCAGTTCAATTTCCTGTTCAAGAAGCACGAAGGCGCCTCCGACACCGTTTGCGTCCTGAACGGCTGCCGAACGGGCGTGGGACCGCTGTTTGACAGCTTCATCAAGGTCACGTCGGGACCGGGCTTCCACGGGTTCATCGGCACCGAAGCGGAGGTCGCGAACAATTTCGCGGCAAGCTACGGCATCGAGCTCATGAAACAGATCTGCGAGAACGGCCGCAGCGTCGGCGAGGCCTTCGAGAGCCTGCAACAGGAGAAGTTCCCGACCAGCCTCTTCTACACCTGCTATGCCAATCCAGAATTCAGAGTTCCAAGACCATCGGAGTGATGTGGAAAGATGGATTCGAGCGCGGCGGCGTATGACGCCAGACCGATACAATGGCCGGATCAGCCCTATAAGGGACTGAATTTCTTTCGGGAAAGCGATGCGCCGCTTTTTACGGAACGCGATTTCGACGTCCGTGACTGCGGCATGCTGCTCGGCCAGTTCTCGACCCGCGTCCTTCTTCTCCACGGCAATAGCGGCGCGGGCAAATCCTCATTCCTCAGGGCCGGGCTCGTGCCCTGGCTGAAGCAGCAGCACGGCGCGTTCTATTTTCTGACCGATGAGGCGTCGGAGCTGATCTTCGTGCGCTCGACCGACGACCCGGTCTATCAGGTCCATGAGGTCCTGCGGGCGGCGTTTCAAAGCGATCCGCAGCTTTCGAAGCTTGCGACCCCGGATATCGCCGCCGCCAAGCAACGCCTGTCGCAACCGGCGGAAAAGGATCGCGAACTGCTGGCGGCAAAGGTGGTCGAGGCGCTTTCGGCGATCGCCATGGCGCTCACGCCGCATCTGGTATTGATGATCGACCAGAGCGAGGAAGTGTTTTCCGCGGGAACACCCACCGACGAGGACAATCGCCGGCTTGCCTTTTTCAACATGCTCGAGGAGATCTGCTTCCAGAACCTCCCGCTGAAAGTCATCGTCGTGATGCGCACGGAGTTCTATGGCAGGTTCAGCAATGCGCTCGGCATCCTTCCCCGCACCAATGTCGAGAATGCCGATATTGGCTTCCGGCAATATCTGCTGCGCGATCTACACACCCGAGAGAGCCTCGTGGCGGTCATCCGGCGTCCGACGCTCGACGGAACGGAGGTTGAGCCCAACCCGCCGCGTTCGGTTTATGGCTTTACCTTCGAACAGGGTGTGCCCGAGCTGCTGGCGGACGACCTGCTTTCGCAGTTCGGTGAAAGCGGCCCGCTGCCGGTGCTGCAGATCGTTTGCGAAACGCTTTACCGCAACGTCGTGACTGGCGCGAAGCGCGCGGTGATCACTGCTGCCGACTATACCAGCGTCGGCAATGCGCAAGGGTTCATGGAGAAGTATATCGACAGCGCGATCGCCGAAGCGCTGCCGGGCGACGACCCCAACCCCGCCCGCGAGCATATCGTCCGCTGGCGCCACGTACTTGCCAGTCTCGCCGGCAGGCAGGGATCGGGATCCGTGACCACGCTGATCGCGCGGGAAAGTTCGATGGTCCAGACGGCGGAGGCGCAAGGGGTCACCGAAGATATCGAGGCGACGCTAGCGCGCATGACGGAACGGCGGCTCTTGAGAAAAGTCGCAAGCCTTTCGCGCGTCGACGAGGCCGAACCCAAATACAGTCTCGGCCACGATGCCCTTGCCGCATCGCTCTGCATCTGGTCGGAGGCCTGGAACACCTATGAGGGCCAGCTGACCGCCGCCGAACGTGAGAACGAGCGATGGCGCAAGCGCATGAAGGCGCGTGCGACCACCTTTGCCGGCATTTTCACCTGTATCGCGCTGACCGCCGGCGGCTTGATCTTCTACGACCACTTCAACACGCAGAACACCATTCTGAAACGCGTGACCACGCTTGTCGAGGAATCGAGGGAACCGACATTTTCGGACAAGCTGCTGGGCCTCATGTCCACGCTCGATCTGACAAAATCCTTCATGCCGCTTCCGGAAAGGCATGCGGCCGAGCTGGTGCTGCGCAAGGTCCTGTGGCGCGCTCCGAGATATGGGGGCACGGCCGATGCGGCCGGCTTCGATCTCGCCTCTCGCCGGATCGCGTACCTGTCGGCCGATGGAACGGTCGTGGTTCAGGCTTTTGCGGGATCGAATGAAAGGCGCAACCTCGGCAAGATCACCGATCAAAAGGCGCTGACGCCATTCCCGTCCGCAACGGTCGGGTTCGTCAAAGGGCTCGACAACCCGGTCGTCTACAAGAACGGCTTCCTGCACGCCTACAACGGGACGCAGTGGGTAGCGCCATTCGACATCACCACATTGCTGCCGCCCGAATTTCTGACGGGAACGCCGCCCTTCGTCGATATCGCCGGCGGCTCGCTGCGGGTGGTCGTTTCCAACCTGAAGCAGGGGACATTCAACCTGCTCCTCGTGAAAGGCGAGCAGCACGGTCAGGAGATCACCTTCCGCGCGGCGGGCAACATCACGGTGAGCAGGGGCGAGAGCCGCTACTTCCCGACGATCTCGGACTCGTCCGGGTTCGTCGCAAGGCTTGCTCCCGACCAGGCCAACGAGACGGAGGCCCTACTGGTCGCCGATATGTCGGAACCGGTGCCGGTGTGGGGTGCCGTCGCTCGAATGCCGCCGTTGAACCAGCAGACCGGGCTCAATTTCGCCCGCTCCATCTCGTTTTCGCCGGACGGCGCCTTCCTGGCGATGCGCCAGGAGCAGGATTGGGTGAAGCTTTTCGCCATCCGCTCGGCGCCGATGCGGCCGACGCCGACGATCCGGCTCGAAAACTGGCCGAATTCCGTGCCGACCTCGTGGCCCAACCTGCGCCCGCTGATGGCGGCGGTCGAGCGACCGAGTGGGGACTGGCGCGTGGCATGGCCGACAACGGCCGGCATCGTGGTCGGCGAGGGTAAATTCGGTGGCAAGCTGCAACCGTTGCTTGGAAAGACCACCGATGGCCTCTACTCGGATGCCAACGACGCCATGCGCTTGAAGTTCAGCGACGACGGTTCGCTGCTGGTCGCCGAAAGCAAGGGCTTTCGCGGGCGTCAGAGCAGGGTGCTGGTTTGGGATCTCTCCCCGGATCGCCAGAAGGCGCTCGATGCGCTGCCGCTTGGGTCTCTTCGCGACGAAGCCTGCCGAGTGGCCGCGATCTCCGGCAGCGCCGAACTTAAGCAAGACGACATGAACGCGCTCTTTGGCCAGCGGGTGAACCAGCCATGCCCACTTTATTGACCTCCGGCGTCTTCCAGCAGTTCGACAATCTGTTTCAGCTGCTGAAAGGCGGCAAGATACCGATACCGACGATTGCGGCCTTTGCCAGCGAGCGTTGCCTGCCGCGCGGGGCCGTCGGCGAGGAGATCGTCAGGGATCAGGATTATTTCTCGATCGAGATCAACGAACTCTTTCTTGCCGAGGGACGCCGCTGGTGGGCCAACTACGATCCGGCGGTGCTGATCGTCTGCGAGTTCGTCTATGGCGGCGACAAGATGCTCGTGCCGATGGTGGTCGGGCCGTCGATGATGGAAAACCAGTTCGGCAAACTGCCGCTTGGCGTCGTCCTGCAGGATACGCGCGTGGTGGGTCCGTATCCGTTCCGCGGTGACCGTATCAAGATCAGCGTCGTGCTCTACCGCGTTCGTCACGATAGTGCCGCGCGCGAACTGTTGCGCCTGGTGGAGCAGATTTCCACCGCGATCGGTGTTCCCGCCGATGCCGGGATATTGATGAAGATGGGCCAGACGATCCTTGGCGGGGTGGAGTCCCTGATGGGCCTCGGCGATACGGAACCCGTCGTCGGACACCGGATCGAACTCGACGGCAATCGTCTGCAGGGCTTGCGCTCCTCCGCGACGGTGTTGAGTTCCGGCGATCCGCAGGAGATCGGCGGCCTATGGATCGACGGTGGCCGCCTGCGTACGGGCGAGATCGGAGCCTCAAAGGTGCCGTACGACGCGGCGGACTACGTGCTCTATACGCTGCAGCGGCACACCTCGCGGGGCGAGGAAGCGACGCTGCCGTTCTACGAACTCTACGAGCAGGCCCTGAAATCGGCCGTCCTTGCCGACGACAGCGGCGAGAGCTGGAAACAGGCGAAGGCCAATCTGCTGTCGCTCTACCAACAGATGGTCATCAGCCCGGATATAACAGCGACGGAGGCCGACCAGCTGTTTGCGAAGTATACGGAAAGCCTGAAGGCCAAGCGCGCGATTGCCGAAAACGTGCGCAAGATGGGTGCCGCCAAGCCACCTCAACTTTCCGATGCACGCCAGCGGCTCAATCGGGCGGTCTCCGTGCTGGATCTGGAATAGCGTTCTGAACCCGCACCGGGACCGGCGTTCCGCGATTTTTACGTGCAGAAAAAAAATTTTCGCGCAGGCATACACATCGGCCGAAACCATACCTACATTACCCGTGCTTCCGCCGCCGGAGTGTTTCGCGAGACGTTCGCGGGCAGGCGGAGGCCGGCGCCTCTGCCCGATACCGTAACGTGCGGCGAAGGCAGGGGAGGTGAATGCCGCGGCGGCGCGGCCGGCAGTCTGA
>NZ_JBFRDU010000032.1:0-55457 GCF_052113965.1 Rhizobium sp. RAF56
TCAAACCCAAATGCGGCGCTAAACAACTCATCAGGGCGGTGCGAAGGCTGGTGGTCATCGAAGGATCCTTTTGCTGAAGAATCCTCCATTCCATCATATCGCGCCGCCCGCCGATACACTGTCGTGTACTGTGCTTCGAAACACGCAAATGTTCTATCTGTTTGTTTTTACGCAATTCCGGGCGGAAAACCGCGTCACACTTGTCCTGGAATTGCCCCAGCGCTTACGTCGCGTTCGAACCGAACACCTTCTCTTCCAGCCATGGGTTCGAAAACTTGCCGCTCGGGTCCAGCCGCTCCCTGAGCCGCGCGAAATCGGGGAACTTCGCGTAGCGCGCGCCGAGACCACGGCCCGCAAATACCTTGCCCCAGTGCGGCAGCGCCTCGTAGGGAGCAAGCGCCGCCTCGATCTCGGCGGTCGCGGCATCGACGGCCGCTTGATCTCTTACCCAGGTGAAGTGGAAGGACAGCGTGTCTCGCCCATATTGCGGGCTCAGCCAGAGATCGTCGGCGGCGACGGTGCGCAGTTCGCCTGTCTGCAGCAGGGGGCGGAATTTTTCCGCAATCGAGAGCAGCACTTCGATCGCCGCTTTTGCGTGGCGGCGCGGCACATGCAGTTCCGACTGGATCTCCTCGCCGTTGCTTGGCGTGAAGCCCATCCGGAAATGCGGCAGCCTGTCGGACCAGCGCCCGGCAACGCCGAACTGTTCCGTGACGTTTTCGGCGTCGAGCCCGATGATCGGATGCCGCTTGAGGGTGGCGCGTTTGGCCCCGTGGAATTCCGCCGGCCCGTCGCCGGCCGGCGAGGCTCCTGAAGATACGGCTTGTTTGATCCAGACCGAGCCCGCCTGATCGCCCCATTGGGTAAAGACGCTGACGCTGTAGCCCGCGGACGTGATCTCATCGAAATGGTCGAGGAGGTTTGCCCAACTCAGGCCTTCATAGATCGTCTGCGCCACCTCGAATTCGGGTTGGACGTCCAGCGTCACGCGCGTGACGACGCCAAGCGCGCCGAGATGCACGACCATGCCGGCAAAGTCGGGATCGCCGCGCTTGGCCCTGACGATGCTGCCGTCACCCGCCACGAGTTCGAGTGCGGCGACAGCCGTCGCGAGGTTACCCAGGCGGTCGCCGGAGCCGTGCGTCGCCGTGGCGATGGCGCCGGCGATCGAGATGTGCGGCAGGGAGGCGAGATTGTGGATCGCGAGCCGGTGCCGCGCGAGGAAGAGCGCAAGCTCGCCGTAGGTCGCGTGCGCGCCGATCGAGACCTGTGCGCCGCCCGTCTCCAGCGCCGGATCGGCCGGCAGATCGGTCAGCATCATCGCAAGCGTGCCGTCGACAATGCCGTTGAAGGAGTGGCGCGAGCCGAGCACCTTCACCGAACGGGCAACCGACACGGCCTCTGCGACCTGTTCCAGCGAGGCCGGAAACAGCCCGTCGCGAAAGCCGTAGTGAAAACTTCCCGCCCAATTCGTGGCTGGAACCCGGTTCATTCGACTAGCCTCCTGATGCTTGCCATGTTCGCCCATGCTTCTGCGCTAATATGGGTAGCGGCAAACCTCTCGCGCCGCCAGAGCATTCGAATGATGCTCCCGCCTGAACCGACTGCGGCGCTTAAGCCATGCACGACCAGGCGGCCGAGCCGAAGGCGCCGACGCCGAAAAGGATCAGCATGTAGTTGGTCGCGCGTCGGACCTTGGCGGTGAAATTCACGGAAAGGCGATCCCTAGCGAGGCTGACGGCGCCGCTGAGGAACAGCCACCAGGCGAGCGATCCTGAAAAGACGCCGACGACGATTATGGCCGGGCCGAAGCGGTGGGTGTCGCCGCTCAAGCCGAACGCGGCGAACAGCGCCCCGAAGGAGAGGATCGCCGCAGGGTTGGAAATGGTGAGCACAAACGTCGATATGGTCGTGCGCAGGAAATCGCTTGCGCCGATCCGAGCCGCTTCGGGTTGGCCGCGCCTCAGTCCGCGATAGCCGATCCAGCAAAACACCAGCCCGCCGACAAGCGCCAGCGGCACGGCCGCGCCGGTGACCGCACTGGAGAAGGCGACCAGCCCCGCAACCGCGACCAGCGCGTAGCTCGCATCTCCAAGCGCCGTGCCGAGCCCGCCGGAGAAACCTGCCCAGAACCCGTGCTCGATCGACCTGTTGATGCAGAGCGTGCCGACCGGGCCAACCGGCGCGGTGATGACGACGCCGAGCAGCGCAGCCTTGATGAACAGCAGCAGCGGCATCTTATTCAGGCATTCTCCGGGAAGCAAAGCATCACGATCCGCGGAACGGGCGGCCATGATCATGGCGCGTTAACTCGGTCTCAGGTGGCGGGCACGACGGCGTCGCCGCGCGCGGCTAGAGCCGCGAGGTCAGCGGGCTTCAGCTCGACGGATTCGCCGCAGCCGCAGGCCGAGGTCTGGTTCGGATTGGTGAAGGTGAAGCCGGACCGCAACGTCGTCGCCTCGAAGCCCATTTCCGTTCCGAGCAGATAGAGTATGGCGGAAGGGTCCACCCAGACGCTGGCGCCGTCGCGCTCGATCAGATCGTCCTTCGGGTTCGGCTCCTTGACGAGATCGATGGTATACTCCATCCCGGCGCAGCCGCCCTTCTTGATGCCGACGCGAATGCCGATGGCGTCCTCGCCGGAATTCTCCACGATCGCCTTCACCCGCGCCGCGGCCGCCTGCGTCATGCTCATCACTGCAAAGCCCATGGGCTCGTTCTCCTGTCGCAACCGGGGTCAAGATCCGGCGCTTTGGTTCAATTTAAGAGGCAAAGCTGCTTGCTTCAATACCCGAATCTTAGCTAAAGCGCCCGGCCGTTGACATGTGTGCTCCATGGAGTACATTTTTTGACGTGTTTAAAATATATCGTACAAAGCATTTCATCGACTGGCTTTCTCAGCTGAACGACCGCCGCGCTGCTGCACGGATCGCCTCCCGCCTTCTGCGCGTTGAGGCCGGCAATTTGGGTGACGTGAAACCGGTTGGCGAGGCTGTGAGCGAGATTCGCATTGATTATGGCCAGGGCTACAGAGTCTACTTCATTCGGCATGGGCAAATGGTGATCGTGCTTCTGTGCGGTGGTGACAAGAGTAAGCAACAGAAGGATATCGCAATGGCAAAGCGCCTAGCGAGAGAATGGAAGGAGTTGCAATCGTGACTATCGAAACCCTACCGTTCGACGCAGCGGAAGTTCTCGACAGCGATGAGGCAGTCGAAGAATTCATGGCGGCGGCCTTCGAGACCCAGGATCCTGCATTCATCGCCAAAAGCCTCGGAGTTGTCGCAAGAGCGAGAAACATGACTGAATTGTCGCGCGAGACCGGCATGAGCCGCTCCGCGCTCTACAAGGCACTGAGCGGGGAAGGCAACCCCGAGTTCGCGACAATCATGAAGGTCATGAAAGCTCTGGGCATTGGCCTTGCTCCCATCATCCCGACAGATAAGACCGCCGCCTGATCGAAAACCCTGGGCACGCGTCCACCGTCAATACCAGCCTATCGACACCTGCGCCTCTTCCGACATGCGGTCCGGCGTCCACGGCGGGTCGAAGGTCATTTCGACTTCGACGCCTGACACGCCTTCGACGGCGCCGATGGCGTTCTCCACCCAGCCGGGCATTTCGCCGGCCACCGGGCAGCCGGGTGCGGTAAGCGTCATGACGATCTTCACCATGCGGTCGTCTTCGATGTCGATCTTGTAGATGAGGCCGAGTTCGAAGATGTCGGCCGGAATTTCAGGATCGTAGACAGTCTTCAGCGCGGAAATGACGTCGTCGCTCAGCCGCGCCAGCTCGTCGGCCGGAATGCTGGAATGGACGATGCCTTCGCGCACGTCGGTTTTTTGTTCGCTTACGTCCAAACTCATCAAGGACACTCCTTAGAGCATGTCTCCCGAAGTTGAGCACCGGTTTCGGACGAAGACATGCGTTCATCAAACAACCAAAGCGCGGCAAGCGAGCCTGAAAGATCGCGCCGCGCTTTAGGCAAAGAAGTTGCGCGCATATTCCAGCGCGTCGGCCAAGGCATCGACCTCGGCGCGGGTATTGTAAAGGCCGAACGATGCCCGGCATGTGGAGGTGACGCCGAAGCGTTTCAAGAGCGGCTGCGCGCAATGCGTGCCGGCTCGCACCGCGATACCCCTGCGGTCGATCACCATGGACACGTCGTGCGCGTGAATGCCGGCCAATTCGAAAGAGAAGATGCCGCCCTTGCCGGGCGCGTTGCCGAAGACCTTGAGCGAATTGATCGCCCTCAGGCGCTCGGCGGCATAGGCCGCGAGATCCGCCTCGTGCCGGGCGATCGCGTCGCGGCCGATCTTTTCCATGTAGTCGAGCGCGTAGCCGAGGCCGATCGCCTGTACGATCGGCGGAGTGCCGGCTTCGAAACGGTGCGGCGGGTCGTTGTAGGTGACGTTGTCTTCCGTGACATCGAAGATCATCTCGCCGCCGCCCTGGAACGGTCGCATCTCGCGCAGCCGGTCCTTTTTGCCGTAGAGAACACCGATGCCGGACGGGCCGTAGAGCTTGTGGCCGGTCATGACGTACCAGTCGCAATCGATGTCCTGGACGTCGACGGGCATGTGCACGGCGCCCTGGCTGCCGTCGATCAGCACCGGAATGCCGCGCTCATGGGCGATGCGGCAAATTTCCTTGACCGGGACGACGGTGCCGAGCGCGTTCGACATATGGGTGATCGCGACGAGCTTGGTGCGCTCGGTCAGGCTCTTTTCGAAGTCCCCGATATGGAAGGCGCCCTCGTCGTCGACCGGTACCCAGACCAGCTTGGCACCCTGCCGCTCGCGGATGAAATGCCAGGGCACGATGTTGGAGTGATGCTCCATGATCGAAACGACGATCTCGTCGCCCTCACCGATGTTCGGCATGCCCCAGCCATAGGCGACGGTATTGATCGCCTCTGTCGAGGACTTGGTGAAAACGATGTCATCGACCGAAGGGGCATTCAGAAAACGGCGCACCTTTTCGCGCGACGCCTCATAGGCCTCGGTGGCCGCATTGGAGAGGAAATGCAGGCCGCGGTGCACATTCGCATATTCGCTTGAATAGGCGTGCGAGACCGCGTCGATCACCACCTGCGGCTTCTGTGCGGAGGCGCCATTGTCGAGATAGACCAGCGGCTTGCCATAGACCGTCTTCGACAGGATCGGGAAATCCCGCCGAATGGCTTCTACGTCGTAGCTTCTCGCCGGCATTATCTTGTCCATTGCATCCGATCCAATCAGGCGTGCTTCTCGAGCCAGGCCGAGACGATGTTTTCCAGCGCCTCGACCAAAGCTTCGTCTTCCAGTTCCTCAACGATCTCGGCGACGAATGCGTTCACCAGCATCGCGCGCGCCTTGCTCTTCGGGATACCGCGCGCCATCAGGTAGTAGAGATGGTTGTCGTCGATATCGGCAACGGTGGCGCCATGGCCGCACTGGACGTCGTCGGCAAAAATCTCGAGTTCCGGCTTTACGGAGAACTCGGCATCATCGGACATCAGCAGCGTGTTGCAAGCCATGCGCGCGTCGGTCTTCTGGGCATCCGGGGCTACCCGGATCATACCCTGAAAGACGCCGCGCGCGCGGTCGAACACCACGTTGCGAACGATTTCCGTCGAGGTCGTGTGCGGCACGTTGTGGCCGAGCACCAGCGTCACGTCGGTATGCGTATCGCCACCGAGCAGGTTGATGCCGCGCACCTTGAGATCGGCGCCCTCGCCGGTGACGGCAATCTGGAACTCCTGCCGCACGAGCTTGCCGCCGGCGTTGATGACGAAGAGCTTCAGCTTCGCGTCTTTTTCGAGATTGACGCGGATCTGGCCAAGATGCGTGTCCTCGCCACCCTGCTGCTGCAGGATGATCCAGGTCACGTCGGCGCCCTCGCCGATCGTGATGTCACCGACCGAAGACACCAGGGCGACAGCGTCCGTCACCGCATAGTGACGTTCGATGACCGTCGCCTTGGATCCGGCGCCGAAGTTGGCGGGCAGCCGGGTATGGACCTGGCCGCCGGCATGAACGAGCTGGATTTCGACGGGCGCGGCAAGTTCGGCGCCTTCAGCGATCGCAACGACATAGCCATCGCGGACGAAGCTGCCGTTGATGCGGCCGATCGTATCGTCGCTCCCAAGCGCCGTCAGCGCCGAGGCGGCGGTGCCGTCGCGAAGGGCGTCGGCGTAGCGGCCGATCGCGACTGCTTCGTCGCGAGCCGTCTTCGCCTCGGACACGCCCTGAAGAACGGACAGAACCGTGGAACCGCCCACGAGCGGTTCCAGCGCTTCGACCGTGCCGTGGCCGGCATCGACGGGTACGCTCCGCAACAGGCTTTTCAAGTCGGTGTAGTGCCATGCCTCGACGCGGCGCGTCGGCAGGCCCGCGGTTTTCAGGTCGTCCAGCAGCCGGTCGCGCGCGGCGAGCACGTCGCCGTCGCCGGGCAGCTCGCCCAACTGATCGTTATAGGCCTGAACCAGCGCGGTTTCCGCAGCGGTCAGACGGGGGGTGGTCTGCATGTTCATAGACACGTCGTCCTTTCCGCCCGATCAGGCTGCGGTATCGATGATATCGGCGTAGCCGTTGGCTTCGAGTTCATGCGCGAGCGTCTTGTCGCCCGACTTGATCACCTGACCCTTGTAGAGCACGTGAACGCTGTCAGGGACGATGTAGTCGAGCAGGCGCTGGTAGTGCGTGATGACGACCACGGCGCGGTCCGGCGAACGCAGCGCGTTGACGCCGTCGGCGACGATCTTCAGTGCGTCGATGTCGAGGCCCGAATCCGTTTCATCGAGCACGCAGAGCTGCGGCTGCAACAGCGCCATCTGCAGGATCTCGGCGCGCTTCTTCTCGCCGCCGGAGAAGCCGACGTTGAGCGGGCGCTTCAGCATGTCGAAATCGATCTGCAGCTTGGCCGCGGCTTCCTTGACGCGACGCAGGAAATCCGGCGTCGTCAGCTCGTCTTCGCCACGCGCCTTGCGCTGCTCGTTCATGGCCACCTTCAGGAACTGCAGGGTGGCAACGCCCGGAATTTCGACCGGATACTGGAAGGCGAGGAAAATGCCCTTGGCAGCGCGTTCGGCGGCGTCCAGTTCGAGAATGCTCTCGCCGTTATACAGAATATCGCCTTCCGTGACCTCATAGTCTTCGCGGCCGGAAAGCACGTAGGAGAGCGTCGACTTGCCCGAGCCGTTTGGGCCCATGATGGCAGCGACTTCGCCGGCCTTCACGGTAAGGTTCAGGCCGCGGATGATCTCGGTGCCATCTTCGGCGATGCGGGCGTGCAGGTTCTTGATTTCAAGCATTTCGTTCTTCCTGTTCATCGTGCAGGCAGCGAAGCCTGCGTTATTTCCAATCTGTTTGACGGCCTGCATTCGGGCAGGCCAAATCCGGAACTTTTCGTTTCATCGCTTGCGCGTGAAAGCTTGCATCAGATCACTCGCCTCGGTCATCAGCGCCTCAACCTTCGGAAGCAGCACGATCAGCCGCCGCTCGTCAAAATCGGCCACCGTCCCGCGCGGGCTGGGATAGCGGTATCGCGTGGCCGCCGGTGAGAGTTCGTCAAGCTCGAGAAAGCGCTCTCTCAGCGGATGACCTTTGGGAAGCAAGTCCGTCAGGCCACGAATGTTATGCATCGGCCCGGCCGGCACGGATTCGACTTCCAAAACGCCTCGAAGCAGCTTCTCTACGCATTGCTGTAGAAAATACGCCGCCTGGCGACGGTGTTTTTCGCGGATCTCCTTCGCCACTTCCAACTCTTCCGTAGCAAGTTGGAGAAACGAACCGACCCTCAGCCTTTGCAGTTCCTCTGGCGTCACGGCGGCATCTCACCATAAATGAGACGACCGCGATCTACGATTTGGCGGACGAACGATGTCTTCAAACCCAAGCTCGCTTCGAACACCTCCAGATCGCACGGAACGACATCAGTGCCGATCCCAGTTCCACGTAACGGTGCGTCTACCAGTTCGTAGTCGTCGCAGCCGAATGCGCCGTTCCGCTTTGCCAGAACGAGCAGATCGAAATCACTGTCCGGTCTGGCATTACCCGTTGCTCGACTGCCAAACAGCCATATCGCCTGCGGGTCCAGAGCCGCTGCCAAGCGCGCGACAATAGCCGACAGAGCATCCTGCTCGTTGGCATATTCTCCGAAATTGGCGCTGACGGCCTGGACGCTCACTTGCTGGTTCTCCAACGTTCTGACGGGCTTAGCCGACACTGCCTTCCAGCGAAATGCTGATCAGCTTTTGCGCTTCGACCGCGAATTCCATCGGTAGCTCCTGGAGGACTTCCTTGACGAAGCCGTTGACGATCAGGGCGATTGCCGCTTCGGTCGGGATGCCGCGCTGCAGGCAGTAGAACAGCTGGTCCTCCGATATCTTCGAGGTCGTGGCCTCGTGCTCGAAATGCACGGTCGAGTTCTTCGCCTCGATGTAGGGCACGGTATGCGCGCCGCACTTGTCGCCGATCAGCAGCGAATCGCACTGCGTGAAGTTGCGCGCGTTCGACGCCTTGCGGTGGGCCGAGACCTGGCCGCGATAGGTATTCTGCGAGACGCCGGCGGCGATGCCCTTGGAGACGATGCGGCTCGACGTATTCTTGCCGAGGTGGATCATCTTCGTGCCGCTGTCGATCTGCTGATGGCCATTGGAGACGGCGATCGAGTAGAACTCGCCACGGCTATCGTCGCCGCGCAGGATGCAGGACGGATACTTCCAGGTGATCGCGGAGCCGGTCTCGACCTGCGTCCAGGAGATCTTCGAGCGAGCGCCACGGCAATCGCCGCGCTTAGTTACGAAGTTGTAGATGCCGCCCCTGCCTTCCTTGTCGCCCGGATACCAGTTCTGGACGGTGGAATACTTGATTTCGGCATCGTCCAGCGCCACCAGTTCGACCACGGCGGCATGAAGCTGGTTCTCGTCACGCTGTGGCGCGGTGCAGCCTTCCAGATAGGAGACGTAGGCGCCTTCTTCAGCGATGATCAGCGTCCGTTCGAACTGGCCGGTGTTCTTCTCGTTGATGCGGAAGTAGGTGGACAGCTCCATCGGGCAGCGCACGCCCTTCGGCACGAAGACGAAGGAGCCATCGGTAAAGACGGCCGAATTCAGTGTCGCATAGTAGTTGTCGGTGGTCGGAACGACGGTGCCTAGATATTTCTGCACGAGATCGGGATGCTCGCGGATGGCCTCGGAGATCGACATGAAGATCACGCCGGCCTTCTTTAGCTCTGCCTTGAAGGTGGTGACGACGGAAACCGAGTCGAAAACCGCATCGACGGCGATCTTCTTTTCGACCCCGGCAAGCAATTCCTGCTCTTTCAAGGGAATGCCGAGTTTTTCGTAGACCTTCAGGATTTCCGGATCGACCTCGTCAAGCGACTTCGGCCCTGGCGTGCTCTTCGGCGCGGCGTAAAAGTAGATCTCGTTGAAATCGATCTTTGGGTAATCGACGCGAGCCCATGTCGGCTCTTCCAGCGTCAGCCAGCGGCGATAGGCGCCGAGACGCCATTCCAGCATCCATTCCGGCTCCTGCTTCTTGGCGGAAATGAAGCGGATGATGTCTTCGGACAGGCCCTTGGGTGCCTTGTCCATTTCGATGATGGTTTCAAATCCATACTTGTATTGGTCCACATCGATCAGGCGCACCTGATCGATCGTTTCCTGAACCGCGGCCATGTCGTTCTCCAATCTCGCCGGATACAAGGTCCGGCAGCTTGTCAACGGTAAGCAAACTTTAGTTTACCCCGTATGTAGTGGGCCAAAGGGGACTTTTCATCCCAATTGGCAAGTAGAAAATTGCTTCTCTTCGATTTAACGGCGCTCACGCCGCCTCGCCCGCCGACTTACGCCGGCCGGCAATTTTTTCAAAGACGGCGAGCGCACGGTCGATCTCTTCTTCCGTGGTCGAAAAACCAACCGAGATCCTCAGCGCCCCAAGCTTCGGATCCTGGCCCATTGCCGTCAAAACGTGACTTTCTCCAACTTTCCCGGAGGAACAGGCGGATCCCGCGGACAACGCTACGCCTTCAATATCAAACGCAATCTGTCCGGTTTCGGATTTGAGCCCCGGCAGAGTGAAAAAGCAGGTATTCGCAATCCGCATCGCTTCAGCGCCATGGATGATCACATCCGGCGCTGCCGCCCGCATGCCATTTTCCAGCCGCTGCCGCAGGGCGGCAGCGTTAGCGGTGCGCTCGGCGAGGTCGGCAACAGCGGCGACAGCCGCCGCTCCGAAGCCCGCGAGGCAGGCTACGTTCTCGGTTCCTGACCGATGACCCTTCTCCTGTCCGCCGCCATGAACCAGCGGCTTCGGCATCAGGGCTTCGCCACGCGAAATGAGAGCGCCTGCGCCCTTCGGTCCGCCGATCTTGTGGGAAGAGACGATCAGAAAGTCCGCGCCGATCTCGTTGATGTCCAGCGGCAGCTTCCCGGCCGCCTGGACGGCGTCGACGACCAAGATACCGCCATGCGCCGCGACGATCTCAGCGGCCTCGCGCACCGGCTGGACGATGCCCGTCTCGTTGTTGACGAGCATGATCGCCACCATCGGCAGGCCGCTATCCCTGTCGTGGGCGGCAAGCAGAGCACCGAGCGCCGAAAGATCGGTCGTGCCCTCGGCCGTCACCGGGATCTCGCTCACGTCGGCCTTGCCGAAACGGCCGCCCTCGCGCACTGCCGGATGCTCGATCGCCGAGACGTAGAGATGGCCTATTTTGAGCGGCGTCCGACCCATGCGGAAGTCCGGTGTCAGCACCATGTTCGCGGCCTCGGTCGCGCCACTGGTGAAGACCACATGCGCCGGCTCGGTGTGGACGAGACTTGCTACCTGGCGCCGCGCATTCTCGATCGCGGCACGCGCGGCGCGGCCCTCGCCATGCACGGAATTCGGATTTCCGAAGAGGTCGAGCGCGCGCAACACGGCCTCGCGCGCCGCGGGATGCAGCGGCGTGGTCGCATTCCAATCCAGATAAAGGCGCGCTACCGCCATGACCTTTTCCTGCCCAATTGCGCCGCTGGAGGAGCGCGGCTCATTTTTCTTGAAATTTCCGTCGGCCATGCCTTATGACACGTTCCACGATGCGTAGACGGCCATGCCATTTTTCGAACCGTTCTAAACTGCGTTCTAGAAAAGATGAGCGCATTCGTCAAGTCAACTTGCTGCATTGCGCCGGGATGAGCGCAGAAAAATAAGAACCGGAGTTCAGATGCCCGAAGTCATTTTCAACGGCCCAGCAGGCCGCCTTGAAGGCCGTTACCAGCCCTCCAAGGAAAAGAGCGCGCCGATCGCCATCATCCTGCATCCGCACCCGCAGTTCGGCGGCACGATGAACAACCAGGTCGTCTACCAGCTCTTCTACATGTTCCAGAAACGCGGCTTCACGACGCTGCGCTTCAACTTCAGGTCCATCGGACGCAGCCAGGGCGAATTCGACCATGGCGCCGGCGAGCTCTCGGACGCCGCCTCGGCGCTCGACTGGGTACAGAGCCTGCATCCCGATTCGAAGAGCTGTTGGGTTGCCGGCTACTCCTTCGGCGCCTGGATCGGCATGCAGCTGCTGATGCGTCGCCCGGAAATCGAAGGCTTCATGTCGATCGCGCCGCAGCCGAACATCTACGACTTCTCCTTCCTCGCCCCCTGCCCGTCCTCCGGCCTCATCATCAACGGCGACGCCGACAAGGTAGCGCCGGAGAAGGACGTGAACGGTCTCGTTGAGAAACTGAAGACGCAGAAGGGCATTCTGATCACCCACAAGATCGTCACCGGAGCCAACCATTTCTTCAGCGGCCAGACCGAAACCCTGCTTGGCGAGTGCGAAGACTATCTCGACCGCCGCCTGAACGGCGAACTGGTGCCTGAACCGGCGGCTAAGCGGATCAGGTGATAATGGCTGGGATGGGCGTGGCCGAAGCGCTGCAACGTCTGCGACGATAGGCAAAGGCGAGCAGCGCGTCCCGCTCGAGGGCTTGAGATCGGAGCGGACGGCGCGCTCGTCGCGCCTGCCCAGGCGATGCGCCGCAAATTCTGACCCCCAACAAACCCGCCTCCGTCAGGCGGTTCAACGACCGGTGTCGCGGCGGTGTCTGCGATTGACAAATGGCGGCGAGACCATAATCTGCGCTCAACCTAATATTCATCTGCTTTCCGGAGACTAGGATATGCCGGTGCCGCAGCCCCGCATGCAAATCTTCAGGCGAATGAGCTGGTTGCTGGCGACGGCTCTGTCCGTTTGCATGTCGCTTGGCGCAGCGAGCGCCGGGACGCTCGACACGCTGCCTGAGCGGGGAACGCTACGCATCGGCTACATCGTCGGCGAGGCGCCGTTCTCATCCAGCAAGGCGGACGCAAAACCGACGGGATATGCGATCGACCTCTGCGGAAAAGTCGCCGATGAAATCGATCATCTCGTTCCGCAGTTGAAGCGCGAATTTGTTGAACTTACGCTCGCCAACGGCTTCGATGCCGTCAAAGACGGTCAGGTCGACCTGCTTTGCGGTGCGATCACCGTCAATCTGGAGAGGCGGGAGATCGTCGACTTCTCGCAGCCGATATTCCTGACGGGAGCGAGCGCGCTGCTGCGCAAGGATTCTCCCGACTACCTGCAATCCCTCTTCCTCGACAAGCCCGCTGTTCGCGCCGTCAGCCAGCACCTCGCATCGACCAGCGTCATCGGCGTGCGCGCAAACACGACGACGGCCGCAATCTTGCGCGAGGCTGGCAGCATCGAAATGTCGAAAACGCGGATTGCAGATTTCGAAACGCACGATGACGGGCTCAAGGCGCTGGAGGACCATAAGATCGACGCCTATTTCGCCGATCAGGTACTGCTGATGAATTTGGCAAAGCGAGCGCATAAACCGACGTCACTCGAGGTCGGCGACCGCCTGTTCACCCATGAACCGTACGCGATCGCCGTCAAGCGCAACGACGCCGACTTCCGCCTGCTGGTCGATCGTGCGTTGACCGACTTCTACTTGTCGGACGATTTTCTGCCGCTCCTCAAAACCTATTTCGGAAGCGAGGCGCCGATGCTGCACACGCAGATCATCATGGAGCACGTGCCCTAAGCCAGGGGGTCGCGAGGCCGCGCTGAGGCTACCCCACCGAACGAATGTCGCGCGCGACGTCGCTCATGTCATTGTTGAACTGGTGATCCCTGTGTTCGAACGTGCGGACCACGGCATGCGGAATGGCTTTCGAATAGAGATGAACATGGGTGGTCGGCACCACGTCGTCGTCCGCGCCATGATAGAAATAGACGGGAACGCCAGGCGGAAAACCTGCCGAGACGTCGTTGCGACCGTCGATGTCGTCGCTTGCCCATCCGCCTTCACCGATGAAGGGAGCAGCGATGACGAACAGGCCGCCGAACGTTGGCTTCTGCCGCTGCTCGGCAAGCGCATGGATCAGGATAGTCCCGCCGAGCGAATGGCCGACGAGAATTGCGTCTTCCTCTAGTGAGTTGAATTCGCTTACCAGCGCTGCCTTCCAGGCTGCGTAGCTGGCATCGTCCTCGCTGGGCATCCGGGGATAGCGGACAACATAGCCGTCGCCGAGTTCGCGCTTGAGGCTCGCCACGAGTTCGCTGTCCCACCGATCGTGGGCGCCCTCGCCGGCTCCTTGAACGAAGAGGACCTCCTTAGCCATCACGCCAATTTATTGGACGGAGCATACGGACGCAAGATTGGGTGATGTCCGCGCGCAGACCCCGCGCTCTTGCCTTTTTCAAGGTCTAAGCGAACGTCTGATAAAGCATTTGAAGACGGAACACGGCTCAACCCGAGGAGGAGGACAAGCCGATGAAGATCCGCGCCATAGGCTCCCTTGCCGATTTCGAAATCGCAAACACGCTCATCGACGCCATGGGCAAATGGGATGCCGAGCAGTCTCGCAGGTTCGGAGTGAAGGACAGCGAGTTGATGGAATATGTCTACGGGGATACGCCCGAGAAGCTAATGCGAAAGTTCAGCCAGCGCGCTGCCGGCTTCTTCCTGGCGCGTCTCGAAGACCATGCCGCTGGCTGCGCCGGCTATTCGAAGTCATCCGACGGCATTGCGGAATTGCAGAAGATGTTTGTTCAGCCGGAAGCGCGCGGCAGAGGCGTTGCCAAAGGCTTGATGAGCGCTTGTCTGGCCGCGATGCGCCGCGACGGATACGCAAGCGTGCGTCTAGAGACGGTCGCGTTCATGAGCGGCGCCATCGCCATGTACGAGGCCTTTGGCTTCAAAAGAAGCGACCCGTTCCGATCGGTTCCTACGAGGCTGCAGCCTATAACCATCTTTATGGAGAGAGCGCTTTAGCGACCCGACAGACTGTCGTCTCCCCGCAACGGCTTACTCGATCTCCGTCGAAAACCAGGCCACGAGTTCGGCGGCATTCTTGAGACCGGCGGAGCGCATGATGCGGGCGCGGTGGGCCTCGACGGTGCGGCGCGACAGCTTCAGCTCATCGGCGACGTCAGCACTGGTTTTCCCCTGGGCGATCATGGTGAGGATCTGCCGTTGCCGGCCCGTCAGGCGGTTTGCCGCATCGGCAAGAGGCCTATTCAGAGGCTGGAAGCAATAGATTGCCTCCGCGAAGGGATCGGACAGATTGCGACTGCGCCCATTGACCTTGCACCAGAAGCGCTTGCCCTCCGCCGTCGCCATGATGCGTTCGTCATAATAGATCTTCCCGCCCGCCATATGGTTGGACCAGAGCTCGCCGGTGCGCACGAAGTCGGCAAGTCCGGGATAAAGCCTGGAGAAGCTGCGATCGATCAGTTCCTGCCGGTGAAAACCGAAAAGGTCGGCAAAGGCGGAGTTGCAGTCGCGGATGATGCGGTGCGTGGCGAAAACGAGCGGCACGGGCATGTCCGTTAGAGGAAACTGCGTTTCAGGCGTCATACCGTGCCCCAAATATCGTCAAATGCAGTATAAATACGACTCCGCTCACGGGCAATCCTGCTCGTAGGCTCGGGTCATTGAGATTGTGCACGGATGGAGGAGATAGCCGTGGGAAAGGTCTATTCGACCGCTGTCGAAAGCCTCGCAGGGCTTCTGCGAGACGACATGACGATCATGAGCGGGGGCTTCGGCCTTTGCGGCATTCCGGAGGAGCTGATCGAGGGCATCCGGCTCTCGGGCGTGAAGGGACTGACCGTGATTTCGAACAATGCCGGCGTGGACGGCATCGGGCTCGGCAAGCTGCTTGAAACCCGCCAGATCAGGAAGATGATCTCGTCCTATGTCGGCGAAAACAAGCTCTTTGCCGAACAGTTCCTGACGGGCGCACTGGAGCTCGAATTCAATCCGCAGGGAACGCTTGCCGAGCGCATTCGCGCCGGCGGCGCCGGCATTCCCGCCTTCTTCACCCGTACCGGCTTTGGCACGATCATTGCCGAAGGCAAGGAAACGCGCAATTTCGATGGCGACGACTACGTGATGGAGCGCAGCCTGTTTGCCGACCTTGCTATCGTGCACGCGCATAAAGCCGACACGGAAGGCAACCTCGTCTACCGCAAGACCGCGCGCAACTTCAATCCGATGATGGCAACGGCCGCCAAGGTGACCGTCGCCCAGGTGGAGAACCTCGTCGCGGCGGGCGAAATCGATCCCGATCATATCCACACGCCCGGCATCTACGTGACGCGGCTGCTGCATGTCGCCAATCCGGCAAAACATATTGAACAGCGCACCACGCGCAGCAGGCCGGCTAGCAATGGGGAGGCAAGATAATGGCTTGGACTCGCGACCAGATGGCGGCCCGCGCCGCCCGCGAATTGAGAGACGGCTTTTACGTCAATCTCGGCATCGGCATTCCGACGCTCGTCGCCAACCACATCCCGCCTGATATCGACGTCAAGCTGCAGAGCGAAAACGGCATGCTCGGCATGGGTCCCTTTCCCTATGAGGGGGAAGAGGACGCCGACCTTATCAATGCCGGTAAGCAGACGATTACCGAGCTGCCGATCACAAGCTATTTCTCCAGCGCCGACAGCTTCGCGATGATCCGCGGCGGCCACATCAACCTGTCGATCCTGGGAGCGATGCAGGTGGCCGAGAACGGCGACCTCGCCAACTGGATGATCCCCGGCAAGATGGCCAAGGGCATGGGTGGAGCGATGGATCTCGTCAGCGGCGTGAAACGCGTCGTCGTGCTCATGGAGCACAGCGCCAAAGGCGAGCCGAAGCTTCTGAAGGAATGCAACCTGCCGCTGACCGGCCGCCGCGTCGTCGACCTTGTCATAACAGACCTTGCAGTCTTTCAGATCGAGCGCCGCGGCGAACCCAGGATGACCCTGATCGAACTGGCCGACGGCGTCACCCTCGATGAAGTGCGTTCGCTGACCGAAGCCAACTTCGACGTCGCGCTGACGAAAGCCGCCTAAAACTTACATATTGCATGACAATCAAGCCCGTCGATCCCTCGGCGGGCTTCGTCCATCCGCGTGGCTGCGCCAACTTGTAAGTTTTCGCGAACCTCCTATTTTAAAGCTCGCGACACGCGCCCTTCGTCTATCGGTTAGGACGACAGATTCTCATTCTGTAAAGAGGGGTTCGACTCCCCTAGGGCGTACCATCATCGTTGAAATCATTTATCTTTTGATGAGTACGCCCAACACGCGCCAACACCCCGCTCGTCATCAAACAATGTGGGCGGGCGCTACCGCACAAGCTGTCCCATTGGGTCTCTGACGAATAAACCGCGCAAGGGGAGCATTTGCTTAGCTACGCCTTTCTACGATTGGTTGCCCCGTCCTCACTCTGTTTCTCGAAATTCGATTGTTTTTTCAACTTCCTGAACGGGCGAAGGTGCGTTGTACTTCAGGGAGTGCGGCTGCGATGCTTAGGAAAAAATGACGCCCAGAACTTCATCGAACCTAATATAAAAACGTTTATAAATTCTATTTTACAACTAAAGCCTCCTTGGGTTGCATACAGCTGATGAATCGTACACATTTCGTCTGATTGCGTCACCTAAGCTGGAAACCATCCAATAGCGCCACCTTTTTGTACATTGAGGATATCACTTCTTCGCCGCGCGCGGGACGTGGTCGAGTTCGCCGTGCCTTTCTTGACCTTCTGGCTGCCTTAATATCACGTAATATACAATCTAAAATATCATTTATTCAAATATTCAACTTATCTATTGTCTCATTCCTTCGATATCGCGACAACCGCAAAGAAGGTGCGAAATGACTTACGTTTTACAGATAACGGCCAGATGTAAGGAAATATCCATACAAAGAACTCCAACTGAGTTGGACAAATGTTCAACAACTGTGGCGCACTTCATCCAGGAGCGTATCGAGAGAATCGCCGAGCCATTGATGTTCTTGGAGTTGTAGTGGCAGGCGTCGCTGAGATCTATCCACAAGCCATGGCACTCAAATACTTGGGGCCAATGATTATCGATGGTTTTGGCCAGCTTGCAGGCGCCGTGACGCGCGCCGAATCTGGGGCTACGATGGGTCAATGGCAGCGGCGACCAAGAGAAACATTTATAGACGGAGTATTGTTTGAAATTTATAAGACAATTTGCTTGGGGATTCATGTGGAGGTTGCTTTGCGGCCCTCAATCGTTTAGATTTATGCTTGGGATTACCCTCTTTATAGCATCATGCACGATGAAAATTATTGGACAAATCGGGATTTTGGCGTTCCCTATACTCGTAGCTGCGTACTATTTTTTTAGAGTTCGAGGCCGGCTCGCGGAATTGAAAAACAGGCTTGAGGAGAAGCAGCGTGGCGTACAATGAACTCATTACTCATTCTCAAATCGATAAGCTGCTTCAAGGGGTTGCAGAAAGCATCACATCATCACTCAAAGATGTCGTCCGGGCCGGCAAACCGGTAGGCCACAATCTACAACTTGTAGGCGACGCATTGAAGGCTGGCGCAAATTCACGCGGAAGAGCTGTCGGAGAGGTCCTTTCTGCCGTTGGGCAGGCCATGGAGGCGAGCTTCACCTTCAATCTCAATATATGTATGTGCTCGTCGCTTCAGCTGCGGTGGCGTATCGCAAGGTGATCTCTCCCGGCATCACTCGTTCCGCAATATCGCCCACACCGGCGCATGGTCGCTGGCGTCCGGCTCGCCCCGCACGTCCCGGTCGATGCCCGCCTTGTCGAGGCGGGGGGCGATATTTTTGCTGAGGAGGATATGGTCGAGGCGCAGGCCGGCGTCGCGCGGCCAGCGATTTCGCCGGTAGTCCCAGAAGGTATAGATGGTCTCGTTCGGGTGCGCCTTGCGAAGCGCGTCGAGCCAGCCTTGGTCGAGAAGCCGTTGGAACGCGGCGCGGCTTTCTGGCTGCACCAGCGCGTTGTCGTCGTAGGAGCGCGTCGGATAGATGTCGCGGGGCTCGGGAACGATGTTGTAGTCGCCGGCAAGCACGACCGGCAGGCCGGTTCCGAAGAGTTCGGCGGCATGCAGCCGCATGCGCTCGTGCCAGGCAAGCTTGTAGTCGAACTTCGGTCCCGGCCGAGGGTTGCCGTTCGGCGCATAGAGCGATGCGAAGAGGATCCCGTTCACCGCCGCTTCGATATAGCGGGGCTGGGTATCGGACGGATCGCCCGGCAATTCATCGCGAGTTAGCACCGGTTCGCTGTCCCTTGCCAGGATGGCGACGCCGTTCCAGGCCGCCTGCCCGCGCGAGACCGAGCCATAGCCAGCCGCTTCGATCGCAGCTTTCGGAAATTGCGTATCCGCCGCCTTCAATTCCTGCAGACAGACGACGTCGGGTTCAGCCGTTGCGAGCCACGAAAGCAGATTGTCGAGCCGCCGATTGATGCCGTTGATGTTGAAGGTGGCGATTTTCATCGCCGTCTAGAGCCTCGCCGTCCAGGCCCGGACGGCCTCGGCCATGGTCTTGAGGTGGTCGGCGGTGGAATAGCCTGACATGCTTTTGCGCGGTTTGAGGTCGTGATCGCCGTCCTCGAGCCAAACGATCTCGATCCCCGAGGAAAGCCCATAGTTCGGCACTTCCTCGCGCGTGCCGAACTCGTCACGCGTGCCCTGGCAGATCATCATCGGTGTCTTTAGCCCGGCTAGATGTTTTGTGCGAAGCTGATCCGGCTTGGCGGGCGGATGAAAGGGGTAGCCGAGGCAAAGGAGGCCTGCGATGCTGCCCTTGGAGAAGAGATCGTCGGCGACCATGCTGGCGACGCGGCCGCCCATGGACTTGCCGCCGATGACAAGCGGACCCTTGGCGCCGAGCGCTTCGACCGCTGCCTTATATTCCGGATTGAGCGTTTCCGCGCGCGGCGGCGGCTTCTTGCCTTCGCTCGTGCGCCGCGCCGCCATATAACCAAATTCGAAGCGCGCGACGCGAGAGCCGGCCGCGGCCAACGCCCGCGCCGCAGCTGTCATCGAGGCCGAATCCATCGGCGCGCCGGCGCCGTGCGCAAGCAGAATGGTGACGGTCGCATCCTCCGGGCCGTCGAACAGGAAATCCGGCCCCATCTCAGCCTGCCGACCGTTGCGCGAGTTGAAGATCCACGAACTGGACACCGCGCGCCGCCGTGCGCGCCCATTCGGTTTCGCTGTCGATCTCGAGATAGCGTGTCCACCAGCGCCGCGCCTCGGCAAAGCTGCCAGCATCGAATTCGAGTTTTGCAAGGTTGAAGACTGCATCGCCGTAGTCGCGATCGAGCTCGATCGCTTTCAGAAGATGGCGGCGCGCGGCATCGATCCGTCCGCGCTCGCCCATCAATCCGGCAAGGTTGAACCAGGCCTCCACGAAGCTCGGATCGTGCTTGATGGCGCGCGCGTAGTCATGGGCGGCGTCGAGCTGCCGGCCCGCGGCCCTCAGACAATTGGCCCGGTTGAAGGCGGCGACGGCATCAGCCGGATCCATCGCAAGGTAGCGCTGATAGAAGGCGGCAGCCTCTTCGTAAAGCCCCTCCTCCTCGGCGGACTGCGCAAGCTCAAAAAGCTCTTCCAGCGCTGCATCCTCCGGCGCGCCGAGATCGAGGAGCAACTGCCCATCCAGCTCGCTCAGCCCCTCGGCGCGACGCGCATAGATCGTATCGGAGCCATGCTGTAGCGACAGCGACGTGAGTGCTGCGACCGAGCCGAAGCGATGGACGGAGCGGGCGATCGCACTCCAGCTCGCGCCGCTCTCCATGAGGCCGGCATATTTACGCGAAAGAATGAGATCCCGGAAGGAAAAGGGCTCGCTGTCATGCTCGAAGGCATCGAAAAGGCAAAGGAGATCGAATACTCTTGCTGGAAGTCTGGACTGGTCGATGAGCGCCTGACGGCTTAGCGCCGAGGCCTCGGCGGCAGTTGCAAGGCCGAGCCTGCGGAAAAAGCCATTCTCGCTGAGCGGCAACCGCCCCGCGCCGATCTCCGTCTCAAACCTCGCTTCGAGTTCCGCTTCGTTCGCTCTGACGAGCAAGCTGCGGCCGAAGACCAGATGAGACGTGCGGCGCGTCACGCCGCGCCTCAAATGCCCGTTCTGGCGCTCGACCTCGCGCGCCACCATACGTCGCGGCAAGGCCGAGAGCGCGCCGACGATACCGAATGTCTCGCCGGAAATTCCCATCAGACCTTCTTCTTGGCGGCCGGCTTTGCGCCCGCGGCAGCGCGGGTCTTGGCAACCGGTTTCGCCGCCGGCTCCTCGGCCTTGGTCTTGCTCTTGGCCGGCGGTTTCGATTGCGAAAGGCTCGCCTTCAGAGCATCCATCAGGTTGATGACGTTGCCGCGCTCGGGTGCTGCGGCAATGATCGGCTTGTGACCTTTGAGCTTCTCGCGGATCATCTTCATCAGCGCCGCCTCATAGCGATCCTCGTAGTTCTTCGGATCGAATGTGGTGGTCTTCTGCTTGATGAGCGCCTCGGCGAGCTCAAGCATTTCCTGGTCGGGTTCGCCGATCGGTATTGTTCCGAAATACTCAGCAGTTCCACGTACTTCTGCTGGATTTCTCAGCGTGCACACGAACATTCCCGTGTCGCGGGCGCTGATGGTGATCACCCTTTCGCGGCTTGAAAGCACGAGGCGCGCGATCGCCAGCTTGCCGGATTTCCGCAAGGCTTCCCTCAGCACGACGAAGGTCTCTTCCGCCATGGCTCCGTCGGGCGCCAGATAGTAGGGCGCATCCTGGTATATGAGGTCCACCGACCCCTCATCGACGAAGGCTTCGATGTTCATGGTGTGGTTGGATTCGATCCGCACGCTATCGAGATCCTGCTCATCGATGATGATGTATTTCTTGTCTTCGTATTCGTAGCCCTTGACCAGATCGGCGCGCTCGACGAGCCCGAGTTCGGGATCGACCGGCTTCATGTTGATCCGGTTGTGCGTGTCCTTATGAAGTTGATTGAAGGTGATGCGGTCGCTTGAACTGGTGGCCGGATAAAGCCGCACGGGGCAGCTGACGAGACTTAGCTTCAGATAGCCTTTCCAACTTGCCCTGGGCGCCATAGATGTTCTCCTACGCGGCGAAACGACTACTTGTTACCTCCCGGCAACGGCGGCAGCTCCCTGGCAAAGCTGTCCATATCAGCCCAGGGATCGCCGGATGTCGCCAAAAGGCCCGGAAGGGAAGAATAGTTCAAATCCTGCGGAGCGTCGATAGCCTCAAGATCGGCCCAGCTGACCGGGGTCGAAGCAGGCAGATTGGTGCGTGCGCGTAGCGAATAGGGTGCCGCGGCGGTGTGCCCTCGAGCGTTGCGGTGGAAATCGATGAAGATCCGCCGCACGCGGTTGTCCTTGCCCATGGTCGTGGTGAAGGTCTCGGGCGCAGTGGCGGTGAGATGCGAGGCAATGTCGCTTGCGGCGCGATGCATGGCCTTCCAATTGAGCTTCGGCTTCACCGGCACCACGACGTGCACGCCTTTGCCGCCGGAAGTCTTGACGAATGGAACGAGGCCGAGCGCCGTCAGTTCACCGCGGATGTGCACGGCCGCCTCCACCACTTCCCGCCAACCGATGCCCTCGCCGGGATCGAGATCGAACATGATGCGATCCGGCTTCTCCAGCCGCTTTGCGACCGTTCCCCAGGTGTGAAACTCGACCACCCCGAATTGCGCAAGCTTCAGATAGCCTTTCACGCCTTCGACCGTCAGGTAGGATTTCGTTTCGCCTTCGGAATTCGTGGTTTCAAAGGTCACGACGTCAGGCGGCATGCCTGTAAAGGCGTGGCGCTGAAAGAAGCAATCCTCAGGCTTCATCGTCGGACAGCGCACCAGCGAAACCGGCCGGTCCAGGATATGCGGCAGCATGAAATCCCCGACGAGCGCATAGTAGACCGCAACATCGAGCTTGGTCGGCCCGGATTTGCCGAACATCCGCCGTGTCGGGTTCGTCACCCAGACCCCGGCGAGATCGGTGTCCGAGATCAGGCGCTTTCTCCCAGGCGAAACGGGGGTGGAAAGCTCCACCTCACGCAGCCCCTTGAAGACGGCGTGGCGCAGCGCGTTGTCAGCGGTGCGGTTGGAGTAGTGGATGCGCGCGGAAAGCAACGGGCGAACCCAGATGATGTCCTTCGGCGCCCCTTCGAGCTTCACCGCATCGCCGCGCATCGGCTCCAGGCGCGACAGCAGCTCGCGCAACGTCTTCGCGTCAAAGCCGGTCCCGACCTTACCGCGGTACTCGAGCTCGCCATCGACCCATTCGCCTAGCGCAAGCGCTGCAAGGCCTTCGGCTGCCTCCGACATCGTATAGCCGACGATCACGAAGTCTTCCGATATCAGTGCCTTGGTTTTCATCCATGTCTTCGATCGGCCGCTTTGGTAGGGCGCCGAAGCACGCTTCGACACGATCCCCTCCAGCCCCATTTCAGAGACCCGATCGTAAAGCGCCTTCCCATCGCGTGTGACGTGGTCGCTGTACTGGATGGCCGAGCGCGGAGACAGATGGCCGGCAAACAGTTGTTCGAGCAAGGCCTTGCGCTCGACGAGCGCCACATCCGTCAGGTTCCAGCCGTTGAGGCGCAGGAGATCGAAGGCGTAGAACAGAAGCTTGTTGCCGGCGCCCTCGCTCAGCGCCTGCTGCAGCAGCGTAAAGCGGCTGATGCCCTTGTCGTCGAGAACGACGATTTCGCCATCCATGATAAAATCACGGCTCGGCAGTTGCCGAAACGCCTCCGGCAAATCGCCGTAGCGCTTGGTCCAGTCGAGCCCGGCGCGCGTGATCAAACGGACCGTATTATCCGAAACATGTGCCATCGTCCGGTAACCGTCGAACTTGATCTCATGCAGCCAGTCCTCGCGTCCCTCTCCGCCCGGCGGAACGGCGACCGCGGTTGCAAGCTGAGGCGCCAGCAGTCGTGGCGGCGGCCCCTTGACCGCGCCGGAGAGCGTTCCGGGGTTGAGCTTGCGCGGCTTGGCCGCCAGCTTCGGCGCCTCCGTCAATTCCTCGATGCGCCTGCCGGACTTCACGCTCTCCGGACGAGCGGCAAGTATGTCGACGCCAGGCGCCGCGGCCGGATCGTGCTCCTTGAAGAGCAGCCAGTTGCGGCGCTCCCCCTCGCCCGGCTTCGGCTTCAGCCGCGTCAGCATCCAGCCGCCGCCAAGCTTTTCGCCAGCGAGGCGGAATTTGAAGGCGCCGGACTTCAAACTTTTCTCGACGTCGTCCATCGGCGCCCAGACGCCAGTATCCCAGACGATCATCGGCCCGCCGCCGTATTCGCCCTCCGGGATCACGCCCTCGAAATCGATATATTCCAACGGATGGTCCTCGGTCTCGACCGCAAGGCGCTTGTCGGCCGGATTGAGCGAGGGGCCTTTCGGCACGGCCCAGCTTTTCAGCACGCCGCCCACCTGGAGCCTGAGGTCGTAGTGATCGGCGGTGGCGTGATGCTTGTGGACGACGAAGCGATTGCCGCCCTCCTCGGCAACGCTGCCGAGCGGCTCTTCAGTCTTCGAAAAATCCCGCTTCGCGCGATAGTCGCGCAGTTTCGACGTCGCCATCGTCTCAAGCTACGTGCTGTCGCCTTTTCCGGCAATATGCCGAGCAAACACTTGCGCGCCGGACGGTCGAGACACTATCTGGGGCTACGACCACACAACAGGCGTGAGCTTTCCCGATGTTTCAGACAACAGCGATCGACGACCATAACAACAAACCGGCCTTTTACGACGCGCTTTGCGGGCAACTGAAAGGCCTGCTGGAGGGCGAGACCGACCTTATCGCCAACGCCGCGAACACCTCCGCGCTGCTTTTCGATCAGATGCCGGACCTGAACTGGGCCGGCTTCTATTTTTTGAAGAGCGACGACGAACTCGTTCTCGGACCGTTTCAGGGCAAGCCCGCCTGCGTACGCATCGCCGTCGGCCGCGGGGTCTGCGGGACCGCCGTTGCCGAGGCGCGCTCGATCACTGTCGAAGACGTGCATGCTTTTCCGGGGCACATCGCCTGCGATGCCGCCTCGCGCTCGGAGCTCGTCGTGCCGCTGAAGCACGATGGCCGCGTTCTCGGGGTCATCGATCTCGATAGCCCCATCCCCGCCCGCTTCGATGCCCACGATCAGGCCGGCATCGAAAGCGTGGCGGCAATCTTTGCCGCCGCGAGCTACCGAACCGAGGCTCAGTGATATTTCTGGCGCTCGCGGATGAGGATCGCCGGTGCGTTGAGCCCGGCGATCGGCTGCGTGACATCGGCGGGAATGTCGCCGGTGAGCTGCAGGTCGAGATAGCGGGAACAACATACCCTCAGAAACGACGTGAAGTTTCCGAGGTCGTGGCCCGCATCGATCGATTCATGATGCAGCCGGGTGATCAGCTGGACGACGTTCATCCCGTCGCGGCGGGCGATTTCCTCAAGCTTCGACCAGAAGAAGTTCTCCAGCCGGACGCTCGTCACCATCCCGTCGATGCGCAACGATCGCGTCGTACTCTCCCAAAGTTTCGTATCCGCCTTGATGAACAGCTCGCACATCCGATCCTCCCGACGCTCAGGCCGCGTCGGTTTGTAGCACAGCGGCTGCGTTGACCACAGCCATGAACTGACTGAGCCACGCCGGGTGTGCGGGCCATGCCGGCGCGGTCACGAGATTGCCATCCGAAACGGCGTCGCTGATGGCGATATCGGCGTAGGTGCCGCCGGCAAGCTCGACCTCGGGCCGGCAAGCCGGATAGGCCGAGCAGGTGCGCCCCTTCAACACGCCCGCCGCCGCCAGGAGCTGCGCGCCGTGGCAGATCGAGGCAACGGGTTTCCCGGCGTCGAAGAAATGGCGCACGGCCTTGATGACGTCAGGGTTGAGACGGAGATATTCGGGCGCCCGCCCGCCCGGTATGACAAGGGCATCATAGTCTTCCGCGCGGACGCTCTCGAAGGTGGCGTTGAGCGCGAAGTTATGGCCGCGTTTTTCCGAGTAGGTCTGATCGCCTTCGAAATCGTGGATAGCGGTGGCGACCGTTTGGCCGGCGGTCTTGCCGGGGCAGACCGCATGAACCGTATAGCCGCAGGCAAGCAGCGTCTGGAACGGCACCATGGTTTCATAGTCTTCGGTGAAGTCGCCGGTGATCATCAAAATCTTCGGTGCTGGCATGATTTCCTCCCGTGAACCAACTGAAAAACACTAGCAAAGGCCTGCAACGGGCGGGTACTAGCCGAATACTACAGGCGAAATTAGCCGCCCGACGCTTGAGCCCGCACCAACGATATAGCGCGTGGACAAGGAAAGCGTACGACAGCCGGCGTTGAACCAGCACCCAAGCAGCGAGATGGAGCGCAACCGGCGCGGCGTTCACTGCCGCTCTCTGGTATGTGTATCCGCCTCAAATATACAATTTTGATATATCTAGATGCAAAACACTGATTATACATTCGGTGGGGGATCAGCTAGACCGTTCAGACTGTTCCCTCAACGTGTGGACTCGAAGCCATGGATCGCAAACCCCCTGCTCCCGCCAACCCGCAAGCCACGGCAGACGTACCTGAACGCCCGTTGCGCTCGAAAGCCTGGTTCGACAATCTGCACAATCCCGACATGACGGCGCTCTATCTCGAGCGCTACATGAACTTCGGGCTGAGCCAGGAAGAATTGCAGTCCGGCCGCCCGATCATCGGCATTGCCCAGACCGGATCCGATCTGTCGCCCTGCAACCGCCATCACCTCGAGCTTGCAAAGCGCGTGCGCGAAGGCATTCGCGACGCCGGCGGTATCGCGATCGAGTTCCCGGTTCACCCCATCCAGGAAACCGGCAAGCGCCCGACAGCCGGCCTTGACCGCAACCTCTCCTATCTCGGCCTCGTCGAGGTGCTTTACGGCTATCCGCTCGACGGCGTGGTGCTGACCATCGGCTGCGACAAGACCACGCCGGCCTGTCTGATGGCCGCGGCAACCGTCAACATTCCAGCGATCGCGCTCTCCGTCGGTCCGATGTTGAACGGCTGGTTCCGCGGCGAACGCACCGGCTCGGGCACCATCGTCTGGAAGGCCCGCGAAATGATGGCGCGTGGCGAGATCGACTATCAGGGTTTCGTGAAGCTCGTTGCCTCGTCCGCTCCCTCGACCGGCTACTGCAACACGATGGGCACGGCAACGACGATGAATTCGCTTGCCGAAGCGCTCGGCATGCAGCTGCCCGGTGCTGCCGCCATCCCGGCTCCTTACCGTGACCGTCAGGAAATCTCCTACGAGACGGGCCTCAGGATCGTGGAAATGGTGCGCGAGGACCTCAAGCCCTCCGACATCCTGACCAAAGAGGCCTTCATCAACGCCATCCGCGTCAATTCCGCGATCGGCGGTTCGACAAATGCGCCGATCCACTTGAACGCGCTCGCGCGCCACGTCGGCGTGGAGCTGACGGTGGACGACTGGCAGACCTACGGCGAGGAAATCCCGCTGCTCGTCAATCTCCAGCCGGCGGGTGAATATCTCGGCGAAGACTATTATCATGCCGGCGGCGTTCCGGCTGTGATGGGCGAGCTGATCAAGCATGATCTGATCAACACCAGCGCGATCACCGCCAACGGCAAGACCATCGGCGAAAACTACACCTCCGCCACGATCGAGGACGACAAGGTCATTCGCCCCTTCGAGCGTCCGCTGAAGGAGCGCGCCGGCTTCCGCGTGCTCAGGGGTAACCTGTTCTCCTCCGCCATCATGAAGACGAGCGTGATCTCCAAGGAGTTCCGTGACCGCTACCTGTCCAACCCCGACGATCCCGAGGCTTTCAACGGCCGCGCCGTGGTCTTCGACGGACCGGAAGACTACCATGCCCGCATCGACGACCCATCGCTTGGCATCAATGCTTCGAGCGTCCTTTTCATGCGCGGTGCCGGCCCGATCGGCTATCCGGGCGCGGCGGAAGTCGTCAACATGCGCGCGCCTGACTACCTGTTGAAGCAAGGCATCACGTCGCTGCCGTGCATCGGCGACGGCCGTCAGTCGGGCACCTCCGGCTCGCCCTCGATCCTCAACGCCTCGCCCGAGGCAGCCGCAGGCGGCGGTCTGGCGATCCTGAGGACCGGCGACGAGGTGCGCATCGACCTGAAGAAAGGCACAGCCGACATCCTGATCGACGATGCGGAACTGGCATCGCGCCGCGCCGCGCTCGAAGCCGCCGGCGGCTTTGTCTATCCTGAAAGTCAGACGCCCTGGCAGGAAATCCAGCGCAATCTCGTCGGCCAAATGGAAACCGGCGCCGTGCTGGAATCGGCGGTGAAGTACCAGCGCATCGCGCAGACCAAGGGCATCCCGCGCGACAACCACTGAGGCGACGCCCGCAGCCAGTATCCATCGCCGGCCAACTGCAGTTGGCCGGCGATTTCTATTAGAGCGAATCTGCTTTTGTTTCACGCAATTCCGGACGGAAAAGCGTTTCACACTTTCCCGGTACTGCTCTAAATCTGCAATTTCGGGATCGCCTTCAGCGCTTCGGGCATTTCGTGCTCGGGCACGACGAGTTGCCGTGTCACGCCGTCCTTCTCCACCGTCAGGCGGTAAGTGAACCGGTCCGCGCCGGGGGCCGGCGCGGTGGAGGGAGGCGATGCCAAAAGGGTCTCGACCGCCCGGCGCTCAGCCGGCGTCAGATCGCTGTCGGCTTTCTCGCCGCGCGCCGGTCGGCCTGCAAACCCGCCTCGCCGCTCAATGATCAGATGCATGGCGCTCAAGATACAGCAATTGGAACCTTCACATCCGCCCATGCTTTTGCCAGGGCATCCTTGACCTTGGCCTTATCGGCGCCCTGCCACCGTCCGGCGGCGGCAAGCGTTGCGTTGGCAAAGTCGCTGATGGCCGCCGAGGACGAGAGATGCCGTCCAGTGCAGGCATCGTACCAGACTTTGATGGGCGCGTCCCAGGCGTTGCCGCCAAGGGTCCTGGCGAATAGCGCGAACGCCTTGTTCGGTATGCCGCTGTTTTCGTGCACATCACCCGTCGGGTCGAAATCGTCGTAGCTGTCAGGCTGGGGGCTCAGGCAATGCTTGCTGGTTGGATCGACCATATCGCGCAGGCAGGTATATCCCTTGGCCTTCGCCGCCGGCCCCATGATGCCTGCTCCGACCAGCCAGCCGTCCTCGTTGCTCGCCGGCAGCTTGTTGAGCCATTGATTGAACACCGCGCCAAAGCAGTCGCTGATGCTTTCGTTGAGCGCGCCGGACTCGCCCTCGTAGCGTAGACCGCTCTCGTGCTGCGTGACGCCGTGCGTGAGCTCATGGCCAATTACGTCCGCGGACCGCCAGAAGTCGACGAATATCTGCTGGTCGCCGTTGCCGTAAACCATCTGCTGACCGTTCCAGAAGGCGTTCTGGTAGTCGACGCCATAGTTCAGGCTGGAAATCAGGTCCATGCCGCGATTGTCGATGGAGTTACGTCCGAATACGGTCTTGTAGAACTCGCCGACCTTCGCAGTCGTGGCCTCCACGGTCTTGAACGGATCCTTCTCGGTGCTCTTTACCAGTGCACCCGGAAGGGATTCGCGATGCTTGCAGTCGAAGAGGCGCTCGACAGGCGCATGGGTGACGGCTTCGGCAATGAAGCTGCGTCTCGTCGTCACCATCGCGAGGCGGAAGCCTTCGCGGATGCTGCGCAACCGCTGCGTCTCCAGAAAGCTGTCCTGGAAAACAGTGCGAGAAGCAGCCTTCAGGAGTTTGCCCTGACTAAGCTCCCTCAGCACCGCAAGCGGGATGATAAAGCAGCAACCACAACGCATTTGGAGAGAGTTGGTATTCATCGCCCGATGCCTCCGTCCTCGGCGTCGCCCTCACCGGCTCGACGCCAGTTAACTCCCGGTCGCACAAGCTGGAATCTACGGCTTCCGGTCTCCGCCGGAATAGTCAAATTGACCTAACGGCAATAGCCTAATCACAGTATGAGACCGCCGCCGCACATCTCCACGCAACTGGTGTGCGGGGCCGATTTGGACTAGCATCGGATCCAGCGGCCAAGAGAATTCGAGCGCGTATCCGCGACGTCCTCGTCGTATCGACCCGGATTGCGACCGTGCCTATGTGCAGCATTAAAGCCGGAACAACAGAGGAATACGCGCACGGGCTTAACCTCGAAGGTACGGGTCCGGTTCGTGCGTCGGGAGGAGACGATGCGCAAGCTTCAATCGCAAGGCGTCCACCACATCACCCTGGTCGGCGCGGACCGCCAGACGTCCATCGATTTCTGGGAGGGCGTCCTTGGAATGCCCTTTATCTTCGAGCAGCCGAACCTCGATCGGGCGACCGAAAGCCATCTCTATTTCGACCCCGGCGACGGGCGTCTCATCACCATCTTCACCGACGAGACGCGCAAGCCCGAACCGCAGCGAACGCCGACGGATATCGGCTGCGTTCACCACATCGCCTTTGCCGTTTCCCGCGTTACCTTCCTGCAGGCCGTCAGCCGTCTTGATGAGCGCAAGATCAGGCACAGCGGCGTCAAGGACCGCGGCTTCATGGATTCCATCTATTTCGAGGATCCGCTTGGCCTGCTGGTCGAGCTTGCCTCTTACCGCTTCGAGCCGCCGCAGGGCTACACCCACGCCGATGTGCTCATGGAGGCGCACAAGATCCGCGTCGCGCGCGGCGACTACAATATCGCCGAGTTGCATCTCGCCGATGCAATCGAGACATTGACCGCAGCAAGCCGAGCCACGCTATCGCCGAGCAGAGAGCCAAAAGATCCTTATAAAATATAATATTGGGGAGTGAAACTCATGTCGGACATCAAGCTCAACATCATCAAGCCGAGCGTCAATAACATGACTGCCCGTGTCTTCCTGCGCGCGGCGGGCTTCAAGTTCACGGAGAACGACGTCTATGGAAAGACGCGCTCCGCCGAATACCTGGCGATCGCGCCGTCCCACCTGACGCCGCTCCTGGAAACGGACGATCTGCCAAAGGGCGCGCTTTGGGAGAGCTGCGCAATCATGCAGTATCTCTGCAACAAACACGACCTTGAGACCTTCTACCCGAAAAACCCCGAACAGCGCGCGATGATCGACAGCGCCATGTTCTATCTGATCGGTACATTCTATCCGTACCTGGCGCGCTCCACCTATCCTGCCCTCGGCTTCCCGCAATATCCGGGAGAGGTCGGCCATAGCGATGCGGATGCGGACACCAAGGAGAAGGCACGCACGCTCGCCGTCGAGGCGCTTGCAGAGCCGCTTGACGTTTTTCGGGCGTTCTACCTGGACGGCAAGCCGTTCATCGGCGGCGCCAACCCCTCGATTGCCGATATCCGCCTTGCCGCCACCCTCGAATTTCTCGCCGCGATCGACTACCCGCTTCCGGCCTGGGCCAAGACTTACACGGCGAGCATGGAGAAGACCCTCGGCGACGCCTACTCCGAGCCTGCCGCCGACGTTCGCGGCTACATCAATTACGTGCGGTCGCAGGCGAAATAAGCTAACCAACGCCTCGACTAAGCACTGCGCAGCAACAAATATACGGGCGGCACCGCGGCGTCCCACCGCCGCCATGTCACGGATCAACAAGATCTTTGCTCGCCGGATCGCGAGCCTTCTTGCCGCGTTCTACTGATCTGGTCACCGGGGCCATTCCGTTGCACATCAAGGAGAAAGGGCCATGGCTTTCATCTCTACCCCCTCTCACCACCAAGCCAGCGAAAGCACCGCGACAATGTTTGCAGACGCTACGGCTGCCTATGGCTATCTGCCGAACATGTACGAACTTTTCGGTCATCGGCCCGAAGTGATGGAGGCTTGGGGCGTGCTTTTGGGGCACATCAAGGAAAACATGCCCTCGCGTCGCTACGAGCTGGTAACCCTTGCCGCGGCGAAGGAGCTGAAGAGCTCCTATTGCATGCTTGCGCATGGGTCGGTGCTGCTCGAGGACGAAATGACGCCCATGGAGCTCGTGGCGACCGTCGAGACGCCTGAGAGAGCACCGATAGAACACGTCGAAAAGGCCATCATGTCTTTCGCGTTGAAAGTGGTTCGTGATGCCACCTCCGTCACGCGGGAGGATGTCGACGGGCTTCGCCATCACGGCCTGACGGATGAGGAAATCTTCGACATAACGACTGCCGCCGCTGCTCGCTGCTTTTTCAGCAAGACGCTCGATGCCTTGGGCGCGCTGCCCGACCACGTCTACCAGGAAAGGCTCGGGCCGGTCGTGCGCAAGGCACTGACGATCGGCCGGCCGATAGAGCCGGCAAAAGACGCAGCTCCGGCGGCTGTTATGTCTCGATAGGCTCAGCGACCGAACTCACGAAATCGCCACCGATCCAACTTTACTTCCAGCGAATTTGGAACCTTTGCGTGTCTAAAACATCTTCCGGTATGGGAGATTGGACATGCACGTAGACGAGAACACCGACAAAGCACTTCAACTGTTCATGACCGAGTATCACATCGAGGATCGGGATGTAGCGATACGCCGCATTGTGCAGGATTGGCTGGCGAGCGCCGGATATTTTTCAAGCGGGACGCTTCCAAAGATCAAGGGCGGCCTTGCGACGGTCGAACCGGACGACCGGGAGACCGTTCAATATCCGGAATTTCGCGACGGTGACGGTGGCCCCGGAAGTGGCGGATGACTTACTTATAACTTTAGGAAACGACGATAATAAATTGATTTCTTTATATTTCGAATAACGATCTTGGCCGCTCTTTCTCACTGTTTCTGATCGTGATTGGACTTCTCCACGCACCGGAGTCACGATTATCCAAGGGACCGCGAGGCATGGCACAGCAACCAACGTCTGAACGGAGTCCAAGATGAAATATCACACACTCGATGAATTGCGGACGGTCGCGGAGGTCGAACCTCATGGGGCTCGGACGCTGTCTCGGAGCGAGCGGCTCGGCCGCTGGGCGGAACTCCTGGAGCGAAATCCTCATTGGCATCTATCGACTTTGCACCAGACGGAGTACCAGACGCCTGAGATCAGGGCGGCAATGCGCAGCGATCATTCGCCGCTTACGGTTGCCTTCAACGATCCGCTCCTTCGCGCCGCGGGCATGGCAGACGACACATATGGCGAAGCGAGGCGGTTCTTCGACTTGGAAGACGGCCAGCTGCACGAGATCATCTGCTATTGCCATTTCGGCGCTACAGTTCCGGCGTCGTCGGCCGCACGTCACATCCGCACGCTCCTGACACCTCCCCGCGTCAGCCTGCTTTCGAGGCTGCGGCAGCTGGTGTTCGGATAGCAACCCGCATGGTGGACGGCATCATCGTCGGCAGCGCCGATGCGTGGGCGCGCTCATGATGCCGAACTCCAAATTGATTTTTGCATCGGCGGCAGCGGTGCTTCTCTACCTCGGGCTCGCAATCGCGGGATCGGGTGGAGTGCGCGCCTTTTTCATCCATCCGCCATTCATCGCCCTGACGGTCGTACTCGTCGCATTGACCCTCGCGGCGATCTTCACGGAAGGCAATCTCAGCACGGGCGAGCGCGAGGATCGGTCTAACCGCTGGGTACTTGCCGCATTCGGCATCATTGGACTTCTGCTTGGCTACATTCCTGCTCTGACCGACCGCCTGGATGTGTGGGTATTCGGTGGTGACGCGGTTCGCTGGATTGGCGTCCTGCTGTTTGCGGCTGGCGGCGCCTTGAGGCTCTGGCCGGTTTTCGTTCTGGGCCGCAGGTTCAGCGGCCTCGTGGCCATTCAATCCGGTCACACCCTGGTGACGGGCGGCATTTATCGCCTTATCCGCCATCCGAGCTATCTTGGGCTGTTCGTCAGCACGCTGGGCTGGGCGCTCGCGTTCCGCTCACTTATCGGGGTGTTGCTGACGGCGCTGATGATCGTGCCGCTGATTGCCCGCATTCGCGCCGAAGAAGCGTTGTTGTCATCGCAGTTCGGCGAAGAATACGAAGCATACCGTCGGCGGACCTGGCGTCTCATTCCGGGCCTCTATTGATCCGTTGCTACGCACTTCCCGACGGAAAACCGCTTCACACTTTTCCTGGAAATTGCTTAAGGCGCGACTCCGATCGCTGCTTCCTCGGCGGCCTTGCGAAAGGCCTCGCGTGCCGAATCCGGTCCGATGCGGCCGTCCATGACGTCGGCGCAGGTTTGCAACGCCACCCGATACGCCTGCCCGCGGGTCATGGGCCAATGCTCCATCAGGCATTCGACGGCTTCGCGCGTATTGCTCACGGTCCGATACTGACCGTCACCATAGAGCTCCAGCTTCAGAGGCTTAAGCCAAGGTTTGCCGGGAACCATGTTCATTTCAATCGCCTTTCCGAATATCGATCAGTTGACGTGAAGATGGCGCGTGCGGCGGTCGGCAGTGGCAATGGCCAAACCGTAGCTATCCTCGGGCACGACGTAGATCGCGGCTTCGTAGGCGGCCTGGATGAAGTTCACCCGAGCGAACTCGTGATCGACGCGCCGTTCCAGCGCCAGCAGGCAGCTGGCGAAGGCTTGCTCGTAAAGCTGCCCGCCGTCGAACAACCACTCATCCTTGAGGCACTCAATCGCCTCCGTTGTGGTCATGATCGTGCGATAGCGGCCGACGCCGTGGACTTCGAGTATAACGGGGTGTTTCCAGTAACCGTTTGCCATCTTCGTTCTCCGATGACAAAACGGCGTAAATCGCTCCGTGTTCCGCCGCCCGCTTCGATCAAGCCAGATATCTTGCTTATTCCTGCGGCGATCGCGCGCGATCCTCAATTCCCGCTTGACGTTTGGCGCCTTCATCCTGCATCAGCCGTGGACCCATGAACTGCGGCACAAGGCCGCCTATCCCGTCGGCCGAGTGAACAGATGATCCGCATCGAGAATATCAGCAAACAGAACAGCCACCGGCTTCTCTTCATCGAGGCATCCGCGGCGCTCAACAGAGGCGAAAAGATCGGCCTCGTCGGTCCGAACGGCGCCGGCAAGACGACGCTGTTCCGCATGATCGCGCAGGGCGAACTTCCCGACGAGGGCCAGGTGTCCGTCGAAAAGAACGTCAGCATCGGCTATTTCGATCAGGATGTCGGCGAAATGGATGGGCGCAGCGCCGTCGCGGAAGTGATGGACGGGGCCGGGCCGGTCAGCGTCGTGGCCGCCGAACTGCGGGAACTCGAGGCCGCCATGGTCGATCCCGACCAGCTCGACCGGATGGATGCGATCATCGAACGCTACGGCGAGGTGCAGGCGCGCTACGAGGAGTTGGACGGTTATGCGCTCGAGGGCCGCGCCCGCGAAGTTCTGGCGGGCCTGAGCTTCAGCGACGAAATGATGGACGGAGACGTGGGCAAGCTGTCGGGTGGCTGGAAGATGCGCGTTGCGCTCGCCCGCATTCTCCTGATGCGGCCGGACGTCATGCTCCTCGACGAGCCGAGCAACCATCTCGATCTCGAAAGCCTCATCTGGCTGGAGGAGTTTCTGAAAGGCTACGAAGGAGCGCTGCTCATGACCTCGCACGACCGCGAGTTCATGAACCGCATCGTCACCAAGGTGATCGAGATCGACGGCGGGTCGCTCAACACCTATTCCGGCAACTACGCCTTCTACGAGCAGCAGCGGGCGCAGAACGAGAAGCAGCAGCAGGCCCAGTTCGAGCGCCAGCAGGCCATGCTCGCCAAGGAAATCAAGTTCATCGAGCGCTTCAAGGCGCGCGCGTCCCATGCCTCGCAGGTGCAGAGCCGGGTGAAAAAGCTGGAGAAGATCGACCGCGTCGAGCCGCCCAAGCGACGGCAGACGGTGGCGTTCGACTTCCTGCCGGCGCCCCGCTCGGGCGAAGACGTGATCAACATCAAGAACGTGCACAAGAAGTACGGCAGCCGAAGCATCTATGAAGGGCTGGACTTCATGGTTCGGCGCAGGGAACGCTGGTGCATCATGGGCATCAACGGCGCCGGCAAATCCACGCTTCTGAAACTCGTGGCGGGCGCGGCCAAGCCGGACGAAGGCAGCGTGGCGATCGGCGCGAGCGTGAAGCTCGGCTATTTCGCGCAGCACGCCATGGACGTGCTCGACGGCGAGCGCACGGTGCTGGAATGGCTGGGCGACTGCTTTCCGCAATCGGGCCAGGCGCCGTTGCGCGCGCTTGCCGGCTGCTTCGGCTTTTCGGGCGATGACGTCGACAAGAAGTGCCGCGTGCTGTCGGGCGGAGAAAAGGCCCGGCTCGTCATGGCGCAGATGCTCTTCGACCCGCCGAACCTTCTGGTGCTGGACGAGCCGACGAACCACCTCGACCTCGACACCAAGGAAATGCTGATCAAGGCGCTCTCCGAATACGAAGGCACGATGCTCTTCGTCTCGCACGACCGACATTTCCTGGGTGCGCTTTCCAACCGCGTCCTCGAACTCACGCCCGACGGCATTCATCAATATGGCGGCGGTTACACCGAATATGTGGCCCGCACCGGCCAGGAAGCGCCGGGGCTGCGCGGCTGAGGTCGGACGGCCGAAGCGTAGTGCCGAAATGAAAACGCCCGGGCGCGACTGATTTACAGCGGCGCCCGGGCGTCTATTTTTTTACAGGATCAGACGAGGTCAAAGCGGTCGGCGTTCATGACCTTGGTCCAGGCAGCCACGAAGTCGGTAACGAACTTCTCCTTGGCGTCCTGCTGTCCATAGACTTCGGCGATTGCTCTGAGCTGCGAGTTCGAACCAAAGACGAGGTCGGCGCGGGTGCCGGTCCACTTCAATTCGCCGCTCTTGCGGTCGCGCCCTTCGTAGAGGGTCTTCTGATCGGACGTGGCCTTCCACTCCGTGCCCATGTCGAGCAGGTTCACGAAGAAGTCGTTGGTAAGCGTTTCCGCGCGCTTGGTGAAGACGCCGTGCTGCGACTGTCCCGCATTGACGTTCAACACACGCAGGCCGCCGACGAGCGCTGTCATCTCCGGCGCGGTCAGTGTCAGAAGTTGAGCCTTGTCGACCAGCAACGCTTCGGGCGAAATCGAGTAGACCCCCTTCTGATAGTTGCGGAAGCCATCGGCGATCGGCTCGAGGACGGCGAAGGAAGCGACGTCGGTCTGTTCCTGCGTCGCGTCCGTGCGTCCCGGCGCGAACGGAACCTTGACGTGCTGACCCGCGTTGGCCGCGGCCTTTTCGACGGCCGCCGCGCCGGCGAGCACGATGAGGTCGGCGAGCGATACCTTCTTGCCGCCTGTCTGTGCCTCGTTGAACGCCTTCTGGATGCCTTCGAGCGTTGCCAGTACCGACGCCAGCTGGGCCGGCTGGTTCACTTCCCAGTCCTTCTGCGGGCTGAGACGGATACGTGCGCCGTTCGCACCACCGCGCTTGTCGGAGCCGCGGAAGGTCGAAGCGGAAGCCCACGCCGTCGCGACGAGCTGCGAGACCGGCAGGCCCGAGGCCAGGATCTTGCCCTTGAGGTCAGCGATGTCCTGGTCGTCGATCAGCAAGTGGTCGACCTCCGGAAGCGGATCCTGCCAGATCAGTTCCTCGGCAGGCACTTCCGGTCCGAGGTAGCGCACGCGCGGTCCCATGTCGCGGTGGGTCAACTTGAACCACGCGCGGGCAAACGCGTCGGCGAACTGCTCCGGGTTTTCGTGGAAGCGCTTCGAGATCGGCCCGTAGTTGGGGTCGAACCGTAGCGAGAGGTCCGTGGTCAGCATGGTCGGTGCGTGACGCTTGGACGTGTCGTGCGCGTCCGGAATGACGTCCGGAGCGTTCTTGGCGACCCACTGATGGGCGCCGGCCGGGCTCTTCGTCAGTTCCCATTCGAAGGCGAACAGGTTGTCGAAGAAGAAGTTGCTCCACTGGGCCGGCGTTTGGGTCCAGGTAACTTCGAGGCCGCTGCCGATCGTGTCGCCGCCCTTGCCGGTTCCGAAGCTGCTTGTCCAGCCGAGGCCCTGTTCCGCGAGGTCTGCGCCTTCCGGCTCAATGCCGACATGGGCGGCATCGCCCGCGCCATGGGTCTTGCCGAAGGTGTGACCGCCGGCGATAAGCGCAACCGTCTCCTCGTCGTTCATAGCCATGCGCGCGAAGGTCTCGCGAATGTCCTTGGCGGCGGCGATCGGATCGGGATTGCCGCTCGGGCCTTCCGGGTTGACGTAGATCAGGCCCATCTGCACGGCGGCAAGCGGGTTTTCGAGATCGCGTTCGCCGGAATAGCGCTTGTCGCCGAGCCAGGTGTCTTCCGCACCCCAATAGACGTCTTCCTCGGGCTCCCAAACATCCGCGCGTCCCCCAGCGAAGCCGAACGTCTTGAACCCCATGGATTCCAGGGCGACGTTGCCGGTGAGGATCAAGAGATCGGCCCAGGAGATCCGATTGCCGTATTTCTGTTTGAGCGGCCAGAGCAGCCGGCGCGCCTTGTCGAGGTTGACGTTGTCCGGCCAGCTATTCAGCGGCGCGAAACGCTGCTGGCCGGCGCCCGCGCCGCCGCGACCGTCGCCGGTACGGTAGGTGCCGGCGCTATGCCATGCCATGCGGATGAAAAGCGGACCGTAGTGACCGAAATCGGCCGGCCACCACTCCTGGCTGTCCGTCATCAGCGCGTGAAGATCCTTCTTCAGCGCTTCGAGGTCGAGCTTCTTGAATTCCTCGGCATAGTTGAACGCATTTCCCATGGGATCGGACAGGGAGGAGTTCTGGTGGAGGATCTTGAGGTTCAACTGGTTCGGCCACCAGTCGCGGTTCGACCGGCCGCCGCGGGCCGTGTGCGCGACAGGACATTTGCCTGCGTTGTCGGCTTTGGTATCCATGGTACTCTCCCATTGTGGTTATGTGATCTATGCAAACCAAAGGGGCAATCATGCGCCCTCTGAAAATGGTCCGGCGCCAACGCCGGTGCGGTGGTGAAGTGCCTCCCTGTCACGGCGGTTTCCATGGGGGGAACCCTCCCGGCAAGAAGCCGCTTGTGGCGCGAGCGTCATCGGATAACTGCGCCCCTGACGTGGCCGTCGCGCAAGCGCCAGACATCGGCTGCTTCTCACCTCCGCGCCTGTTGCTATAACAAAACCGCTCGATCAATTTAAGTTCGAATTACGGATTGCGGCGATAAGGTAACGTTATGAAAATTGCTCGCCCAGCGGACCCGACTGCGTTCAACGCATATGTCCGCTCGTGACGAAGCGGACATTTGTTCGGCGCGGGTATTTTGACAGTAACGGAGCTTTGCCAGGTCACGCTAGCTCGCGGCCGGCGTCCGTCTCGATTGCTTTTCCACCTGCTTCTTCGCCCGATCCATGAAGCGCTTGTTCATGCGTTCCTCGGCCTCCTTCGTGCCATCGTGGAACGTACCGAACCATTGATCCAGCGGAATGACGCCGTCGGCATAATTGCACTCGAAGAACTTGTGATGCAGATAGTGGTCGTAGGCATGGGTATCGATCGCCGTATCCTCCCCGAGGACGATCTTGTCGAAGCCGGCGTGGCCCGGGGCCGGCGCGAGCGCCGTATGGGTCAGGTGAAAGATTGCATGGATCGGGTTCGAGGGCACGATCCAGTGGATCAGCACGCCGGAGAAGTAGAGCAGATGCTCGACCGGATGCATCGCCAGTCCAGACCACGGACCAGGATTGACGTTGTTGTGGTGCAGCTTATGGACCGCATGGTAGAGCGGCGGCCAGTGAATCAGCCGGTGAACGAGATAAAAATGCAGATCCCGGAAGGCGGGGATGAGAAGCATGATGGCCATGCAATAGACCGGATGCGCGGCGAAATCGACGTAAGGGATGATCCCGTTGGCGAAGGCCCAGAGCGTCAGCACCTCGAGTGCTGTCCATAGCGGCACGGCGCTTGCGAACGTCCAGATGATATTGTCGACCGTCTGATTGCCGAAGAGGAAGGCCGAATTGTTGGTGGACGGCCATTTGCCATTGTATTTGAAGCTCGTGCCCTGCTTCTTCTGCATGTAGAGCCGCAGGTGAAAAGCCCCAAAGAAGACGAAGACGAGCGCGGCGTTTCTGGCAAGCAGGTAGGCGACCCAGCCGGCGGAAAGGGTCTTCATCGTCTCCATCGAAGGCGTCGCATAGAGCCAAAGCAATGTGGCGACGCCCGCGTAGACGAGGTTCCACGGCATCAAGTAGCCGGGATAGCCGAAGAACCATTTCAAAAAGGCGATGGGCCGCGCCGGCCACACGAAGACCGGGGGATATTGCAGAAGCTTTGAAGGCTTCCAGTCACCGCGTTTGTCGCGCGCGCCATAAAGGGTGTCGTCCATGATGTCGCCTCCCGAGCCAGAAGAATAGTTGCAGCCATTCTTCGCAACGGCGGGCCGACATGACAGCAGCCTTTTGATCAAAACTCCTCAAGCGCGCCGCTCACGACGACCGCTGATGTGTTGTGCGCCGGAGCCTTGCCGCCGATCAAAAAACCTTAGGATAGAGCCTCGCCTCGCGCGGGAAATCGCGCGATGATCGGTCACAGCCAAGCCATGGGAGACGCAATGCAGAACCTCCTCATCTTTCAGTCGCTCTGGGCGATGGAGCGCCGCAGCGCGCAATATCCGGAACTCGCTCTGGAAGAGAGCGTCGAACGGATCGCCGCGGCGGGTTTCGATGGGATCAGCACGCATTGGTACGATCGCGACTTCGTTCGCCGTGTTGACGCACTCTTGAAACCGCGTGGTCTTCGCGCCGAGGGACAGTGTTTTCCAAAGACCGTCGATGATCTCAAGCCGGCACTCGAGAACGCCGTCGAATTCGGCGTGCATCACCTCTGCCTGCAGCCGGATGTCCGGCTGCGTCGCATCGAGGATTGCATACCGTTGCTCGAAGGCTGGCAGCGCCTGGGCGAGGACGCGGGCGTTCCCGTCTATATCGAGACCCATCGCGACCGGATGACGACCGATCTCTTCTTCACCCTCGATCTCGTCGACCGGCTTCCGGAGCTGAAGCTCCTCGGTGACATCTCGCATTTTCTCGTGGGTCGCGAGTTTGCCTGGCCGGTGTCGGACGAGAACCACGCTCTCATTCATCGGATACTAGACAGCTCATGGGCTTTTCACGGGCGGGTGGCCTCTCGCGAGCAAGTGCAGATCGAGATCTCCTTTCCGCATCACCGGCCCTGGGTCGATCTTTTTCTTGGGTGGTGGGAGTACGGCTTTAGAAGCTGGCGGGCCCGAGCGGGAGCGGCGGACAGCCTCGCTTTCACCTGCGAGCTGGGACCGAAGCCCTATGCGATCACCGGACGCGATGGCGAGGACACGACGGACCGCTGGGAGGAATCCTTGATGTTGAAGCAGCTCATCGAAGAGCTGTGGCAGCGCGTTGCCGCCTGATCAGCCGATATTCTCAGCGGTATAGGTGAGAAACGGGACCGGCTCCGCAACCGGCTCGACATCGATGACACCAAGACGATGCAATACGGTGTCGAGCGCGCGCCTCGCCTGGGTTTCGGGCGCCTGGTCCAGAACCAGCGTCATCAGGCCCGTTTTCAGAAACCGCCTGGTTTCGTCGTTCAGCTCGTGGGCGATCCAGACGACGTCATTGGCGGTCGCATTCGGCAAGCGCTGAAGGACGGAGCCGACGCCCTTGTTCGCACCGCCGGCATTGTAGATACCGACGATCTTCTTCTCCCGCCGCAACGCCTCGACCAGTATCTCGGCTGTCCGGACATCGTCGTCGCGGCCGAAGAGAACCTCGGCAAAATCGAGCCCGGCCTTGCCTCGCGCGGCAAGGTAGTCCGAAAAGCCGCGAACGCGCTCCTTGTGGATCTGGTAGGCCCAGCTGTGGCAGATGGCAACGACGGTTCCCTCGGTGTGGCGCAGCATCCTGGACATATAAAAACCGGCCGTTCGGCCAGCGGCGTAGTTATCGATGCCGACGAAGACGCCCCGATCGTTGCCGGTGTAGGAGACGATCTGCACCACCTCGACACCCGCCTCCCGAACCTGTCGCAAGCTCTCGGCTATCTCGGGATGATCCACGGCGACGACGATCAGGCCGCGCCGGCGGATGTTCGGGTTCAGGATATGGGCGGCAAATTTCTTCGGGTCGCTTTCCTCCACGAAGGTACGATTGACCGTTATCGAATTGTCGAGCGATGCCGAAATGCGCTCGAAGGCGCGATTGAGCCTGCTGAAGAAAGGCGTCTCCGGACGCACCATCACAACCTCGATCCGGATCGAACCGCGGTAGAGGTCAGGTATCAGGCGTTGATAGCCTAGCCGCTTGGCGGCGATCACGACCTTCTCCGCCGTCCTTGGCCGGACGTTTCCCCTGTCGTTAAGGACGCGTTCGACCGTCGCCAGGCCGACGCCTGCTTCCTTTGCGATATCCGCCAGCCGCGCCTTTTTCATCCCGGCTCCTCCTGATCAAAAATGATCATATTCAAAGTGGAATGTGAAGCGCTGTTCGCCGAAGCCAAATGGCGAGCGGCATGAGATCGAGGCCGCCAAAACGGAAACATCCGGTGCCGCACAGGTCGGCACCGGATGTCCACTTGATTTAAATTTTCGGTTCGGACCGGGTTCAGCTGGCCTTCGCGAGCTTCACGGCTTCCGGGTCGTAAACCTGGCCGAAACGGTTGGCGAGGAAATCGGCGAAGGAAACCTCTTCCTGACGCACGAAGCCCTTTGCCGGAAGCTTCCCGTCGGCGAGCAGGTCGAGCACCGTGCAGATGCCGGCTGCAGTGGTGATCTGGATCGCGCTCATCTTCTGGCCGGCGACGACGCCCGCATAGACCTTGTTGGCATAGGTCTCCTGAAGATAGCGACCGTCCTTCCAGCCGCAGACAGTGACGAACACCACGACGACGTCCTGCTTGGTGGCGGGAAGCGCGTTTTCGAACAGGTCCTTCAGCACGTCTCGACGGTTCCTCAGGTTGAGGTCGTTCAGCAGCGCCTTCACAATCGTCTGATGGCCGGGGTAGCGGATCGTACGATAGTTCATCGTCCGCACCTTGCCTTCGAGCGTCTTTGCCAGCGTGCCGAGGCCGCCGGAGGTGTTGAAGGCCTCATAAGTCACGCCGTCGAGCGAGAATTCTTCACGCTCTTCCATGGCCGGAACCGTGATCAGCTTGCCCTCGACGACGGCCTCGCAGGGCTCGATGTATTCGTTGATGAGGCCGTCCGTGCTCCAGGTCAGGTTGTAGTTCAGAGCGTTCGACGGGTATTGCGGCAGAGCGCCGACGCGCATGCGAACGCTGTCCAGCGTGTCGAAGCGGCTCGCCAGATCGTTGGCGACGATGGAAATGAAGCCAGGAGCCAGGCCACACTGCGGAATGAGCGCCGACTTGGCATTGGCAGCAAGCGCCTCGACCTTGCGGGTGGTGGCAACGTCTTCGGTAAGATCGAGGTAGTGCGTGCCTGCCTCGACGGCTGCCTCGGCCACGGCGCCTGTCAAGTGAAACGGCGCTGCGGACAAAACGGCGAACTTGCCCTTCAGGAGCGCGACGAGGCTCGCGCGATCGGCGATATCGATCGCCGCGGTCGTTACCGCCGGGTGCTTGTCGACGGCGGCAAGCTGCGCTTCGCTGCGGTCGGTAACGGTGACGCTGTAGTCTCCGGTTGCGGCCAGCATCTGGGCAATAGCGCCGCCGATCTTTCCGGCTCCGACGATAACAATGTTTTTCATGAAGTGTTATTCCCCTCTGGAATCTTGATGACCGCAAAAATGTCGAAGAACACCGTCGATTCATAGCTGCGAAAATGCTAAAACGAAGCATCATTTTCGGCAGAATGACGAAGGAAGTCGACAAAGTGCAGTTATCTCAGAAAGACCGCGAACTGCTTGCGCTGCTCGGTGAAAATGCGCGCATGCCCGTCGCCACGCTGGCGCGCCGTCTTGGCCTTTCCCGTACAACGGTCCAGGCTCGGCTCGAGCGTCTCGAACGAGAAGGTGTAATTGCCGGCTATTCGGTTCGGCTATCGGATGTTTATCTCGCCGGACTGATCCGGGCACACGTGCTCATCACGATCACGCCGAAAGCGCTTTCGATGGTGACGGCGGAACTGATGGCTCTTGCCGAGGTAAAGGCGCTTCATTCGGTTAACGGACCTTATGACCTCATCGCGATTATCGCTTCGCCATCGATCGCCGACCTTGATCGGCTTATCGATCTGATCGGCGAGCTTCCCGGCGTCGAACGCACCCTTTCCTCGATTATTCTCTCCGACCGGATCGTCAGGTAAGCGCACCGCTTACCAATCCTCGCCTCGGTAAAGAACCTTCATGGTTGCTTCCTTTGCGGCCTGATCAGTTTCCTGTAGTTATGCGACAAGGACGAAACCGACGTTGCCATCCCGACAGGGCAATGAAAAAATGTGCCAAGGTGTGGCAAGCTCATGCGACACCGCGCGCGGATGGACCGGTTCGGGGCCGAAGCCACAGCGCCAGATGAGCATGCCGTTTCCCGATGGAGGTCAATGATGGATAGTTCGCGCCCGCCTTTGCCACCCTTCACCCTCGAAACGGCAACCGAGAAGGTCCGGCTGGCGGAAGATGGCTGGAATAGTCGCGATGCCGCAAAGGTATCGCTCGCCTATACCGCCGACAGCGAGTGGCGAAATCGTGCCGAATTCCTGCGTGGCCGCGACGCGATCGTTGCCTTCCTCACCCGCAAATGGGAACGCGAGCTGGACTATCGGCTAATCAAGGAGCTGTGGGCCTTTCGCGACAACCGCATAGCGGTCCGCTTCGCCTATGAATGGCACGACGACAGCGGCAACTGGTTTCGCTCCTATGGGAACGAGAACTGGGAGTTCGACGAGAAGGGCCTGATGCGCCGCCGCATTGCCTCGATCAACGATGCGCCCATACGAGAGACGGATCGCCGCTACCACTGGGCCCTAGGCCGCCGACCGGACGACCATCCGGGCTTGAGTGAATTGGGGTTCTAAGACGTCAATACCGCACGCAAGCGCCATCATTGGCGATCGTTGAGGGAGGACTTGGATGGCGAAAGGCCAATCGGAGAATGTCTCCACCACAACGCGTGGCTCCTGTCATTGTGGAGCGGTGCATTGGGAGTTTCGAGGCGTCATTCCCGACGCCACGATCTGCAACTGTACCGTATGTCGGCGTTATGGCGTGCTTTGGGCCTACGGCTATGACGGCGACGAAATCCACGTGGAGGATCCGGACGGCGTTCTCAACGCCTACACCCGCGGATCGAGGTCGCTCTCCTTCAACTTCTGCAGGCGCTGCGGCAACCTTGTGAGCTGGCGCGGCCTGAAGCCGGACAAAAGCCGACAAACGAGAATTGCAGTCAATCTCCGGCTTGCCGATCCGGCTGATGTCGCGGAGATCCGCCTTCGGCGCTTCGACGGCTTCGACAGCTTTGAGGATCTGCCCGCGGACGGACGCAACGTCGCCGACGTCTGGTTCTAGACCAGCCAGCAAGCCGCGCCACCGGATAGGGTCGCCCGAAGGAGCTTCGCCTCAAGCCGCCGGCGTGATGGAGGCGACCTTGCCGTCCGTGCCGATCACGCAGTTGAACTTGCGGCCGGTTTCACTCAGTTCCACGGAATAGCTGGTCGGACTGAGTTGGCGCGAACTCGTTGGCAGCACCTTGCTGGCGTCGAGATTGGCTTGCTTTGCGGCGGCGCCCGCGCACAACAGCTGCAGATCGGCAGGGGCCGTCTGCACCGCCGTCCTCGCCATCTGGTCGGGTGGCGGCGGTGGCGTCGACGTACATCCGGCCACGGCAGTGACGCTTGCAAAAAAGACGAGCAACGGCCCCCTCGGCCACTCATTCGGCTTCGTCATCCCTTATCCCCCGTTTAGACCTGCTTGTTTTCACGCAATTCCGGACGGAAAACCGTTTCACGCTTTTCCTGGAATTGCTCCAGAATTCACACACCCTTATAAAGCGCTGCCCCCTGCATCAAGACGATGACCTTCGCGCCGATCTTCACGCGCGATGCAAGGTCGATGATGTCGTTGTTGTTCATGCGGATGCACCCCGAGGAAACGTCGAGACCGATGGTCCAGGATTCCGGCGTACCGTGGATGCGATAGATGGTGTCGCTGTCGCCCGCGTAGAGATAGAGCGCCCGTGCTCCAAGGGGATTTTGGGGACCGCCGGGCATGCCGGCTGCCCACTTCGCCGCATTGGCATCACGCGCTATCATTTCGGGCGGCGGCGTCCAGGTCGGCCATTCCGACATTCGCCCTATCCGCACGATCCCCGCCCAACCGAAGCCTTCCCGTCCGACGCCGATCCCGTACCGGATCGCCTGATTGTTCGGCTGCACCAGGTAGAGGAAGTGCTGATTGCCGTCGATGATGATCGTGCCCGGCTCCTCGGCGGTACGAAACGTCACGGTTTGCATGCGGAAGGCGTCTGGCAGTTGCTTGTTGCGCGCGAAGTACTCACGGGCCTTGTTGAGGTCGTAATTGACCCAGGTTCTGGTGCGAGGATCGAATATCTGGGTTTGCGCTGCCATCGCCACAAGCGGTCCGATGCATAGCGCGGCCGCCGCGAGCGCCAGGAACCGCTTTCGGCTCTGATGCGATCTGGCCTTGGGTTCAGAATCTGGGGAGGAGATCCGGTCAATCTTCGTCATGGCTTTGCCCACCCGTCGACGCGAGCGCCATTGCTCTCGACCCACTTTGTCGCGAAATCCAGAGGCACCTGCCGCTCCACCTGCAATGCATAGGTCATTTTCGTAACCTCCTCTGGCGTGAGATCGACGCGCTCCAGGAAGCTTGCGATATCGGCATGCTTTTTCTTGAATTCAGAGCCATAGGCGATCTGATACCGCGTGTCCGGCCACGCGACCGTCGCACTGGACTTGGTGACCCACATTGGATCGCTCGCAGCCACGATCTTCCACTTTGCCGCGTCATATGCCGGTTCGGTAAGCCGCGTGATCTTATGCAATTCGAAGACATGATGCGGGGCGTAGCAGGCAAACACCATCGGCCGGTCGGTCGCGACCGCAACGTCCACCGCGGCCATCGCCGCATCCTCCTCTGCCTCGACGAGCGTGACGTTCGCGGCATAGCCGTAGCTGTTCGCCCTCACCCGCTCGATCCCGGTCGACAACCAGGTCGTGGCACCGATCCAGATTTCGCCGCGCCCGTCGCCGTCGGTGTCGAGCACACCGGTCTTTGACGGATCTAGGAGATCCTTGATGTCCTTGATCCCCAACGCGACCGCCTGCGGCGTCGCGCAAAGGCCCTCCCACGCCGCAACGCTGTGCTTGGTCAAGACGACGGCTCCACGCTCGTCGACATATTTCTTGACCAGGCTGTCCAGGTTCGGCCGCCAGACTTCGGGGTAGGCGGCCACCTTCCCGCTTTCAAGCGCGTTGAAGGCGGTGAGCGGACCCATCTCCTGGACCTCGGCTTTGACGCCGAACTCCTTTTCAATCCCTACCTTCAGAATATTTGCCGTCGCCTGGCCCGAGGCCCAGTTCGGCATCGCGATCACCACAGCGTCCGCATGCGCGGGCGCGACGGCAAAGGTGACGAGTGCGGCAGCATAGACGGCCGTTATCGACTTCAACCCTGTATTCAAAACGCCCTCCCGGTCTTGGCGGTAGACAGGTGGAATTGGACAACCACAACTGCCGGCGAAAAACGTAAAAAGGTAAGTACGTAACAGTTACAAAGCCCCTGAAATCTTAACGCGGGAGCACGCGCTCACTCTCAAATCCTGCGAAGGGGACTGGCTTTCTCCAGACTGGCGATCGCTTCCTTCGCAGCGACATTCGAGTGCGGAATATACTCGAACTTCCCCTGCCTGCCGATGCAAAGAACGCCTTTCTCCGCAAGCGCCTGGACAATGGAGTCACGACGCGGCTTGAAGCCCTTTTCCGGAACCGGATAGGCGTTCGCCAACAGTCTGCTCCCCATCAGGGCGAGGTCCCCCTCGACAATCTTCAAGGCCCGCAGATGCGCCACAACTTCCCCGAACGCTGCTTCGGAGACAGGGGCGGCCGCGCCAGGAGGAACGGTTATCTCGACGGTAAAATAGCGAAGCTCCTGGCCGGGCGCCTGATAGAAGTCCGAGTGAAGCGTGATGCGCTTCCAGTTCCCCCGGGTGTGAAAATTGTAAAGCACCGAGCAAGCCGGCATCCACGCCCCACGCAACGACACGAATAGGCTCAACAAGGTCACCGCCGGCAAATCCGGGTCGGGAAGATGGCAAAGCCTCGCCATTTCGCCCAAGGGGATGGTCGAGATTAGCCGCGTTCCGGCATGGTCACCGGATGTCGTTTGCAGGCGGCAAGAGGAATCGCAGCTTTCGAGGGCAAGAATTGTATCGTCGAAAAGGAACTTCACACCCCTCTGTTCGAGAGAACTGACCGCGCGGTCGTAGTATCGCGCAAACCCACCTGGGAGCCTGACGACCGAATACTCGGTCCGGTGCTTCTTCGTCATGCTCCTCCCAAGCAGCCTGCGAAGTCGGTAGCGAAGCGACGTTTCGCGCGAAAGCCACTGCATTCGCTTGAGCGCGAAATCGAGATCGATCTTGGCGGCATCCACCCCAAACAGGCGCTTGATATACAAATCCAAGCCGACCCGGCGATAGAACACGTCGCCGATCCTTGACCGCGCGTAGCGACCGGCATCATCGTGACGCGCGGGATTGAACCGCCCAAGCAAAAGGCTCCAAAGCGACGACAGCAGATCCGTGGCATTCCGCGGCCGGCCGTCGATATGCCAGTCGAACGGATAGTTTCCAACGTCCCCCGTCGTGCAGATCTTTTTGACCAGGACGTTCATGGCGCGGCACTCCTGAAGTAATTCCGGAAAATGCCTGAACTGCTCGTCGTCGGAATTGAAATAGATGGAGCCGATGTCGAACTCCATGCCGTCGATGAACTGGGACTGGTGATTGCCGCCAGGTTCTCGATAGTGCTCGACAATCAAAATGGAGTGCTGCCCGTCGCATAGACGTTTCGCGGCAGTTAGAGCCGATATACCACATCCAAGGATAATATAATCATATTTAGCTATCGCCATGTCTTGGCGTTCCGTATGGTTACTAAATCAATGTTAGAACCAAATGCCGTAAAGACTAGAAACAGGTTTTCCCGAGACGATTACGAAGGCGACAACCAACGACTGCCCTTACGTAAGCCTCGGCTATGAGAAGTTACATCCGCGGCGCACGCACCTTCTTATAGTGCTGGTAATCTATATTGGCAATCGCGCGAGTGACGTCCAAACGCGCAGCCGGCAAGAAGGTCGGATTCGTCGTCACTGTTTTCTTAGTGTGTTTGGTGATATTCACTATAGTTGTGGTGAGCGGGTCTCAACGCCGTGGACGATGGCGTCAGCCCGCCAGGTGGGGAGGAATGGCAGGAGCATGCTTCCAACGTTGGCAGTCGCAGGCTTTATAGCGTTTGCTTCAGGATTCGCGTTGCGGGTCGGTGCATTCGCGATATTCGCATTGATCACTGGAGCGCTCTATTTCGGGCTTCTCCTTTATCAAGACCATGCCTTGATCGCGGCAATAGGACTAGTCCTTCTGTTGTTTGTGGTCATGCAGGTCTGTTACGCGATCGGCGTCCTGCTTCCCTCATTGTTTTTTCGGACGATAGGTCACCGACGACGCCTGCCCCATCGGCGCGTCGAGCCTCAGGAAAGCAGCAGCTCCAGCAATACCCGACCGCTTTAGCGCTTGAAGGCGCAAGCCTTAAGGGCCGCCGTTTCCAGACGCGGCCATGTCAGCCGTGGCCGGCGATGTCGAATTTGTAACGCCCAAATCCGCCGGGTCAGGCCGCAACGTCTCGACTTCGATCAAGTCACGCGGTTCAACCAGCATGTCGGCGGTCGCTTCGATCGTTTGGGACTTCCCGTCATTCCCGGCGCGTGCGATATGCAGCTTTACCGTCGGCTCAGCGTCGCGGCGTTCGTCGAGGAGTTGTTTACCCTCCTGCTGATCTGCCTCATCCATGAGCTTCCGGGAAATGCGGGAGTCGAAGTTGGACTTGGCAATCTCCTGATTGACGTCGTTGAGGTCGCTTTGAATTTGCGAGTTCCTGGAATTGACGATGTCGGCGGCGTCACGCTTGTTCTCCTCAAGCGACTGCCGCGAGCTGATCAACTGAAACTCGAGATCGAGCAACTTGCTCTCGGCATCGGACGCGCTTTGGTCGAGAGCGAGGCGCCGCGAGCTGAGGCTCAGCCCTTTGTCGACCAGCGAATTGACGGTTCCGAGTTCCTTCCGCAGCAGATCGATCTGATGTTGCTGGGTTTCGATCTTGTTCTGCAGCGTTTCAATGCTGTGGGTATAGAGATCGGTTAGGCCGTCGGCGGCAGCGATCTTGCTCTTCAGTTCAACGCTGCGCAGCTTCATGAGGTTGATTTCCTGGGAGTAGAGCGCATCGGCACCGCTGGCGCCAACGAGTTCCTTTGGCATCTCGAACGTATCCTTGTCCTCCATCTCGGCCCTGAGACGGGCCTGCCGCACCAGCAGCGTACGGAGATCCAGCTGGGCGTTGCCGAGCGTACTTGAAGCCTGAATCCGATCGCGATCAAATCGCGCTCCGGTGTTCTCCGCTCTTCGCTGGAGCCCGCCCGCCAGGCTGATCGCCTTCATCACCGTAAGACCGGGCGCGAATGGGTACGGTCCTGGCTTGTCGACGCCGCCGACAAGGTAGACCGGCCCGTACTGAGCGACCTCGACGGAGGCGTAGGGTTTGGCCGAAAGGCCTGCATTCTGTTGCAGGAGGTCGGCAATCTTCTCGGCGAGTTCCTTTGTGGTGGAACCCGCAGCCGAGACTTCGCCGACAATCGGTATCGAGACTTCACCGGCATCGTTGACGAGGAAGGTCCCGTTCAAGACATCCCAGTCCTTGAACTCGCCCTCACCTGAATGCCACTCGACGATGCGCAAGGCGATCTTATCGTCGGGGACCAGCCGGTAGGGCTCGCTTCGGGCGGGAAGCGCAGTCAAAGAGCCTAGCGCCGTCAGGAGGATCGCGGCACCAAACCGCAGGCCGTTTAGCCGCATCCTGTTTGGGGCAAGAGCAGCAGCGGCTCTCCTTGAAATGTGGATCATGGCGTATCTCACTTTCTAACCTAGGATGCAGCGGTACGATTGAGGGCGGAGCCGGGGACGAGGAACGACAGGATCGGTTGTAGCGCTCCCGAGATCGGCGAAGGCAGCGAACCGCACAGGCGGCGTGTGAGTGCGACATCGTTCGGATGCATCGCGCCGAACAGCCGCAAGGCGACCGCATAGACGAGGATGGCGAGCATGATGGCGATGATGAGGCCGCCGGCGTCGCTGATCAAGCTGACGACGACGAACGCTGCCAAGGAAGCAGCGATCGAAGCCAGCATAATCCGCGCAAGCGAACGGAAAGGGTAAGCGAACCCCAGCCTGCTGGTTATGAACCACAATCCGAAACCAATCATCGCGAGCTGAGTGATGGTCCGGCAGATCGCGGCGCCGATAAGGCCAAAGTCCGGGATCAGCGCAAATCCCAGGGCTGCCGACAGGAGTGCTCCAACCAGAGACGACCAGAAGATGAAGTCGCTGCGTCCGACTGCGTTGACGAGATGCGTGCCGATGACAGTCGAGATCGAAAATCCCGCCGCCGTCACAATGATCATCGACGCCGGGATGGCAGGCGCGAAATCGGGACCATAGAGCAGCCGCAGGAGTACCGGCACGACGGCGGCCATCCCGAAGCATGCCGGAAAGGCCAGCAAGGCAAGCAGGCGCGTGCCGCTTTCGAAGGCGACCTGCAGTCCTTGCCGGTCGTTCTGGCCGTGCTTTTCGGCAAGCATCGGCAAAAACGCGCCGGTCAGAAGAAGCGGTCCCTGCGATGCAAGGGCGGAAAGCGCGAGCGCGACGCTGAAAAGCCCCACCTCCCTGAAGCCCCAGAAGCTTTGGAGAAACAGGATCTCCATTCGAGACCAGACAAAGGTGTTGCAGATATTGGCTGCCCAGGAAAACCGCGAGTAGCGCCGCGTCCGCTCGCTCAGTTGCGGCGACACCTCTCCTCGACGCAACAACAGCCGGGCAGCGGAGGCCGCAAGAAACACTTGCCCGACCGCGTAGCCGCCGATGGCGCCTGGTACGCCGAAGAAGCGGCCGCCCAGATAGACGCACAGGATCTGCGAGACCATCGATATCGACGTCAGCATCGCCAGGCCAACGAACTTCTGCGAGCCCCGCAGATAGGCCGTGCCGAACAGCCCGAAGGATTGAAGCACAACAAGCGCCGCGACGAGCAGAATGAGCTCGATCGATGCGCCTGAGCTTGAACCGTGAAAGAGCCGCCCGGCGACATTTCTAAGCGGTCCGGCCGAGGCTAGATAGAAGCTTGCGAGAACGGCGAGCGCGAGCAGATTGTAGACGAGCAAGTTCCGGGCGAGTTTTCCGGGCAGCGCGCCGATGGCCGCGCCGTCGTGCTGGCCTTTCAGGTCCGGCAGGAAACGGCTGACGGTCAACGCCATGCCGCCATCGACGACCGGCGTGATGATCAGCCCCAACCAGACCGCGAACGCCACGATGCCTGCGCCCTCAACGCCTAGCAGCTTGGCAACGATCACGCCGGATACGAAGGTCGAAAATACCGTAGATAAGCCGGCAACCGCAGAATACATCGACATCTTTGCAAATGAAACGGCCATTCTATCCTCCGTTTCGTTTGCTGTTGGCAATAAAAATTGAAACTAAATTATTTGTTACCATGTCGCTTGCAATATATTCTGAGATATATAGTTTATAATCTGAATTATAGGAGCAAACGCAATGCGCGATAACTTCATACGGCCCACCTTCATCTTTGCAGCCGCCATTGCCGCTCTCATCAATACCGCCGATGTACGGACCGCTTTCGCCGAGGCCAGCACGATCGATCCGAGTAAGCTCCAGTTGATCTTTGACGAGAGCTTCGATCGCCTCGACGTCTCGGCATGGGGGCCAAACAGCCGGTGGATCGCCCACACGCCGTGGAACGGCGATTTCGGAGATGCTCGGTTTGTCGATCCGAAGCCGGACTTCCCCTTCACCGTCAGCGACGGCATGCTCACGATCACGGCTCGCAAGACGGACAAGGGATGGCAGTCGGGACTGCTCGCATCGACGGACCCAAAGGGAACCGGCTTCAAACAGCGCTACGGCTATTTCGAAATGCGGGCGCGCTTTCCCGCCGGCGAAGGCGTCTGGCCGGGATTCTGGCTGGTTAGCCGCGGCAACGTCAAATCGGTCGAAGTCGATGTCGTCGAGCACTACGGCCATTTCCCGGGTCGCTACACCGCATCGCTTCACATCTGGGATCGCAAGGACCCGAAGCTCACCAAGACCTTCCATCAATGGGTGCCGGTGACCGCCGGAGCGCTGTCGAGCGACTTCCACACTTACGGCGTCGCGGTTGCTCCTGACGTCATCCGGTACTTCCTCGACAGGAAGGAAGTGTGGTCGATGCCGACGCCAAAGGAGCTGACGCTGCCGTTTACCATCCTTCTCGATCTCGGCCTTGGAGCCGGCTGGCCGATCGACAAGGCGCCCAATCCGTTCTCCATGCAGGTAGACTACGTCCGAGTTTGGGACCTTCCCCAAGGCTGAGAGCGGCTCGTTCATCCCGCAGCCCTCTCGGTAATGGCGACAAGCTTGTCCATCTGGCGGCCGATGTCGAGCTCGGGCCTTGCCGCATGCGCGAATGCCGCTTCCCGCTTCTCGCGATAGGCTGTCGTGTCGCCCCACAGCGAGCGCAGTGAATCCGCCCACACCTCCGGCGGATCGTCCCGCCGCAGGAGAATGCCGCCGTGGCCGACCGCCTCCGGAAGCCCGCCGGAATCGCTCGAAAGAACGGGTATGCCGCTGAATTGCGCCTCGGTGGCCACCCTCCCCCATGTCTCGTCCCACTGACTGGGAACAAGGAGGACGCGCGTCTGCGCGTAGATGCGCGCCATATCGTCGCTGCGCGCGACGAGCTGGACATTGGGAAGGATGCCTATCTGTTGCTGCAACCGGGTCTCGAGGGCAGCTGTGAGCGGCCAGCCGCGAACAAACAGAAACGGAATCTCGGGGCAGATCCGAGCGATGGCGAGCGCCAGATCGACGCCCTTCACACTGACAGGATTGATGAACGTAACATACCGCCCCTCGCCCGGTGTGCGGTAAAGCTCGGCCTGGAATATCGGCGGAATGACCTCGGGCTCGATGCCGAATTTCGCGGTGAACCGCGCTGCCGTGTAGTTTGAATTGGCGATATAGGCGGAAAACGGCAACTCGGCCGCGCTACTGGGCCACGCCTTTGCTTTGGAATCGAATTCGAGGCCGTGAAAGTAGGCGACGCTCGATATCCCCATGCCCGCAAAGGTGCGCCCCATCTCCACCATGTTGCCGTTCTGGATCACCACCACCTTCGGCGGAGCAAGGCCGCGCAGATCTTTCCAGGGCCTGAGCGAGCGGTAGACGTCGTAACCGAGTGAATTGTCGAGCGCCACCTCCTTGCGACGCACGCGGCTCGCCACGAACTGCCGGGCGCCAAAGGCATCCCGCAAGGACAGCTTCGAGAGGACCGCGGTCGGATGACCGCGTTCGTTCAATTTAAGCGCGGCCTGGTGCGTATTGATCTCCAGGCCACCGAAGAGCTGCGGCAGATGCGGCGTGCCACTGGCAAGCAAGAGATGCATAAGATCAGGCCTCTCCCGAATTCGCTTGGCTCGGGCGATCGTCTTCACGCGCCGTCATGAAAAGCCATTCCTGAACGCCGGTACGACGCTCATGCATCAGCTCGACGGACGTTCCGGGCATCCATTTTGCAAGCAGCGGAAGCCTGGCTGCCGGAAAATCCGAAAGCGTCCTGGGCCGCGCGTAGAAGGTTTCGATGTCGTGGCTTTTTCCGAAGCGCTGGAGCAGGAGATCGGTACAGCCCGGGAGCAGGTCGTCATGCGTCTCGACCAGAATATCGGCGTTGGCAAGCTCCGCAATACGCTCGTTGTCGAGCAGCTCCTTCTCGCCACCCTCGATATCGCAAAGGATGAGCGGACGCCCGGACGCCTTCGCCAGGCTTTCCTTCAAATCGACCGATGTGCAAAAACCCTCCAACTTGATGCGCTCCGACACACCATTGTCGAGCGCCGCGCGCCGGAAGAGGTCATGATGCTCCTCGAGCGCTTCGAAACCGACGACGGTCGCATCCGGCATCCGACGGGCAAGGCCGATGGCGTAGTAGCCGTCGGCGACCCCGACATTGATGATGGTCCCGTATTGCCTTTCGATGATCCTTTCGATCACGTCATGCAATTCGAGCTCCTGGGTTCCCAAGAGATAGCCGAGGAGACGGCGGCTGGAGACGGGGCTGAGCTGCATCTTCATGCCCTGGAATGGACCGGAGAGAACCTTGTCGCCGGCGCTCTGCCGAACGGTTGCGCACGCGATATGCCAGCCGGGGGCGACAAGCCACCGCGCTGGCGCACGAACGGCTTCAGGTAGCTGCCGATAGGAGCGGTACATCCTCATCGCGAGCGGATTTGTTTCGATTGCGTTCCATGTTGCGTGCCGCATGCTTTGTCTCCTTGCGATGAATCAGTGCGGAGGATTCCGGCCGATGACCGCCCTCGTTGGCGTCGAGAAGATTTTCCCTTGCGCACGGCGACGATCCCTGTCGCGCTTGGCCAGCCGGACGAAATTCAACTCGATAAGGTGATAGATTGCGTAGGCCGCCGCGACGGAGCCGATATAGGCGACCGGAACGAAGAACGGCGAATACTCCTTGCCGAACAGCAGCCACCAGACCTTTTCCACGGCAACGATCGAGAAGAAATGGAAGAGGTAAAGCGAATAGGACATGTCGCCCAGCAGGCTGGCCGCGCCGGCAAACCCGCTGTCGAGGGATTGCCGACCGAAGATGCAGAAGCCCACTGCAAGCACGCAAATTGTCCATCCGGCCAACTGCCAACCCAGATGCAGCGGAAAGGCAAATTTGCCGGCAAGGAATACCGACAGGCAAAATACAAGCAGTGCCAGCGTTATAAGGACCGGATGCCTTATACGCTGCTCCCAGCCGGAAAAAAACGCCGGAAAAAGTCCGATGACCACGCCTGCAGCGAAGAGAAGAAGGATCGGATCGGTCCAATAGGCAAACAGAGTGTGCGGCGGACCGGTGTCCGTCAGAGGTTTATACGCCGCACCGAAAGCGACTAACGCGACGAGCGTGGATAATAGGAAAGGAAGGCCGATCCGTTTGCCGAACAGCAGGGCGGCCGCGAATATGACGTAGAAGAACATCTCATAATTAAGCGTCCAGCCGACGCCCAAAAGAGGACGCATGTAGCCGCCGGCCGGCACGCCCATCGGCAAGAAGA
>NZ_JBFRDU010000033.1:0-55358 GCF_052113965.1 Rhizobium sp. RAF56
CCGATCGCGATCGCCGCCRACACGGCGACTGGCCAAGGCACGGATACCTTTGCAAACATGGAAAGCCTGGTCGGCGGCTCCGGCAACGACACGATCTACGGCAGCGCCGGCGATAACATCCTCTTCGGCGGGGCCGGCAACGACACGCTCGTCGGCGGGGCCGGAAACGACATCCTGAACGGCGGCGTCGGAAACGACACGATGATCGGCGGCGTCGGAAACGACACCTATGTGATCGACAGCGTCGGCGACAGCTTCACTGAAACCGCCGGTGAAGGCATCGACACGGTGGTGGTGCCCTATAGCTACAACGTCGCGGGCACGAACATCGAGAACGTGATCCTGACGGGCACGGCGAACCTCAATGCGACCGGCGACGCCGGCGACAACCTGCTTTCCGGCAACGCCGGGGACAACGTCTTCATCGGCGGCGCCGGCAACGACACCATCAACGGCGGCGGCAACAGCACGCTGATGTCGTTCATGCACCCTGTCTCCCCGACGGCGGACGGAGCGGCGGCGATCCTGGCATCGCTCGTCCGCGGCGGCGACACGATCGACTATTCCGGCGCCCCGGCCGATCTCCTTGTCGATATCGGTCCCGCCGTCTCGAATGCCGCCAGCTTTTCGGCGACCGGTGAAGGCACGGACGGCCTGACTGGTATCGAGAACGTCACCGGCGGCGCCGGCAACGACACGATCTACGACAGCGACGCCGCCAATATCCTGCTTGGCGGCGCCGGCAACGACACGATCTCCACCCTCGGCGGAGACGACTTCGTCGACGCCGGCGCGGGTCGAGACACGATCAGGAGCAGCGCTTCCAACCTGGCAAATACCTTGCTCTACGGCGGCGGCGATCATGACTTCGACAAGATCACCGGCGGCGGCGGCAATGACATCATCGTCCTCGGCGACGGCGGCGGCATTGCTACAGGCAACGGCGGCAACGATATCATCTACGGCGGCAGCGGCGGCGTCCTCGCCGTTGACCATGACACTGCGGCTGAGGGCGAGGGGAAGGACGCGCTCGCCGGCGGCGACGGCAACGACACGATCTTCGCCGGCAGTGCGGACTTTACTACCATCCACGGCAATGCCAACGACGACAATATCTTCGGCGGCACTGGCCTAAACAACTACCTCTATGGCGACGATGGCAACGACACGATCCACGTCGGTGACGGCGGCTCCACCGCGGCCTACGGCGGCGTGGGCAATGACACCATCATTGGCGGCGCCGGCGGCGACACGATCTACGGCGACGAGGGCAACGACGTCATCGACAGCGGAGCCGGCAACGACATCCTCACCGGCGGCGCCGGCAACGACCAGATCGACGGCGGCGACGGGTTCGATATCGCGATCTACAACGGCGCCGGTCCCGGGGACATCACGGCCGTCCGCAACGCGGACGGCTCGGTGACGGTCACCACCGCCGATGGCGGCACCGACGTGCTGAGGAATATCGAGAGCATCCAGATCAATCATCCTGACGGCAAAACGTCCGAGACCGTCCCTCTCGACACCCTGGCACCGCCGATCGTGCCCGCGATCAACGGCACGCCTGAAGACGACACGATCGCCGGCACTCCCAGCATCGACCAGCTCAACGGCGGCGACGGCAACGACACCATCCGCGGCGGTAACGGCAACGACACGATCGACGGCGGTGACGGCAACGACAAGCTCTACGGCGAAGCTGGCGACGACACCATCAACGGCAATGGCGGCGACGATCTCCTCGACGGCGGCACCGGCAACGACACGATGGCCGGCGGCACCGGCAACGACACCTATGTGGTCGACAGCGCCAGTGACATCGTCGACGAAACCGCTCCCGGTTCCGACGGCCTCGACACGGTGCAGTCGTCGATCGACTACACTGCACCTGCCGGCGTCGAGAACGTCGTGCTGACCGGCACGGCGCCGATCAACGCGACCGGCAACGATGCCGACAACGGCCTCACCGGCAACAGCGGCGACAACACGCTCTCGGGCGGTATCGGCAACGACACGCTCTCGGGCGGCGCCGGCAACGACACGCTCGACGGCGGCGTCGGCAACGACGCGCTGGACGGGGGTGCTGGCAACGACACGCTTGCCGGCGGTGCGGGCGACGACATCATCGACGGCGGCACGGGTAACGACACGATGGCCGGCGGCGCCGGCAACGACACCTATGTGGTCGACAACAACGGCGACACCGTCGATGAAAGCGTTGCCGGCTCCGATGGCACCGACACGGTGCTGTCGTCGGTGACCTTCGTGCTGCCTGTCGGCCTCGAGAACCTGACGCTGACGGGCACGGCGAACATCAATGGCACGGGTACCGCCGGCGACAATATTATTACCGGCAACGGCGGCGCCAACACCCTCGACGGCGGCGCGGGCAACGACGTCATGGACGGCGGTGCCGGCAACGACCAGCTTTTGGGCGGCGACGGCGACGACGCGATGAACGGCGGCGCCGACAACGACCAGCTTTCGGGCGGCGACGGCAACGACACGCTCGACGGCGGCACGGGCGCCGATGCGATGGCCGGCGGCGCCGGCAACGACACCTACGTGGTCGACAACGCAGGCGACACCGTCGATGAAAGCATTGCCGGCTCCGGCGGCTCCGACACGGTGCTGGCGTCGGTGATCTTCACCCTGCTTGCCGGCCTCGAGAACCTGACGCTGACGGGGACGGGGAACATCAACGGAACCGGCAACAGCGGCAACAATACCCTCAACGGCAACAGCGGCAACAACAGCCTCGACGGCGGTTCGGGCAACGACGTCATCAACGGCGGCGACGGCAACGACACGCTCCTGGGCGGCGTCGGCAACGACACGCTCGACGGCGGCCTCGGCAACGATACGCTGGACGGCGGTGCCGGCAACGATACGCTGCGAGGCGGCGGCGGCAACGATACCTTCAACTATGTTGCTGACATCGCCGACGCCGGTACCGGCACGATCGCGGTCGATCTCGGCAACGGCACCGTTCTCAACCCCTCGCAATCCGGCCTTACCACCACCAGGGACCAGTTCATCGGCGACACCGGCACGGACGCCATCCTGCTCGGCAGTAGCGCGACCACCGGCGTCTCGTTCAACGCGGCCTCTGGAAGCGGCCCCAGCCTTTCCGGCATCGAATCGATCACGGCAACAGCCGGCAACGACATCATCATCGTCGGCGACGCCTACAAGAGCGATGCCCCCAACAGCGGCGTGACGGTCACGGCCCTTGGCGGCAACGACACGGTTGTCGGCAGCGGCGGTGACGACACGATCGACGGCGGTGTCGGCAACGACGTTCTCGTCAGCGGGTTGGGCAATGACCAGCTCATCGGCGGAACGGGCAACGACACGCTCAGCGGCGGCAATGGCAACGACACGCTCACCGGCGGTGCCGGCAACGACATCATGCTCGGCGGTGCCGGCAACGACATCCTTGCCGGCGGCGCCGGCAACGACAGCTTCGACGGCGGCATCAACAATCCCTCGGGTACGGCCTATTCCACCCCCGTCAATTTGACAGAGGGAGGCTTGGGGTCGCTGAAATCGTCCGCCGGCGACGTCGCCGACTACTCCTCCTCCAGCGCCGCTATCGTTGCAAACCTGGGCAGCACCGACGTCACCGGGCCGATCGCGATCGCCGCCAACACGGCGACCGGCGAAGGCACGGACAGCTTTGCAAACATGGAAAGCGCCTGGGGCGGCTCCGGCAACGACACGTTCTACGGCAGCGCCGGCGACAACGTCCTTTTCGGCGGCTCGGGCGCAGACACGCTGATCGGCGGTGCCGGAAACGACATCCTGAACGGCGGCTCCGGCAACGACACGCTCATCGGCGGCGTCGGCAACGACACCTATGTGCTCGACGGTATCGGCGACAGCTTCACTGAAAACGCCGGCGAAGGCATCGACACGGTGATGGCGCCGTATAGCTTCAACGTCGCGGGGACGAACATCGAAAACGTCACCCTTCTCGGAGCGGCGAACCTCATTGCGACCGGCGACGCCGGCAACAACGTGCTTGTCGGCAACGCCGGCGACAACGTCTTCTTCGGCGGCGCCGGCAACGACACCATCAATGGCGGCAACAACACGCTGATGTCGTTTACGCGCCCTGTCACTCCGACGGCGGACGGCGCGGCGGCGATCCTGGCATCACTGGTCCGCGGCGGCGACACGGTCGACTATTCCGGCGTCACGGGTAATCTCGTTGCCAATATCGGTCCCGCCGTCGCGGGTGGCCCCAACGCCCGTACGGCGACCGGCGAAGGCACGGACAGCCTGACGAATATCGAGAACGTTACCGCCGGCACCGGCAACGACACTATCTACGACAGCGACGCCGCCAACATCCTGCTGGGCGGCGCCGGCAACGACACGATCTCTACCCTCGGCGGAGACGACTTCGTCGACGCCGGCGCGGGCACTGACGTGATCCAGCACTCCGGTCTCCTTTCGGGAAATACCTTGCTCTATGGCGGCGACGATCATGACTACGACAGGATCTATGCCGGCGACGGCAATGACATGATCGTCCTCGGCGATGGCGGCGGCCAGGCTTTCGGCGGCATCGGCGACGATATCATCTACGGCGGCAGCGGCGGTTTCGTGGTTGACCCGGGCACGGCCCTGCCGGATGGCGCGGGGAAGGACTATCTCGACGGCGGCGACGGCAACGACACGATCTTCGCCGGCAGTGCCCCCTATACCACCATCCGCGCCGGCACCGGCGACGACACCCTCTATGGCGGCACCGCCAACGACATCATCGACGGCGGCGACGGCAACGATACCGCGGTCTACAACGGCACCGGTCGCGGAGACATCACGGCCCTGCGCAATGCGGACGGCTCGGTGACGCTCACCACGGCCGGTGGCGGCACCGACACCCTGAGGGACGTCGAGAACATCAAGATCGTTCATCCTGATGGCACATCCGAGACTGTCCCTCTCGCCCAGTTGGCAGCGATCGAAGGCACGCCCGGTAACGACACGCTCCCCGGCACTGCCGGTAGCGACGTCATCCACGGCAATGGCGGCAACGACATCATCCACAGCGGCGACGGCAACGACACCATCGATGGCGGCGCCGACAACGACCAACTCTACGGCGAGGCTGGCGACGACACCATCAACGGCAACGGCGGCGACGATCTTCTCGACGGCGGCACGGGCAACGACGCGCTGGCCGGCGGTGCGGGCAACGACACCTACGTGGTCGACGGCGCCGGTGACACCGTCAACGAAACAGCGCCCGGTTCCGACGGCATCGACACGGTGCAGTCGTCGGTCGACTACACCCTGCCTGCCGGCGCCGAGAACCTGACGCTCACAGGCATGGGGAACACCAATGGAACGGGCAATGGAGTCGACAACGTCATGACGGGCAACAGCGGCGACAACACGCTTGCCGGCGGCGACGGCAACGACACGCTCGACGGCGGGGCGGGCAACGACATCATCGCCGGCGGTGCCGGCGACGATACCGCAGTCTACAACGGCAACGGTCGCGAAGACATCGCGGCCACCCGCAATACGGATGGCTCGGTGACGGTGACGACCGCCGATGGCGGCACCGACACCCTGACGGACATCGAGACCATCAAGATCAATCATCCGGGCACCACGTTCGAGACCGTCCCTCTAGACACTCTGGCGCCGATCGTCGATTCGGGGCAGTCGCATGGGGTGAACCTCAACTTGCACAACAACGTCGGAACCCAGAGCCAAACGGGCTCGGGAGAGGTTACGACGCAAAGCGCCGGCCCCGATAGCGTGATCCTGACGGGCGACGGGGACACCAATGTGACGGGTGGCGATGGCGACAGCACGCTTACCGGCAACAGCGGCAACAACAACCTCAACGGCGGCGAGGGCAACGACGTCCTCAACGGCGGCGAGGGCAGCGACACGCTCACCGGCGGACACGGGGCCGACATTTTCGTCTTCGATGCCGCGGCGCTGAGCGGCGTCAACATCAGTGACACCATCACCGACTACAAGAACACCGACGGCGACCAACTCGACGTTTCGAACCTGCTCAGCTCCCTGCTTGGCCACCAGGCCAGCGAACAGCAGGCGCTGGACAACGTCAAGGCGACCGCAAGCGGCGCGGACACCATCATCAGCGTCAACAACAACGGCACCTGGCAGGATATCGCCACGCTCACGAATGCCGCTCCGGTGGTCAAGATCCTCTACGACGACCAGCACCATGAAACGACCGCGACGCACAGCTAACTCGGACGCCTGAGCATAACGAACTGGAAAAGGGCGCAATGCGCCTTTTTCCAGTTTTAGAGCAGGGCTTGAAGGCGGAGCTTAACCAAGGATCCTCTTCAACCCCTTCGACCACGTTTGTAGATCGGCACTCCCTAAATTGTTTTAGTGCAGGATGCCGTCCACGGGTTCGAGCAAGGCGCCGAGCACGTCGCTGCGTGCCTCGTCGGGCGAACTTGTGAGCCAGCATTCGCTTCCAGCACGGGAATGGAGCCGGATTTTTCCCCGGAAGGGGCGCGTCGCCGTCTCGTCGGCGAAGGCTTCGGCCATTTCGGTAACGAGTGCCGGCGAGGTCATCGCCTCCTCCGGAGTCTTGCCGTACTTCTCCTTCAGCGCGGCCAGCCGTTTCGAAACGTCGACAACCGAGCACTCGTAGTCGACGGACGCCACGAGACTGCCCTTGACGTATTCGTTCAGCGCTTGGCTGCTGCCGGTGGCGCGGCATTGCGTACGCTGCAGGTCGTCGAAAACCGCCTTGGAAAACTTTTCGAACGGCGCCTTCATGTCTTCCTGCCTTGCGGGCGGCACAGCCTTGAGCAGATAGATCGCATAGGCCTGCGCCGCCGTTTCGTTCAACGTCGGCACGGCATCGACGTTCAACTCGTCCTCGCCGTGATAGGCGCGATGAGCCTCGTTGAGCGCGCTAGCCCCTGATGCATCGGCATTGACGAAAATGGAAATATAGAGCTCCGCCGTCTTCTCTCGCGTCAGCGTTGTGCCCGTAGCTGCGGCGAAGGACAGGGGCATTGTTGCAATGCAGGCAAAAAGTGCCGCAACGAACGGCAGACGATAAGTCGCGTGCCGCCGGCCGCTTTTTCGACCGCGGGGTACCAAGTTTATCATGGAGCCTCTTTTACCGATAAATATGATTTTTAATATGCAACTTATTCAGAACAATGGCATTCTTTAATCGCTATTATTGTGGAAGGTTATACCTCCCGGAGCGGCAAAACCGATGCTGTTTACGACATCGCCCAGAAACGGCCCGGCGCGCGTCGGCGAGAATCGGATGCAATATCGCCTTTTACGCGTAAAATTGTCGCAGCGGAAGCCCGCAATCATGCCGCGCGCGGTGCGATTTGCGCAAGTTCGGGGCCAATCTGCCGGCGACGCTCCATAAGATCGTAATCCACCTGCAATCCCAGGAAAAATCCATCCGACACGCCAAAAAAACGAGCGAGGCGCAAATCGGTGTCGGCGGTGATGCTGCGCTTGCCGAGCACGATCTCGTTGATCCGTCGCGGCGGCACATGAACGGCCCGGGCAAGGGCGTTTTGGCTCAACTCCATCGGCTTCAGGAAGTCTTCCAGCAGAATGTCTCCAGGATGCGGATTGGGCAGCCACTCGGCTTCAGTCATGATAGTCGACGATTTCGACATCGCGCGGCCCTCCTTCATTCCAGATGAAACAAATGCGCCATTGGTCGTTAATCCTGATCGAATGTTGACCAACTCGGTTACCCTTCAAGGCTTCCAGGCGATTTCCCGGCGGCACGCGCAGGTCCATAAGTGTAAGCGCCTGATTGAGCAAACGAAGCTTTCTGAGCGCAATGGCCTGAATATCGGAGGGCAGTTTCCGACTTCGTGTGCCAGACCAAATACGCGCAACCTCGGCATCCGCGAAGCTTTGGATCATTCCACTTTATAACGCTGCGCGTCATATAACGCAAGACGTTATGGGGACGAGGGCTGACGCCCGCTTCGCCGCGTTTCGTCAAGCATCACGCCGCTGCGTAACAGCCTTGGCAGCTCTCGCAACCGCCTCGTCGAGCCAGTTCCTGAAGGCGTTCATCGCCGGCGTCAGGGGGCGTGAATGGAGGCGGGTCAGCCAGTAGCTGCCCAGCGAGACGCTGGTCTCGAAGGGTTGAGAAACGGTGCCGGCGAGGAGATGGCGCTGAAACATCATCGGCGGCGCAAGGCCGGCGCCCTCCCCTTGCAGCACCGCCTCCATCATCGCCAGCGACGTGTCGAAGACGATGCTGTTGCTGAGCGGCCCGGGCCGGGCGATGCCCGCGGCCTCGAACCAGCGCTTCCACTCGTCCGGCCTATAGGAGCGCAGCAGTGTGACGCTGAGGAGATCGGCCGGCTCGCGAAGCGTGAGCGCCATCTGGGGAAGGCAGAGCACCGAAAGCGGCGCCTCGAACAGCCTCACCGCCTCGGTGCCGTGCCACGCGCCGCTGCCGAAGCGGATGGCATAGTCCAGCCCCTCCGCCGCCAGATCGATACGGTTGTTGTTGGTGTAGAGGCGCAGGTCGATGAAGGGATGGCGCTCCCTGAATTCCTGCAGTCTCGGCAGCAGCCAGCCGACCGCGAAGGTTCCGACGGCGCCGACAGACAGCACCTCGCGTATGTGCCCGCCGCGGAAGTGTTCCACGACATCGGCCATGCGATCGAAACTGTCGCGCAAGACCGGAAGCAGGCTCTCGCCCTCCGGCGTGATCATCAGGCCGCGCGGCAGGCGCCTGAAAAGGACGACGCCGAGCTGCGCCTCGAGGGTTTTCACCTGGTGGCTGACGGCCGCCTGCGTGACGCTGAGTTCGATTGCCGCCTTGGTGAAGCTCAGGTGCCTTGCGGAAGCCTCGAAAGCCCTGAACGCGTTCAAGGGAAGATATGGCCGAACCATGGCGATGCCCAAATTAATCTAATGGCTAAGGCAATTATTCGTCCTTTGCCGGTTCGTCAAACCGTTGCTATCCCTCGCCCGCGCCGACACATCAGAAAGGAACGATAATGAAATCGCGTTTCGCCGTCCTTGGCCTTCTTAGCGCCGGACTGCTCGCCTCGCCCGCCCACGCCCGGACGATCTGCACGGTCGTCATGGATGCGCAGAGCGGCCAGACCGTCCTTGAAGACGGCAGCTGCGACGAGCGCTACACGCCTGCTTCGACCTTCAAGGTGGCGCTCAGCGTCATGGGCTACGATTCGGGCTTCCTGAAAGACGAGCACAACCCGACGCTTCCCTTCCGCGAGGGCTATGTGGATTGGGGCGGCGCCAACTGGAAGCAGCCGACGGATGCCGTTCGCTGGCTGAAATATTCCGTCGTCTGGTTCTCCCAGCAGATCACCCATGCGCTCGGCGAGGCAAGGCTGCATGACTATGCGACGAAGTTCGGGTACGGCAATGCCGACTTTTCCGGCGATCCGGGCAAGGACAACGGCCTCGAGCGCGCCTGGATCGCCTCCTCGCTGAAGATATCGCCGCTGGAGCAGGTGGCGTTTCTGAGCAAGCTTGTGAACCGGCAGCTCCCGGTCAGCGCGCATGCAACCGACATGACCCTGAAGGTGGTCGAGCAGACGGACCTGCCGGGCGGCTGGTCCGTTCAGGGCAAGACGGGCATGGCCTATCCGCGCAAGCCGGACTACAGCTTCGATGAAGATCATCCCTGGGGATGGTTCGTCGGCTGGGCGAAGAAGGACGACCGGACGTTTGTCTTCGCGCGGCTGATCCAGGACGACGTCAAGACCGAGGGCACCGCAGGCGTCCGCTCCCGCGACGCCCTGCTTGCCGAGCTTCCCACGCTCCTTGCCGGATACTAGATCATTACTTGTCGCTGGCGGCGCTTATGGCGTCGCCGGAAAGGCTGGAGATTTTGCTGAGGGCACCAATTCTTTCTTGCCAATTGGCAGAAATGCGATATTTTTATGCCAGAAAGCAAGGTCACCATGCGACTTCAGCCTATTGCCTCAACGCCAGCCGACAGCCGATCGGCTGAAATAACCGATTCCGAAGCGGGTGCGCTCGTGCGCACGACGGTGAACCTTTTCAGCGCCTGGAAGCTGACCGATGCGCAGGCCACCACCTTGCTCGGAGGATTGTCGGCTCGCACCTGGTCGCGTTGGAAAGAAGGCAATGCAGGCCGCGTCGATCGAGACCTGAAGATGCGGATGGCGCACTTGATGGGCATCCACAAAGGCGTGCGATACCTGTTCAAGGATGTGGCACGCGGGTATGAGTGGATCAAAGCGCCCAACGCGGCGTTTGGCGGCAAGTCGGCATTGGACATCATGCTTCAGGGGGAGCTTTCCGATCTCGCCGTGATGCGTGAATGGCTCGATGCCGAGCGAAGCGCATGGTAAGTGGGCTGGCTGTCCGCTCTCACGTACAGTGGCCCAAAACCTACCGGATCATTCGGTCCATTTATCCCCCTGTCGACCTGTTCGAGGACATTGCCGACCCTCGCGACTGGGAAGCACTTGTCGCTGTCGAGGCGAAAACAAATCCGCGCATCCGGTATGAGGTCGGCGATCTCGGCAAAGTGCCGGCAGGTCGTCGGATTTCCGGCGCTGGCGCCAGTTTCGTGATGGCACCGTTCGGCCATTGCTCCACGGGCAGGCCCGGGCGCTTCACCGATGGTAGCTACGGCATCTACTATGCAGGCGAGAGCGAGGAAGTCGCGGTCGCCGAGACGGTCCATCATCATCAGATATTCATGCGTTCGACACCCCAGTCTGCGGGCTGGACGTCGGACTTTCGTGTCCTGATCGGCAGTATAGATCGAAGCCTGGACGACGTGAACGCAGTGCCCGATGTCCTAGATCCCGACGACTACACAGCGTCTCAGGTCGAGGGAAGCGGACTGCGGGCGGCGGGAAGCGATGGCCTGCTATGGAACAGCGTCCGAATGCCCGGCAAACGCTGCATAGGTGCCTTCTGGCCGGATGTCGTGACGATCCCCCTTCAAGGGCGGCACTACTGTTATCACTGGGACGGCACACGGGTGGATTACGTACGGCAGTACGACACCGGAGCGGTACTGGCGGTCACCTGACTAAGCCATGCGATCGCAGATCCGGCCTCCCTTGAACGCGTTTTTCCGTGATCGACAGTTGTGGGACTGGCCTCCCTTTCCCGCGTCGCCAGAATCAGCGATAAGCTTGGGGCCGGATTGCAACAAGGAAGCCAAGGTGTTCCGGGTTCCCCTCCTCGTCGCGCTTTCGCTGCTGATCGCCTTCGGCGGCGGCATCCTGTTTACGCTGTACGCGCTGGATGCTACGGCGGGTTTCGGCGCGATCCGGCTCGGCGCCTGGGAGGCGTTTCCGCTTCTGCATACCGAGGACGCCGACCCTTACGCGAAATCCCACCGCGCCCGCGCCGGCCGGCTGCTTTACGGCACCGCCGAGGGACTGGTCTTCTCAGCCGTCGACGACAGCGACGGCGGCCGGCTCACCGCCGGATGCAGCTATAGGCTCACCGGCCAGACGCCGCCGGCACGGCTCTGGACGCTGTTTGCGGCGGGCGACGACGGAAAGCCGCTTACTCCGCCCGCGGGCCGTCCAGGCGCGATCAATTCGTGGACCGTGCTCAGAGACACCGATTCAGGCTTCAGCATCGGCATCTCGCGAGAGCCGCAGTCCGGCAACTGGCTGGCGCTTCCGCTGACCGGCGACCGCTTCCGTCTGGTCCTGACGCTGCTCGACACGCCGGCTGCCGGCAGCTCTGGCCTGTTGGATCTCGCCATGCCGAAGCTTGCGAAGATCGGGTGCGGCAATGCTTAGGTACGTATTCGCTGGCCTTGCGGGCCTCTTCGGCGCCGCCCTTCTTCATCTCATCATCATCCTGTCGCTGCCGCATTTCTCCGACCGCGACGGCTATACGCGCATCGAGGACGAAGGCGACGAAGGGCGCTTCTATCTGCTTGACGACAAGGACGACGACGCGGGCCTGTCGAACGACGACCCGTACATGCGCACCGCCGTTTGCGCCTTCGATATCGAGGAAACGCCGCTTCGGCTGACAGCCGTGGGCAATGTGCCGTTCTGGTCGCTTTCGGTCTACGATCGCGCCTCGAACGAGGTCTACAGCATGAGCGACCGCACATCGATCGGCGGCAAGCTGGATGTGCTGATTGCAACGCCGATCCAGATGACAGGCCTTCGCAAGGCGCTGCCGCAATCCCTTCAGCAGTCTATTCTGGTGGATATGGCGCGAACCGAGGGCTACGTGGTCCTGCGGGCAATGGCGCCGCAGCAAAGTTTCAACCAGGCGGCGCGCGACTTCCTTTCAGGCGCCGGCTGCGACGCATTCGCGGGCGAATGACGCCGAGGCGCTGCTATCGGTAACTATTTGTTCTTCGCCCGTTTCGATCCGGTACCCGGCCGATCCGAATCCCGCTCAGACCTGATGTCCAGCCGCTCGTAACGCACGCCGGTGAAGAGCATGATCTTGGCCTCCATCGGCTCTCGCGGCACGCGACGTGATGTTCGCGACCGGAGAACTGGAAGGGATATCACCTGTGCCATTCTCGTCTCCTTGAAGTGGTTTGAGACGGATGAACTTGCGACCGATTTCACCCTGCCCGCTGACCGACGGGCCGACGCTCCCTCCTGGAAGACCAGCCGTTCATCTGAACGGCACCCGCCAGGAACATCCGCGTCTTTCTCACGGCATTTTTCTTTGACACCGTGGCATGTGGCCCGTTTTACGGGGCTATAAGCATATTATACGATCAATCTTACGAATCGCGCAGCTGTTCTCCGAATTGAGACCACGTAATAGTTAACGAACCGTTAATTTCTTAACCCTTTTGGAACGGCCGGCATCCGCTCCAACCAATTAACGCGCCAGAGCCGATTTGGTTTCATCGCACAGCGTGTTTTTTATCCTTACGTGAGGCTGCATTTTATCCTTACGGTAGGCTGCAAAAATACTACGATTTCATATTCTTAAATAAACAGGTCCGCCTGCGGGCGAATGGTTCCGGCCGGGTACGTTCATCAAGGAAATTTCATTTGCGCGCACCCTAAATAAGCGTATGTTTCGGCAATCGGTCTAAGGGTTAGGGCAAAGACCGCTGAGAGACCATCGGAACTCTGGCCGGCAAGACGGAGACTTGTGATGTCTTTCCTGATCAACGCAGCTTTTTCGCCGGATGACGTCGATCTGCTGCGCGGGGCACTGAATTCCTGGTGCCGCGAGCGGCGCGTGGACATCAACAGCAGCGAGGCGCAATTTGCAGCCTCCGCCGCTATTGACCTGTTCCAATCGGGCCACACCACCGACGAAAAATTGAACCATGCGTTGCGCGAACTGAAGGGTCCGTGAGGCTATCGCGAACGCGAAATCATCAATCATTTTCGACTGTTGAGCGTCCTTTCCGGGCGCTCTTTCGTTTTCAGCGACGCCGGCTGTCCCGGTTCAAAATCGTTCGAGTTTTAATAAAGCTTTTACGACCTGTTAACGCTACCCGCCCTATCATTTTTTCAAAGCCAGATCCGGACCCGGCGTCCGCCCGGCTGCGATGCGTCGCTGACGCCGCCGAACCGTTGCGGGGCAGGCGCGGAAGCAGGCGCCTTCCGAATTTGGACCCTTTGGTTTTGCGTATATGGGTGTTGGCGTGCGCGATCGGTTTAGAGACCTTGAAGGACCGCCATCCATTCGGAAGAAGGATGTGGTACTGATGGCGACCGTGAGCAGCTTCGAAAGCCTGCAGCATCCCACCAAATCCGAACTAAGACTGTTTGCCGAGCTTTTCACACCGCTTTTCCATGCCTCCTCCGATGAAGCCAGGCGCCAGTCGGTCGCAGCGCTCTCGCAATGCGCGAACGTGCCGCAGGCGGTGGCGCTCTTCGTCGGCTGCCAGCCGATCAACGTTGCAGCGCCCTTCCTCGCGGGCTCGCCCTCGATCGACGACGAGACGCTGATCACGATCGCCCGCACCCAAGGGGCAGCACACGCCAAGGCGATCGCGCAGCGCGCCACGTTGTCGCCCAAGGTCCTCGACGCGCTTGTGGGCATCCGAACGGTCGAGCCGGCCCGCCCCGCGTCCGAGGAAGACCCCTCCCCGGTTGCGGCCGCTTCTCGAATGCCTGAAAACCTCGAGGCGGAGCGGGCCGAAGCGGAGCGCATCCTGCGCGAGGAGAAGCTGCGCCAGGAGTTGAAGCAGGTGGCGCGTCACCTCGCCTTCGACGCGAACGACCGTCTCGGCCTTCGCAGCCTTTCCGAGATCCAGGAGGCGTTGCTGGTCCGCTTCGCCCGCGCTCATGACGCCGGCCAGTTCACGACCGCGCTTGCCGATGCGCTTTCCTCCAGCCGATGGCTTGCGGAGCGGATCCTGCTCGACGTCTCCGGTCACCAGCTCGCCGTGACGCTCAGCGGCGTCGGCATGAACGCGAGCGAAGCCGCCTTCGTGCTCGAAAGCTTCTATCCGCACCTTGCCGAACACCGCGGCAGCGCCAGCCGCGCCTGGCTGGTGCTCGACTCGCTCGATCCTGACGAAACCGCGGCCCGCGTCGAAAGCTGGCGCCGCGCCGATCGCTACACCTATCTATCGCCGGAACAGGCCGAACCGGACGCCGATCGGAAAGAGGAGCGCGCCGCAAGGCAACTCACCTCCACCCGCAAGCTTCGCGCGAACGGACGCCAGCGCTGATCGGGACCGATCGGCATTCGTCGTTGCGGGGCCGCAGACCGTTCGCAAAAGTTTGGGCCAAGCGCGGGAGTATCACCCGTCCTTGGACGTAATCTCAAGTTTCGTGGTGTGTGGAAAATTTCCCGGCTATTTCGTCATGCACGGGCTTGTCCCGAGCATCAGCAACCGTTTGACTATGCCGATACGCAGCAGACCCTCGGCACAAGGCCGAGGATGACGACGCATGAGCCCTGTCGTCAGGCTCGGACCTGCCAGCGCTGCCCTCAACCCGCTCAGCCTCCCTGCCCCGCCTTTGCGGTCGGCACGATGTCGGTGATATCGTCGCTTTCGAGCTCGACGACCCAGAGATCGCTGTCGAACTTCTCTTCGCGCGCCAGAAGGTCTGCGACGTCTTGCGGGTCGGCGCGTGCCAGCCTTATCTCGAACAGGCGCGTGCCGCTCTCCTCCTCGTCGAAAAAGCTTTGCGGCGCAGGTCCGTAGAGGGTTTCAAGTCCGTCGCGGAAGCGCTGGCGAACGAAGATCGCGCCGGCCGATTCCGCGCCCTTGCGCTCGATGGCCGCAAAGCCGCCGCCGGCGAAGACACGGCGAAGAAGGGCGGAAACGAAGATGTCGGTGCGCAATCTCATCGACGAGCTATAGCCGCGTGCTTGGCCGCTGGCAACGATGACGAGAGCGTCGCGCCTCGGGCGACATGTCCGGCGGGGCAGAGGCGGGCAAACCGCTCCCGAGCATGCCTCGAAGCGCTAGAGCGCGCCGATATCCTGCAGCTTCTTCAACACCGCGATATCGGGCTGGCCGGTCTCGGGCAGCTGGTAATGCTTCTGGAAGCGGCGGATCGCGGCCCGTGTCTGATCCCCTGCGACGCCGTCGATACTGACGTCGCTATAGGCGATGTTGCTCAGCCCCTTCTGGATCTTCATGACGAGATCGATGCTGTTGACCGCCTCGCTCGGCGGCTTGGCGCGGGGCGTAGAGCCGGTCTTGATGGTCTTTTCAGCGGTGAGAATAGCGGCGGCCACGGGATCGGCGTTCGCGGTCAGCGACGTCACGTCTTCGCGGGGCCGCGCGACGGGCACGGTCGGACCGCCACCCCTAACCTGCATCTTGGCGGCTGCCGTCTTGACGCCGGCCTGGCCGGCCGATGACGGCGAGGCCGCGTCGGCGCCCGGGCGTTCTATCCGGAAGGTCGTCACGTTGCCCGCGTCAGCCTGCATCGGGAAAGAGGCGCGCCGGCCGGCGATGGCATTGGAGGATCCCGCGTCGCGGGTGCGCAGGAGTGGCGAGGGATGCGTGCCCGGCTGGTACCAGAGCGCATTGGCAGCCACGAAGCTGAAGACGACGACGAAAGCCATCGTGCCGCCGGCGACCGAAGGATGACGGCCGATGAGTTCGCCGAGAGCCCAAACGCCACGCGCGCCAAGACCGCCGAGCGCGCCGGCGCCGCGAAGGCCGAGCGTGCCGACGGCACCCGCCCCTTGCGAGAACAGGCCCGGCTGGCGCCGTTTGCCTTTCCCTTTAGGCGATTTTCGCTTGCGCGTGGTCATCGAGACGGTCTCCGGTGCGGTTTGCGCCGACCTGATAGTGCGTTGGCTCCGTTGCATTTTTGAGGCGCGGCGGGAAATCCACCGTATTTTCTTCGCCGGCAGACCCACGAGCGGCAACAACGCCGGAGCCATCAAGCGGAACGAGGATGGTGACGACGGTGCCCTCGCCCGGTGTGCTGGTGATTTCGAAGCTGCCGCCGTGCAGTTCGACCAGCCCCTTGACGAGGGACAGGCCGAGACCCGTGCCCTCGTAACGACGCGTATAGTCGTTCTGGATCTGCACGAAGGGCTGGCCGAGGCTGGACAGCTGGTCGCCGGCAATGCCGATGCCGGTATCGCTTACCGATAGCTGCAGCATCCCGCCGACGGCCGAGGCGTCGATGGTAATGGCACCGCCCGCATCGGTGAACTTGATGGCGTTGCTGACGAGATTGATGAGGATCTGCTGGATGGCGCGCTGATCGGCCACGACCTCGCCGAGACCGCGCTGGATACGGCTTGTGAGCGACAGTCCCTTGGCCTTGGCCTGCAGCGCCAGCATCGCCTCGCAGGCGCTCGCCGCGACCGCGATCTCGAAAGGCTCCGCCATCAACTCGTAGCGCCCCGCCTCGATCTTGCTCATGTCGAGCATGGTGTTGACTACCGACAGGAGATGCGCGCCGGACTGATGGATGAGCTCGACATATTCGCGCTGGCGATCATTCTCCAGCTTGCCGAAATACTCGCCGCTCAAAATGTCGGAAAAGCCGAGAATGGCGTTGAGGGGCGTGCGCAGTTCATGACTGACCGCCGCCAGGAAGCGCGATTTCGCGTCGTTGGCGGATTCTGCCTCCGCGGTCTTGCGCGCTGCTTCGTCGCGCATGTGGCGCTCGATGGAAATGTCGGACGACTGCGTCACGATGCTGGTGACCGTTCCCTCGGGGTCGCGCCGGGCCGTCAGCTCCATATGCAGATGCACGAACTGCGCGCGGTCGCGCCCGACCGTCGGGCGTTCGAGCCGCAGCGTGACGGCAAAGGCATCATGGCCCTGGCGCAGCCGATCGACAGCCTGCAGGAAGAGAAGGCGGTCGGAAATATGAACCTGTTCGAGGAAGCCGCGGCCGTTCGGCGGGCGCATCCAGGAAAGGTACTCGGCCCGATCGCGGCCACCGACGGTGACGACGTTGCCCTGCGGATCGAGCACCATGACAATGCCGGCCGCAGCCTCGAGCATCAAATCCTCGCGCGGCCCAATGTCGGCCTGCATTTCCAGCGGCTTTTGCCGCGCCAGCGCGATGCTGCCAACGGCGGAAAACAGGAAACCGGCGCAGACGGTCGCAAAACCGGCCGGCAGCGCGACCGCAGGGCTGGTGACCAGCGACAGGCCGGCGGGGACGGCCACGAGCGCGACGGAGGAGAGCATCGCCAGGCGCCTGAGAATTGCGAGCTCCTCGGCATGCACGGACGCCGTACCTCCGGTACGGGTCAGCCAATTGCCTCCAACCCGATCCACGAGGGCTACCGCCCGATCTGTCATTTTACTCAATACGCGCACGCAATACCCGCCCGAAAAGGCACTCGACAACTGGCTGTACCATAGGCTTCGGCCACTTAAGGAAAGGATAAGCAGGGGTCGGCGCAGGGGCGCGAAAATGGCGAAAACAGGCTTTTGGGAACAGTCCAAAGAGGCTTTGCTTCTTGTGGTTAACGGGCGGTAAGCGATGGATTTCGCTTGCATTTCGCCATGTCGTTAACGTTTGTGGCAAGCCTTTTGCAGTAAAAGGCTTGCAGCGTCAGCGTATAGCCAGGGGACATGCTTAACGGTTGCCGCTACAATTTGACGAAAATGCGTCCCGAATTGCGATCATTCGAATTTGAACTAAATTTGACAAAAATGCTCATCAGTTTCGAGAAACGATCTTCGCATCTGAGGTCTAGGGTTTGATCAACCAGGAAAACCGGTGCGATTCGGCTTGAAGACCGAACGGCAAGACAGGATTGGCAAGGCGATGTGGTTTCTGATCAAGATGGCGTTCTGGTTTTCGCTGGTGCTGGTGATGCTGTCGCTGTTCAGCCCACAGAGTGCCACCCGGCTTGAAAACGTGCCGCAGGTCCAGGCGTCCGACGCCTTTACCGCCGCCACCGGCGCCTTCCAGTACGTGACCTCGATCTGCAACGTAAAGCCCGAGGTTTGCGTCAAGGGCGGCGAGACGCTGACAGCACTCGGCTACCGCGCCCGCGAAGGCGCCCGCGTCGCCTATGAATTCCTCGACAACCGGTTCAAGGACGGGGCCAAGGCAAAGATCGCGGACGCCGTCCCGGCGCTTGCGCCGGTCGATCAGCTCGCCAATGCCGGCACCCTTTTGCAGCCGATGCCGCCCCGCCCGCTCGGCACCGAGCCCGCCGACGCTGTCATCACCGGCACGGTCAAGGCGCCGGCGCGCGTTCCGGTCCCCCAGCAGAAACCGGCCCTCTGAGCTTTCGGTCCGCTCGGCGGCATTCTGCGGCTGGCGCAGTGAGAGACGCTTATTGCGGCGCAGCCTCTGACCCAAATGTGGCACATCCGTTGATCAAGTCCTCGAACGCGTCGCGATTGTCCCCACCCGCTGTCACATCTCCGGCAGGCCGGCCTTTCGGAAGCCGTCGACAAAGTGGTCTCGTACAGATGCGTCGCGCAGCGGCTGGGAGCTGAGCCAATGGCCGATGGTGAAATGAGGGTGGGCGATCAGGAACAATTCTGCTTCTCGCCGCGCCTCCTCACGGTGGCCCAACTGCGCAAGCGTAGCAGCCAGGAATTTGCGTGAGTTGGTACGATACGTGTCTTTCCTGCGGAGCGTAGCGGTTGCCGCCTCGTAGTCACGCGCGGCGTATTGCGCCTGCCCAAGATGACAAAGATACCAGCAGGCTGGATAGGGATTGAGCCGAAGAGCTTTTTCGATCTGCGCTAGTCCGTCGGCAACCCTGCCGTCCAGCACGGACATGTCCGACATGGCGGCCCAGGTGTCGGCGTGGTTGGGGTCCAGCTCCAGGGCCTTGGCGAAGGCGGTCTCCGACTCCTCCCATCGCCGCTCATAAGCCAAGATGGTGCCCAGAACGTAACGGCAGCCGGCATCGTTGGGATCTAGGTCGACCGCCTTCTGCGCGAACGTCGCCGCCATCCGACGATTAGGATCTTCAGGCTCGCCGAAATGAGTCCAGGCAAGCCAACGGTTATAGGCGAGCAGACCGAGCGCCTCGGCATATGATGGCTCGAGCTTAACCGCGCGTTGGAGCAGCATATAGGCCTCACGCTCGGTTTGCGGCGACTCTTCCGTCAGGAGGCGGGCGCGCACACACAGTTCGTAGGCCTCGAAGTTCTTCGGCCGATTGCGCTGCGTCGGGATGGTCAGCCGGCCGACGAGGGCTTCAACAATCTTGGCGTTAACTTCATCCTGTAATTCGAAAACATCTTCCACCGTCCTGTCAAACCGGTCGGCCCACAAGTGATGGCCGCCAAGCGCGTCGGTCAATTGGGCATTGATGCGGACACGGCCCATTGCGCGCCTGGCGCTCCCCTCCAGGACGTAGCGGACGCCGAGTTCCTGGGCAACCAGCCGTACGTCGACCGGCTTGCCCTTGTAGCCGTAAACGGAATTGCGCGCGATGACGAACAGGCCAGCGGTACGCGAAAGGTCGGTGATCAGGTCTTCGGTCAAGCCGTCGACGAAATGCGCGTCCGCTTCGTCCCCACTCATGTTCGTGAACGGCAATACAGCGATCGAGGGACATTCGGGCAGCGGCAATGTGCTCTGCAGCGCATCCGGCCAATGCCACACGTGGACCGGGCGCGTCAGGTTCTTTAGGTAGCGTTCGCCTGCATCAAAGAACCTGTCGGCGATCTTGCCGACGACCTCGCCGTGAACATAGGCTGAAATGCAGATACCTCCCGGTGCGGCCAGCGTCTCGAGGCGCGCCGCGACATTGACGCCGTCTCCGAGGACGTCTGAACCGTCGTCAATGACATCTCCCAGATTGACGCCTATACGCAAAAGCATGCGCCGGTCTCCGGAAGCCTCATCAGCACTGGTGGCCCGCTGCATTTCCAACGCTGCTGCGACCGCGTCCACCGCGCTACCGAATTCGATTAAGAATCCGTCGCCCATGACCTTGAAGATGCGACCGTTGCGGCGCATCACAGCCGGCTCGATAACGCCAGCACGGAGTTCCCTGAGGTTCGCCAGCGTTGCGACTTCATCAGCTTCCATCAGGCGTGAATATCCCACCACATCGGCAACGACGATGGCGGCAAGGCGACGCTGAAGAGATTGATCCGTCATGTGAGGGCAAGCCTAACGACCGAGGGCGCAAGTTATTGTTCAACCGCGGGTGAGTCAACAAGTGGTAAGAGGCAATGTCCACCCGATCTCCACCTCCACCATCGAGCCGTCATCCTTCCTTGTGACCGACGGCGTCGGGGCGGACGACACGGAAATGAGTATCCACGGAAAGCGGACGGTTCTTGAACGTCTGGTGATGGGCGGCGAGCGGGGGCTTCGGCGGAAGCACCCAGTTCTGTCCGGGGGAGACCCGAACGGCAACTGCGCTAAGCCGCAGCCACTCTTCTGCGCCGCACGAATCCGCACCGCCAGGCAATCACCCAAGGCCGGATGCATCCCGCCTTGGGGAAGCGCCGGTGGTTGCTCACTGCTTCTTGCAACCCTCTGACTTATATGAGCATTGCACTTCGGACCGTACACCGGCCTTGTCGGCTATGGTGCAGGCGACGTGATGGTCGTCACTTGTGCAGAGGTTGGAACATGAAATGAAAGTGGCCTTGGATGCTTGGGCGTAGTTTGTCGCACCGAGTTGGGCGATCTTACTTTCTGCCGAAGTTAAGGTGTATGGCTCCGCACCGTGAGCGGCCCACGCCAACAGCGACAATAGACTGGTACCGATGATCAGTTTCATGATTCGCTCCTTTTACCCCGCTGGTTTCCATCGTTCGTCCAGATGCAGGTTTCGGTGGCAAAGGCTCGTTCGACCGCGCGTTATATTCCAGCGTGATCACTCATTCGTCCGGATTCAGCTATTCTTCACTCACAGCGTAACCTGATGATCACGACTGATGCCTTCGATATCGCCTGACATGCCACCTCCGACTGACGAAGATGAGTGTATATCAGGACCGGGTTTTTACACAGCCTCGGCCGATCCCTGACCTTGGTGGCAAGAACTCTTATGTCCGCATTTCGTGTTGGTGTCCTCCCAGCGGACGTCGGCCATCGGCCCCAAGCGGGCTTCCTAAAAAATCACCGGCATAGGAAACGTACACGCCCTTCGGGCACGCCTGCGGCGTTCTTTTTCGTTTCGGGTTCAAATCCGGTCGGTTTTCACCTATATGCTGAGCAAGAAGCATATGGGACCGGTCGATGGCAGCGCTTGAACAGATCATTGAGGATTTCGCCTTCCTGGACGAATGGGAGGATCGGTATCGCTATGTCATCGAACTCGGCAAGGCGCTGCCCGAACTGCCGGAGGAGAAGCGTACGCTTGCCAACAAGGTGCAGGGCTGCGCCAGCCAGGTCTGGCTCGTCAGCCATGTGAGCGGCGCGCCGGACGATCCTCTCATGACCTTCGAGGGCGATTCCGATGCGCATATCGTGCGCGGGCTGGTCGCGATCGTGCTGGCGATCTATTCCGGCAAGCATGCAGCCGAGATCGCGGCACTCGACGCCCTTGAGATTTTCGGCAGGATCGGGCTCGTCGAGCATCTCTCCACCCAGCGCGCCAACGGCCTGCGCTCGATGGTCAAGCGCATCCGCGACGAAGCCCGGCTGCGCGCCGTGGCATGAGGCTGCGCGACAGCGCCTTCCTGGCATGAACATTTCAACCGAGCTCGGGGCGAAAATCTTCCGCACCCCAGTGCTCAATGCGCGGCGAGCGGTGTGCTGCCGGTGGCGTGTAGTGGCGGGCGAGCGCCATCAATGCTGTTCTCAGCATCAGTTTCGCCGAGCGGGCCGGCCACTGCCGTTCGCGCTCGACCGTTTCCAGCCCCTTCATGAAGCAGCAGACGTCGAGCGCCACCCCTGAAAGCTCCGGCCCCATGGCCTCGGCGGCGCGGTTGACGGCAAGGCGTGCGGCGAGCGCGCTGTCGCTCAAATCGGCGATACCGCCGCGTTCACCCTTGCCCCGGCTCGCTAGGCGCGGCTCCCAGGAGGCGGTGACGCGTGGCTGCAACTGCCCGCGCGTGAAATCGGCGGCAAGCCGTTCGCCGGCGGCGATCGCCTGCTCGGGCAGGAACGGCGCACCGTCCCGTCCCTTGAGGCGCGACAGAAGCGAAAGCGGCGACTCGGCGCGATCGAGGCGCACGGCGTGGCGCCGATCGTCCACCTCGACGGTTGTATCGACGAGGTCCGCATGCTGGGCAAGAAACGTCTCTTCAGCGCGCGCCGCCGCGCGTTTGAGATAGGCGCGTCCCGCCCCTTCGAGCGCGATGCGGTCGCCTTCGCCGTGCGCATCGCGGTGTATGAGGCCGCGCGCGGCGGCCTCGGCGATGACGCCGAGCTTGATGATCTGCACGGCGGCATCCGCGTTTTCGATCTCGGCATGGACGCCGTCGTCGCGCGGCGTCATCGAAGCCGGCCCACGCGCCAGAAACCGCAACAGGCGCAGAAGTGCCTTTTTCTCCGAGCCGGATGCGCGTTCAGTCATGGCGGACGATCTCCGAAGTCACGAAAATGGATGAGAGAATGCGTTCCATCGCGCAGACGAAATCGTCATAGGCCGTCTGGTCGCGCCGGCGCTCGACCGCCAGGCAGGCATGGCCGACCGTCTTGCGGTCAAGGCCGAAGGCGAGACCGACGTCGTGTTGCGGGATCCGCAAGGCGACGTGGCAGAGATACATGGAGACCTGCCTGACATGCGCGAGCGTGCGGCGGCGATCGACCCTGACCTGCACCCTCACGCCGAGGAGCGCCACCATCTCGGCGGTCACGTAGCTGACGATGCGGCAGACGGTATGGGAGGAAAGGGACGCAGGGGGCGAAAACTCCGGCGGCTCGCCGGTTTCGATCGCGGCTTGGGGCGCGTCTGGAATGGCGCTCAAGGGAATGACGGCGGTGGGCGGAGGCAAAAGACTTTTCTGAAAAGGCATGAAATATCCCCTAGAGAATAGGAATTAATTCACACACCCTACGGCATAGTTAGGGAAAAAGAAAAGCAACCTTCTGCAATTATTTGTTGATTTTCGCCAAGCTGTTCAATTTGCCTTTGAAAAATATGGGATTATTTTCCTTTTCTCCCTCTCGCAATTCCCCTGAAAACGGCGAAACTCCATTCCCCGACACCAAAAAACCGGGCTTGCGGCCCGGTTCAGACAGCTGATGAACTCTGACGGCTTACCAGGACTGCGCCGCCATCCGCCGTCACCCCCGACGCGGCGCGGCTGGATCCCGGCTCAAGGCCGGGATGACGGAGAGAACGGACAACGCTCGCAAAAAAGACTGCTTTGCCAACAAAAAACCGGGCTTGCGGCCCGGTTTTTTGCGTCTGTTCGGTCAAGGGGCTCAGCGGCCGCGCTTGCGGCGCTGGCCGAGACCCATTTCCTTGGCGAGGCGCGAACGCGCTTCGGCATAGGCGGGGGCTACCATCGGGTAGTCGGCCGGGAGGTCCCACTTTTCGCGATATTCCTCGGGCAGAAGGCTGTGGTGGGTCATCAGATGACGCTTCAGCGATTTGAAGCTGCCGCCGCATTCGAGGCAGGTGATCTGGTCATCCTGCACGGACTTTCGAACCGAAACGGCCGGTTTCTGCTTTTCGATGACGGTAACGGCGGGAGCCGGGGCGGAAGTGTTGCTCAACGCGGAATGCACGTCGGAAATCAGATTCGGCAGGTCGCTCACCGGAACGACGTGATTGCTGACATAGGCCGCGACGATATCCGCGGTCAATTCAACCAGTAGTTCCGGGCCGCTGCTGCCGAGAGCCACATCTGTCATAGTATTTCTCCTGTTCGTATGCTTGCCCTGACAGCCCGTCTCGCGATGGGCCGCCTGTATTCGTAGCAGTCGGCAGCAACCACAGGCGTTCAACGCCATGCCATGCACAAACCGAAATCCACCCCTAGACTTCGCGCGGAGAAACCCGTCTACTGCCGTCCGATCAGCGAATCATCAGAATCGTGCGAAAAACGCGATCCTTCATCCGAATTCACGTCCGCTTCAATGCCATTGTATCAATATAAATCAAAGCATATAGCATTTACAGCGGACAGAGAAATCACTTTAGATCAGAACTCTACTTGAAACTGGATTACCATTCTTGGTGCAAAAGTCCAGATTTTATTTCTGTTATTTCTTGGGAAATTTTTCTCATATTGATACAAGTATTTCGCTTGAGGTTTTTGTATTCAACTAGAAGAATCCTATCGGCGCGAGTTCGACCCGCGATGGTGATGGTCTTGGCTCGCAAGGTCGTCGCGAACCGAAGGCGGCAGCAGCGGAAAGCCCACTTGATGGGCCGCCTTGGCCAATAAATGAGCGGCAATCGGCGCGGTCATAACGAAAAACAGGAAGCCGGCGACGGCGCGGGCAAGGGTTGCCGGATCCTGCGCGTGCAGGCCGGCCGCGATCAGCAGCAGCCCCGAGCCGACCGTACCTGCCTTCGAGGCCGCGTGCATGCGGCTATAGATATCGGGCAGGCGCACGATGCCGATCGCGGCAATCAGCGAAAACAGCGCGCCCGCCACCATCAGCACCGAAACGGCCACGGCAAGGATCATCGGCGCGCCCTCCCCTTGGCGTTCGGCTTGCGGGTTTGTCTGGCGTTGCTTGCGGCGTCGTCCGGACGGCCGCGCGAAAGAATGAAGCGCGCGAACGCCACCGTCGCCAGGAAACCGACGAGGCCAAGGGCGATGGCGATATCGACGTAAAGGGTGAAGCCGGTCTTGACCGCGATCACCGCGATGAAGCCGATCGCGGTCGCCGCCAGCATGTCGAGCGCCAGCACCCTGTCCGGCAGGGTCGGGCCGACGACGATACGATAGACCGTGACCAGAAAGGCAAGGCTGAGGATGGCGAGCGACAGAAGTGCCGCGGTCGAGACGATGGTTTGAGGGTTCATCGCAACGCCTCCAGGATACGGCGCTCGAAGCCCGCCGCGATGCTGCGACGCTGGGCTTCGGGGTCGGCGCAGTCGAGCGCGTGCACGTAGAGCGTCTTGCGGTCATCCGATACGTCGACGGAAAGCGTGCCGGGTGTGAGCGTGATGAGGTTGGCGAGCAGCGTGATCTCCAGATCGCGGTCGACGGTGAGCGGAAAAGCGAAGATGCCGGGTTTGACGTCCATACGCGGCGAAATCACGGTCATCGCGACCGCCAACGAGGATTTCGCAAGCTCGGTCACGAACAGAAGCGCCAGCGCCAGCAGCCGCAACGGCCGCGGCCGGTAGACGACACCCTCACTGGGTGGGCGCACGACTGCAAGCACCAGCGCGGCAAGCGCTGCGCCGAAGAGGAAATTGTGGGGCGTGAGACTGCCGGTCAGGGCGACCCACAGGATCGCCAGTATCAGGCCGAACACGAGGCGCGTCATTTCGCTCCTCCTTCAGGGAAAACCGATCGCATATAGGCGGACGGGTCGTCGAGGCCGGCCGCGGCGCGGATGCTGAGCGCCGCAAGCCGCTCCGGAAACAGGCCAAAACCGACCACCAGCGCCGCCAAAAGCGTGAGCGGCAGGCCGGCCCGCCATGTCACGGGCTGGACGCGCATCGGCATCATGGCCGGGCGCCAATAGGCAAGCAGAAAGACGCGACCGAAGACGATCGTCGTCAGGAAGCCGGTGAGAAGGATGACGCCCGCAAGCCACCAGGCGCCCTCGGCAAGCGCCGCCTTCACCAACATCACCTTCGGCCAGAAGCCCGAAAACGGCGGCAGGCCCGAGGCTGCGAGGAAGAGGACGAGCGACAGGGCGGCAAAGGCGCCGTTTGCGGTCCAGAGCCCGGACAGGCCATTGAGCGAGTGGCTGCCGCCGATGCGCCCCGCCTCGCCGGCCGCAAGATAGAGCGCCGTCATCAGCACCATCGAATGCAGCGCATAGAAGATCGCGCCGCCGAGGCCCTCGACGCTGCCGAGCGCCACGCCCGCCAGCATGTTGCCGATCCCGCAAATCACGATATAGCCGAGCATCCGGCGGATATCGACCTCCGCCAGCGCTCCGAGAGCGCCGACGATCATGGTGGCGATCGCGACGAGCGCGACCAGTCCGCCGAACTCCTCGCGCCCCATCGGCAGCAGCATGACCATGACGCGCATCAGGGCATAGACGCCGACCTTCGTCAGCAACCCGGCAAACAGCGCTGAAATCACGATCCTCGGCGTGTGATAGGAGGCGGGCAGCCAGAAATTCACTGGAAAGGCCGCGGCCTTCATGGCGAAAGCAAGCAGGAACAACGCCGACAAAGTCATCAGCGGCTTGCCGCCGGAGCGCGCGCGCTCCGCAATATCGGCCATGTTGAGCGTGCCGAAGAGCGCATAGAGACAGCCGATGGCGATCAGAAACAACGTCGTGCCGATGAGGTTCAGCACCGCGTATTTCAGCGCGCCGTCGATCTGCTGGCGGCTCGAACCGAGGATCAAAAGGCCGAAGGAGGAAATCAAAAGCACTTCGAACCAGACATAGAGATTGAACAGGTCGCCCGTCAGGAATGCGCCGCTGACGCCGGCCATCAGGAACAGCAGAAAGGGAAAGAAGCCGTAGTGCCGCTCGCTGGGGGAAATGTCGGAGAGAGCATAGACGGAGCCCGCAAGTGCTGCGATGGCCGCCGCAAGCGCCATGGCGGCGCCGAAAATATCGACCGTAAACGCGATGCCGAAGGGTGGCAGCCAGCGCCCCATCGCCATGGTCAGTGGGCCTTCCTGAGCGACTTTATGGAGAAGCAGACCGTCGATGACGACGAGAAGCGCAAGGCCGGCGATCGCAAGGCAGGCCTGCAACGTCGTGCGTTCGCGCAGCATCAGCAGCGCCGCGCCGACACCGAGGCAGAGCACGACCGGCAGGACGATCAGCCAGTGCCCGATCGGCACCGGCGCTATCACCATCGCGGCGGCAAGGTCGACGGTCTTTTCAGCTGCGGCCATGCGCTAGTACCCCACCGGCGGCAGCGGCCGTTCGCGCGGCTCGGCAAGGCGCATCTCGTCCGTGTTGTCGGTCTTCAGATCCTGATAGGCGCGGTAGGTGAGCACCAGCAGGAAGGCGAGGAACGAGAACGAAATGACGATCGCCGTCAGGATCAGCGCTTGCGGCAGCGGATTGGCCGTGCCGGCCGGCAAGGCGTCGAGCCCCTCCGGGATGATCGGCGGGATCTCGCGGGTCAGCCGGCCTGCGGTAAACAGCGTCAGGTTGACGGCGTTGCCGAGGATGGCGACGCCGAGCATGATGCGGATCGTGAATTTCGACAGCATCAGATAGATCGCTGCGGCGAAGAACAGACCGACAAGGATGGCAAAGGCCGGCTCCATCATTCCGCCTCGCCTTCCTCGAGCGAAAGCAGGATGCCGGTGAAGGCGCCGACGACCACCAGATAGACGCCGACGTCGAAGAACAGGACGCTCGACAGCGGCACCTCGACGCCGAAAAGGCTCGGATAGACCCAAAGCCCGGTCATGAACGGCGCGCCGAAGACTATGGATAGAAGCCCGGCCAAGGTGGCTATGAAAAGTCCGGCGCCGGCGATCGACAGCGCCCGAAAGACGAGGGCGCGGCGAACCGCGGCAACGCCCGAGGCGATCCCGTAGATCGCAAACGCCGAGGCCGCGATCAGCCCGCCGATGAACCCGCCGCCCGGCTCGTTATGGCCGCGCAGCAGCACGAAAACCGAAAACAGCAGCATCAGCGCGGTGAGGTAAGGCGCGGACGTGCGGAAGATGAGGGATTTCATGCGTCCGATCCTCCCTTGCCCACCCTCAGCCGGATGAGCGCCAGAATGGAAAGCCCGGTGACGGCGACGACGGCGATTTCGCCGAGCGTGTCAGTGCCGCGAAAGTCGACGAGGATGACGTTGACGACGTTTTCCCCGTGCGCGATCAGCTTCGAATAGCGGCTGAAGAATTGGCTCAGGCGGTCGTCGAACGGCGCCTCGGTCGCCTTCATCAGCAGGCCCGAGAAGCCGATGCCGCAGGCAATGGCAACGGTCGCGTCGAAAAGCCTCTGGCCGCGCGGCCGGCGATCGGTGGGGGAAAGCCGCAGGCGCGTCATGACGAGAGCCAGGATGACGACGGAAAGCGTCTCGACCATGAACTGCGTAAAAGCGAGATCCGGGGCGCCGAACAGCAGGAAGATCATCGCGACCGCAAAGCCCTGAATGCCGAGCGAGACGATGGCCGTCAGCCGGTCCTCGGCCACGAGCACGGCAATGAGACCGGCAAGCGCGATGAGGAAGACGGCGGCCTCATGCCATTGCAGGGCCGGCAGGAAAGACGGCATTGCCGGCAGCTCCCCGTAGAGGACCGGCGGCACCAGCAGGATCGCGGCAAGGCAGATGAACGTGACGGTGATGTAGATTTCGAGGCGGCCCGGCTGCAGCCTGAGCGTCACCGAATGCGCCAACCGCACGAGCCCCCTCAACGCGGCGTCGAAGCCGCGATCGGGGCCGGGGCCGAACCAGCCAAGCAGATCGGCAACCAGGCGCCTGACGCCGCCGAGCACGCGGTAGATCAGTATCCCGGCAAGGATGGTGAGCAGCGAGAGCGCAAGCGGCAGACCGATATGCGGCACGGGCGAGATCGAGATTTGCGCGACCGCGCCGCTGACCGCGGTTGCCATCGGCGAGGAAATATAGTGGTGTGTCAGCCCCGAAAAGATCGCAGCTACGAGCCCGAGGACGGCAAGAAGCGCGGGGCCGCAGATCAGCAGCGGCGGCGCCTCGTGCGGGTGGCGCGGCGTCTCCACGGTTCTTCCGAGAAACGGCTTCAACGCGATGGCAAAACCGATCGCAAACATCAGCGCATTGGCGACCACGGCGGCAAGGGTGAAGGCAAGCGCCGCCGCACCGCCGCCAAGGAGCGCCGCATAGACTTCCTCCTTGGCGAGAAAACCGAAGAACGGCGGCAGGCCACCCATGGATGCGGCCGCGAAGAGGGCAACCGCAAACGTCGTCGGCATGGCGGCGCGAAGGCCGCCAAGGCGGGTGATGTCGCGCGTGCCGGTCTCGTGGTCGATGATGCCGGCGACCATAAACAGCGCGCCCTTGAAGAGCGCATGGGCGACGAGATAGAGCACCGCCGCCTCGACCGCGAGCGGTGTGCCGAAGCCGGTCAGCATCACCAGCAGGCCGAGCGAGGAAACCGTCGTATAGGCAAGCTGGAGCTTCAGGTCGGTCTGCCTGACGGCGAGCACCGCACCGACGACGAGCGTCACCGCGCCGAAGGCCGGAAGCAGCGTTTCCCAGGCGGCCGTGCCCCCCATGACAGGATTGAGCCGCATCAGGAGATAGACGCCAGCCTTCACCATGGTGGCGGAATGCAGATAGGCCGAGACCGGTGTCGGCGCCTCCATGGCGTTCGGCAGCCAGAAATGGAAGGGAAACTGCGCCGATTTCGTGAACGCGCCGCCGAGGATCAGCACGAGCGCGGCAAGATAGAACGGACTTGAGCGCAGCAGCGCCGCATTGGCGGCAAGATCGGACATCTGGCTGGCGCCGGTCACGACGGAGACGACGAGCAGGCCGGCAAGCAGCGCCAGCCCTCCCCCGCCGGTGACGACAAGCGCCTGCAATGCGGCACGGCGCGAGGCTTCTCGCTCGTGATCGAAGCCGATCAGCAGGAAGGAGGTTATCGACGTCAATTCCCAGAAGACGAAGAGCATCAGGAAATTGTCGGAGACGACCACGCCGAGCATCGACCCCATGAACAGGAAGATGAAGGAGAAGAAGCGGCCGAGATGCGGATGGCCCTTGAGATAGCCGCCCGTATAGAGAACGATCAGCGTGCCGATGCCGGTGATCAGCAGCGCGAAGGTGACGGACAGGCCGTCGAGCAACCAGGTAAGGCGCAAGCCGAGGCTCGGTGCCCAGTCGAACCCGCCGGCCACCGTTTCCCGTCCGGCGATCTGCGGAAGCAGCGCGGCAAAATGAAGAAAGGCCAAGAGCGGGACCAACGCTAGAAACCAGGCAGCCCGGTGACCGAAGAAGCGGACACAAACCGGCGCGACGAGCGCTCCGAAAAAAGGCAAAAACAACGCGACAACGGTCGGGTCCACGCTTTCCGTCATGCCCTCTCCCCGCTCGACTTTTCCCGCGCGACCGGCGGCCCCGCAAAGCCAAAGCTATCTCCGGGATAGGGCAAAGGGTGGACCTGCTCAAGACCTGGAACCGGAAAAGCGGGGCAAAACATCGGCGACCGCGCAAAAGAGATCGGATTGGCAGGCCCGGCCCGGCGATTTCCTCGCTCCTTGTTACAGTTACGTACTTGCCGCTGCGCGGAGCGAGCGCATGATCCAGGCAGTCAATCGCAAGTGCCATGGGGCGGCCGGTGCGAGGCGCTTGAGGGACAGGTGGCATCGGAACGCCGCCGCAAGGACATCCGTTTTCATTCAATAGCCGCGAAAAAGATTTCCGAGCATGCCACGGGGTCGGGCCGGCGGCGCAAGCGTTGCGGCCGATCTCCGCGTCATTTTGACATTTCATTTTGCCATCGAGGGAGGCTCTCCATGAAACCTGGTTCTTTCAGGCTTACCGCCTGCATCCTTGCATCATCCGTCTTGGCCGCGCCGGCCGCTTTGGCGGCGGAGGCGATAAGCGAAGCGCAGGCACGCGCCATCGCGGTCAACGCCTATGTCTATTTCTATCCGCTCATCACCATGGACGTGACCCGCAAGCAGGCCACCAATATCGAAGCCGGCAAGGTTTTCGGTCGCGGCCCGGCCAATATGTTCGTCAACGTACCGGAATTCCCGCCGGCGAATTTCCGCGATGTCGTGCGCCCCAATTTCGATACGCTCTATTCGATCGCATGGCTCGATATGACCTCCGAACCGATGATCATATCCGCACCGGATACGGACGGACGCTACTATCTGCTGCCGATGCTGGACATGTGGACCGACGTCTTCGCCTCGCCCGGCTGGCGCACGACGGGAACGGGCAAGGCGGACTTTGCGATCATCCCCCCGGGATGGCAGCCGAAAGGCGGAGCGGCGCTGCCTGAGGGCGTTCAGCGGATCGACGCACCGACGCCATTCGTCTGGATCATCGGACGGACCAAGACCGACGGCCCGGCGGACTACGATGCGGTCCATAAGGTCCAGGCCGGCTACAAGGTCACGCCGCTATCGGCCTGGGGCAAGCCCGCGGAGCCCGTCAAGGCTGCGATCGATCCTGACGTCGACATGAAGACGTCGCCGAAGAAGACGGTCGACGGCATGTCGGCGGGCGACTACTTCGCCTATGCGGCAAAGCTGTTGAAGGTCAATCCCGCGCATATTACCGACCAGCCGATCATCGCGCAGATGCGGCAGATCGGCATCGAGCCGGGCAAGGATTTCGACATCGGCAAGATCGACCCCAGTGTAGCCAAGGCGCTGGCGGAGGTGCCGGCGGACGCGCAGAAGCTGATGGCATGGAAGGCGGCGTCGCTCGCGCGCGTCGCCAACTATTGGTCGATGAACACGGATACCATGGGCGTCTACGGCAACTATTATCTGAAACGCGCCATCGTCGCCAACCTCGGCCTCGGCGCCAATGTGCCGGAGGACGCCATCTATCCGCTCAACCTCGGCGACGAGAAGGGCAACCCCTTGGACGGCAACCATGCCTATACCATCCATTTCGACAAGCAGCAGCTGCCGCCGGTCCAGGCCTTCTGGTCGATCACGCTCTACGACCCGGAAGGCTTTCAGGTCGCCAATCCCCTCAACCGCTTCGCCGTCAGCAGCTGGATGCCGTTTCAGCGCAATGCCGACGGTTCCCTCGACCTCTATTTTCAGAACCAAAGCCCCGGCGCTGAAAAGGAGGCAAACTGGCTGCCTGCCCCGAACGGCCCGTTCAATCTGACGATGCGCCTCTACGGGCCGGAAATGGATGCCCTGACCGGCCGCTGGAACCCGCCGCCGGTGACGATGGTCCCAGCACTTCAAAACGTCGTCGCCCAATAGAGCGTTTCAGCAGTTCCGCCCGTTGCGGCAGTGGCCGGGGGAATCCCTCTGCCGGTCACCATGAGGCCGTGATAGGTTGTGATTCATGACGAGCAAAACGTCCCGATCGACCCACGATGCCAAGACCGGCCGCCTGACCCAGGTACGCGCCGAGAAGATCAGCGCTATCGAAGGCCTGGTGCTGAGCCCGCGTATGCGCAAAATACTTGCCCAGACCAAGGATCAACCGGCTGAAGAGGGGCGGCGTGCGATACGCGCTCAGTTTCCCTCGTCCTAGACAAACGCGACATTCGCCGCGCTGCCGCATTGTCTCTGCAAATTCCGTTCCCTATCTATGGCGCAGGTAGGGAAAGGATCACCTCCATGACTGTCACGACAAACAAGCCGAAGGTCGTAAAGACCGATGCGGAATGGCGCGAACAGCTGACGCCGGAACAGTACCGCGTCACCCGCGAGCATGGCACCGAGCGCGCCTTCACGGGCCCCTATTGGGATCAATTCGAAAGGGGCCTCTATCGCTGCGTCGCCTGCGATGCGCCGCTCTTCCGCTCGGATACGAAATTCGATGCCGGCTGCGGCTGGCCGAGCTATTTCGAGCCGGTCTCGGAGGACGCGGTCACCGAATACCGCGACAGCTCCTTCGGCATGGTGCGCACGGAAATCCGCTGCGGCACCTGCGAGGCCCATCTCGGCCACGTCTTCCCCGACGGCCCGCCGCCGACGGGCTTGCGCTACTGCATCAACGGGCATTCGATGGTATTTGTGCCGGACAAGTGAGGGATAACGGTCCAAGCGACGTCCATTCGAACTGTCCGGGCATGCGTGAGATGAAATCTTCGGGAAAATTGCTGTCTCTTGCCGTCGCCTCGGTCTTGACCTTGCTTGCGCTTGCGAATGTCTCGCAGGCGCATGGCGGCGGCGGAGGCGGGAGCGGCTCGGGGCTGCCGATCCCGGCGCTCAGCCACGGCGAGATGGCGGTGCTTGCGCCTTATCATCGCGCGGTGCTCGACCTCGCGCGTTCTGCCGCCGACACCAACGAACCCTTCCGGCGGATGCTCAACTTCGCCGAGATCCAGTATGCCTATTGCCTCTGGGGTACGATGCCGGGCGGCGTGACGGACGAGGAGAGCCCTTTCAACGAGTGTTCCCACGCCTATCTCGCGGCCACCAAGTCCGTTCTGCTGAAGATGCGCGACATGCCGCGCGAAGCCGCCTTGGCCGGAACCCTCGTCTCCAGGATCGACACGGAAATGGCGTTGAACAGCATGTCGCTGATCCGGTGCCAGTATAGCGGCGAGACCTTCAACACCGCCGACATCATCAAGCCGCGCTGGACGTCCATCCCCTTCCACGCGCCGAGCGCGCTTGCGCTTTCCGGCGTCCTGCTCGCCGTCTCGGCCGCCGGCCTTGGCGGCGCACGGCTGCTGCGAAAGCGGCCGTAGACGTTTCCTGGAATGGCTCTGGCTCGCTCTACTGCCGGCGATCGTAGCATATTGCCGCGGTGGCGCCGACTTTGCAGCCATCTTTCAGATGGTAGTCCTTGCCTGCCATGCACTCGTCATAGGCCTTGCGATCGGCGGTGGTCGACAGATCGTTGCCCTGCCGGAAAAGACAGAGGTTCTGGCCGGCAATAAACTGATCCATCCCCGCAAACAGCGCGACGATCGCCATGGAAAAAAATAGGGGTGAACGGGTTGCGATGCGAGCCATGGCTCTTCTCTAATTGGTCGGGTGGGGTAAACACTCGTATCGGCTGAACTCGCCCGCACCTCGGCATGTCCTGAACGAATTTTTATGCTAGCGGGCAGCTCGGTTGGCGACGGTCTATTTGAAGTCCGTCGTGTTCAGCATGACGGTATCCTTGCGCCTGCTTGAATAGACCCTTTTTGCCACTTCCAGAATTTTCGCCCGCATGCCGTCGAAGGCGGCGAGATATTCTCGTTCCGACACATTTCGCTGGTGCCGGTCTACGACGAGCGCTTCCACCGCGACAAAGAATTTGACCTCGAACATCCCATCGTGGCCGAGAAAGCGGACCCGTTGTTTTGTTTCGTCGTAGCTGCGTGCGGCATTGGGAAAGGCAATCGACATCACTTAATTCCGCCAGTTCTCTCGTTCGTTACCTAAGGTTAGTCAGACAGGTCTGTTAAAAATCTCGACAAACGCAAAATATACTATGGGCGACAAAGCAATCAGCAGAGACCACCGAATTAGAAAATCAACAAACCGAAAATGGTATCCCTTGTTTTCCAGATTTATGTTCATTATTTTTCCTCGCTTCTATTTACGATATGGCGATCATATCACAGAACGCCCAACTATTATTTTATATTTTGACGTTTTTTGTGTTTCTTATCGTGATCTTCGTCCGATGACGAATATCACACTTGCTTTTCAAAACCGTTTCATCCCTGTCCGGCGGCATCCCATCAGTTGGTGCGCTGTGGCCGCATCGGCCTTTCTCTCTCGATCCGGAGCGCTTTCAGCAGCGCCGATTTTTCAAGGCGTCCCCTGACATCGCCTGTGTTGATCTCGCGAAAAACCGTGCCGGTCTTCTCGCTGATCACGCACTTGGCGGGGCTGTACTTCTGCGTCGGACTTACTCCATCTCTCGTCATGGCGATGACATCCTATTGCTGGAAAACGTCTGGCGAGCGCGCAGTGACGGCCAACCACATTGGCCCATTCGCGCCATGGTCCCCGGAACTAAAAGCCCGCCGGGATAAAGATTGGATTGTTCGTCGAGCGGTAGCGGCCGCTCTGTTTGATGAGGTTGGCGTCGTTGCCGACCCCTTGTCCGTAGAGCGCGGTGCGCGCTGGAAAGGGTTCCGTACTTGGTGAATTTCCGGTTTTAGGGGACGCTTGCCGCATCCTTTATCTCGAAGACCAAAGTGCCGGGGCCGCAGCGCCGCGCAAACTTGGCTTCGATGGGGGACCATGCGCCCTTCATACCGACATGGCAAGGACTTTACGCGTCGAAGCGCCCGCGCCCGCGTCGAATGAAGTGCATAAACCGGCGACGCTCAAGGCCTGCGGTGCTGCAGCGCCGTTACGGCTTTTGGACCCTGAGTTCCATGCAGGTCAGGTCCAGCCAGCGGCCGAACTTGGTGCCGACTTCGGAAAAGGTTCCGGCGATGCGGAAGCCGAGCTTTTCGTGCAGGCGGATGGAGGCGGTGTTTTCAGCCTCGATGCCGGCGATCATCACATGGATGCCGGCCGCCGCCGCCCGCACGACGAGTTCGCGCATCATGGCCTCGCCGATGCCGTGGCCACGGCAATCCTTTTCCACATAGACCGAATGCTCGACGGTGTGGCGGTAGCCGTCGAAGGCGCGCCAATCGCCATAGGAGGCATAGCCCGCAACCTTGCCGGCGCGCGTGGCGACGATCACCGGAAAGCTTCGCGCCCTGCGCGCCCTGAACCAGTCGCGGCGGTTTTCGAGATCGACCAGCGTCTCGTTCCAAATCGCCGTCGTGTGCTCAACGGCATGGTTGTAGATGTCGCGGATCGCCGGCAGATCGGCCTCGGTGGCGTCGCGCAACGTCACGGTCTCGTCCATGCTTCGCTCCATGTCGTCTTTCACGGTTTTGGCGGGAATAGCCTGCGCGAGGGGGGAAGTAAATCCGTGCGACTAACAGCAGCAACGGCCAGTCGTCGGAGGCGGCAGGCTTCCCTGCACAGGGACAGCGGCGGTCGCTGTTGCAACTCGAGGCGCGGTCGCTGGCTTTGACAGCCACGCCTGTATCGGAAGGCATACTGCAACGTTGAGGACGGCGAAAACCAGATAGAGGGTGCCGTAGCCGATGATCTGGGTGAGGCCAAGCGCAAGCACGGCAAGAACTGGCACCCGTTCAGAGGCGTTTGCCTTGAGCATCGAGAACCTGCTCGCCGTCTTCCTTGGCAAACGGGCCTTTGTGCGTGTCGGGCAAGATATCCAGCACGCGTTCCGAGGGACGGGCGAGGCGCGTGCCGATCGGCGTGATGACGAAGGGGCGGTTGATCAGGATAGGGTCCTTGAGCAGGGCGTCGAGCAGTTGGTCATCGGTCAGGTTGGGATTGTCCAGCCCCAGCTCGGCATAGGGCGTGCCCTTCTCGCGGATGGCTTCGCGAACGCTCAGCCCTGCATCAGCGATCATTTGGATCAGTTCATTTCGACCGGGCGGATTTTTCAGATATTCAATGATTGTGGGTTTGATACCAGCGTTACGGATCATCGCCAGCGTGTTGCGCGAGGTGCCGCATTGCGGGTTGTGGTAGATGATGACGTCCGTACTCATGGGGTGGGTTCCGTCTCAGTGAGCGTTTGCGGATTGCGGGCATCCATTAGCAGCCAGCCGGCGAACATCAGTGCCAGCAATGCGCCGAGGACTTCCGAGATGATAAAGCCTGGCAAATCGATCGGGCGAATGCCAGCGAACGTGTTCGTCAGCGATCTGGCGATTGCGACGGCCGGATTTGCAAACGAAGTGGACGCCGTGAACCAGTAAGCAGCGGTGATATAGAGGCCGACCAGTAATGCCACGGCATCGGCGCGAAATTTGATGCCGGCCAGGATGACGAAGACAAGGCCGAAAGTGGCCGTCACCTCCGCGAGCCACTGCGCGGCACCGGTGCGCATAGTGGCCGAGACCTGCAGCAGCGGGAGGTCGAACATCGCATGGGCGAGCATCGTTCCGGCAACACCGCCAATGATTTGCGCGGCGATATAGGCCGGAACGGCAGCGGCGGACAATTCCCGGCGCAGCGCAAAAACCAGCGACACTGCCGGATTGAAATGCGCACCTGAAACCGGACCTAGGATGGAGATCAGCACGAAAAGGATCGCCCCCGTCGCTAGTGTATTTGCGAGCAGCGCAAGCGCTACATCGCTCGTCAGACTGGCAGCCATGATGCCCGAGCCCACCACGGTTGCGACCAGAAGGGCTGTGCCGAATGCCTCCGAGACAAGGCGCCGCGAGAGCGGGTAAGTCGTCATGGCTTCATTGCACCTTTCCCTCAGCGGGCGCACAGCAGGCGGCGATCTCCGTCCCCGGCGCGCAGATCTCGGGATGGCCCGAGCAGCAGTCTTCCATCAGGAAACGCACAAGGCCTCCGAGCGCGTCATAATTGGCGGAGTAGATGATTGAGCGGGCCTCACGCTGCTGACTGATCAGGCCGGCGCGATCAAGCTCCTTCAAATGGAAGGAGACATTCGAAGGCGATACTTCGAGCTTTTCGGCAATCGTGCCTGCCGCCATGCCGGAAGGCCCAGCAACGACGAGCATACGGACGATCTGTAGGCGGCTCTCCTGGGAGAGTGCGCCGAACGAGGCGAGGGCTTGACGTTCATCCATAATTCAATATTCCTTGAAATATCGAAATGAGGAGTACTGCAGATGAACGTTATCGACAAGAGCCTATCTTCGGATATCAGCCTCGGCCATCTGCTTGGCGCCCTCGGCGCCTCCCCCCATCTGCCTCTGGTGTTCCACTATGACGGGCGGCCGGTGAAGCCGGGCTATCACGTAACCGAGGTCAAGGCCGGTCAGTTTTCCGCACTCGACTGTGGCGCCAACCCGGAGGCATGGGCTGAGATTTTCATACAGCTCTGGGATATCGAGGAAGGCGACCGAACTCATATGCTCGCAGGCAAGTTCGCAGCCATCATCGGCAAGGTGTCCGAGCATGTGAAGATCGACGGCTCGGCGAAGCTGACCTTCGAGGTGAGCGACGGCGTGCTGCCGATGCAACTTTATTGCGCATCGACGCCCGCAATCAGTGGCGTTGCGGTGCAGGTCGAACTCGCTCCCCGCGCAGCAAGCTGCAAACCACGTGACCGTTGGCTCGCTGAACAAGCGCAGGCGACCGCTTGCTTCGGATCGGCCACTGCTACCAACTGCTGCGGTTAGCCGGAGCAACCGGTCTATGCCGAAAGGGTCGCTTCCGGCACCTGCCACACAGGCCGAGCAGATCCGGCAACGTCTCCAGGTGAAAAAGCAAGAAATGCTGTCCCACAGCGGCCTCGGCGCCGTGATTGTCTTGCGCCTGTAATCCGTATGTGATTTTCCAGCGGGAATGCGCTAATGAGCGCGGGATTATCGCTTCGGCTCCGGATATCGCATGCGCCTTAAATTTCTTGCCATGGTCTTCCTCTTCGCGACGCCCGCATTTTCGGGCGACTGGTGGACCTATGACAACACCCGGTTCGGTTATTCGATCGAGCTGCCGGAGGAGTTTCCGGTCACGATATATCCTGACAATAACGACGGGCTGGCGCTCGCGCCGGCCGACAGGTCGGCCAAGCTCGTCGTCTTCGGCACGCACATGCTGAAGGGTGATTTTTCCAATCAGGCGAAATTCCGCATGGGACTGGCCCGCAGCGACGGCTGGCAGATTTCCTATTCCAAGGTCGCGGGGCGCACTTTAAGCTTTTCCGGCACGCGCCGGGATCGCATCCTCTACGTCCGCGGCATATCGCTCTGCAACGGCGATGCCGCCTTCTTCCAGATGGATTATCCGAAGACCGACATGCACCGCTACGACGTCGTCGTCATGCGGCTGGTGCGCAGCCTCAAGCCCACCGAGAAGTGCTCAAGCAATCGTCAGGTCGGAGAGCGGCTCTTCAAGACAGGCTGAGGCAGGTCAGCACCGCCGAATAGTGCACCGCGGCCGCGGCAATGACGAAGCCGTGCCAGATGGCGTTCTGGTAACGCAAGCGCTCCCAGACATGAAAGATCACGCCGAGCGTATAGATGATGCCGCCGATGACGATCAGCAGCATGGAGGCAAACGGGATGCGCTCGGCGACGGGGCCGGCGAGGAAGATGCCGCTCCAGCCCATCGCCAGATAGAGCAGGATCGTCAGCCTGTCGTAGCGGCCGGGATAGCGGCATTTGAGGTAGACGCCGGCAGCGGCCGTCATCCACATGCCGATCAGCGCCGCAAACAGCAGCGGATCGTCGGCCCCGCGCTGGAGGAAGGGCGTGTAGGTGGCGGCGATCAGGACGAAGATGCCCGAGTGGTCGAAGCGGCGCAGCTTCCACTTGGTGGGAGAGACCGGCCAGACGTTATAGGAAAACGAGATAGACAGCGCGAGCACGAGCCCGAGGCCGTAAACCCAGGCAGCGGCGATCTCGCCGTAGGAACGCCAGACGGTGGCGTAGAAGATCAGCGCGGTGGCGCCGACGAGCGAAAACACGACGCCGACGCCGTTGACGATGCCGTCGGCAATCAGTTCGTCCTTGTCGTATCGCCAGCGAACGCCTTGGAATTCAGTCATTTCCCTCTCCGCCCCGCCCCAAATGGTCGCACTGTTACTCGTTTAACACAACCTATCCTTAGGGATAATGGGTAAACTTTGATGACTGCCTGAGACGGGATGACATCCGGCCACGCCTGGAACTAGGGCTGACCGCGCGATTTTCCTAGGGCCCTCCACTGGCTTTCCGCAACTCGGCACGGAAAACCGCTTCGCACTTTTCTCGGGAATTGCTCAGTGACCTGGCCGCAATTCCGGGCGGAAAACCGCTTCGCACTTTTCTCGGGAATTGCTCAGTCGCTGGTGATGCAGTCTTCGCAGAGCGGCGCATAGGGGACGGCCGCCAGCCTTTCGGGCGAGATTGGCTTGCCGCAACGCACGCAGAGGCCGAAGGTGCCCTTGTCGACCCGCTGCAAGGCTGCGTCGATCGCGCGCAGCTCGTCCTGGCCGGCCTGACCAAGGCCCTCAAGCACCTCGTCGTTCTCGCCTTCGGTAACGCGATCGGCGGCGTCAGCGTCTTTCGTGCGGCCAAGATCGACGTCGATCCTGCGCAGCCGCGCCAGGAGTTCGCGCTGACGGTCGCGCAGCGCCTGTTGGTACGCGCTCGTATCCATGTGCTTCCGCTTCTCCTTCGGTGCATGTTGCAGAGGCCTGTGGGAAATTATTACGCCTCTTCCACGCAGCGGTCGACAAGGACGGAGCACTTGGCATAGCGCACCACCCGATCCGCCGTCGCGCCCAGAAAATAGTTCGAAATATTGGGAACATGCGAGGCGAGAACGATGAGATCGGCGTTATGTTCCTTTGCCGCGGCGAGAATGGCGGTTTCGGCCACCCCGCATCGCACCTCGACAAAGGTGAGGACCTCTATGTCCCGGCTGATCGCGGTCAGCGCCTCGTCGGCGTCCTTGATCGCCCTGTCCATGTATTCCTGCGGCGGATCCATCAAGAGGAAGCTCGGCACGTCCTCGACCACATGCAAGAGCACGATGTCGCCACCTTCCGCCAGCAGCGTGGCCGCACGCTTGAGCGCGCGTTCGGCCCTCGGCGTCTTTCTCAGATCCACGGCACAGATGATCTTGCTGTACATGTCGTAACCTTCGTCGAGATGCCGCGCATGCGGTGAGCATCCCATCATAGCCCCGGCACGCCTCGCCGCATTGATCGAGATCAAATCCAACCCATTTATTGTCAACAGCGAGCGAACGCTCAATCGCCAAAAATCGGACTTCTGTGAACAATCGAGATGCGTCATATAGAGTGGCAAGTACGGCGGTTCCGAACCGCCTTTTGCGCCAGCGCCATTGATGCCCGGCAAGCAGGGAGATTGAAGCATGTCCAAGGTCCAACCTTCCTATGCGCTGACCCGCCCCGCCTATGTCAACCAGTCGCATCTGGTCGTTGCCGATCTTCCCTTGGTATCCGGCTTCTATCAGTCCATGCTCGGGCTGAAGCCGATCGAGAAGACGGCAAGCGGCGAAGTGCTGGGGGTGGCCGGCAATCCGCTTCTGACGCTGACGACGGATCGCAACGCGCGTCCCGCCCCGCGCAACGCCGCCGGCCTCTTCCATACCGCCTTCCTGATGCCGAACCGCACCGAGCTTGCCCGCTGGCTGCGCCACGCCGCCAATAACGGCGTCGTTCTCGAGGGGGCGTCGGACCATCTGGTCAGCGAGGCGATCTACCTCTCCGATCCGGAAGGCAACGGCATCGAGATCTATGCCGACCGTCAACACGAGCAATGGAAGTTCCATCAGGACGGAATGGTCGAGATGGCGACACTCAGGCTCGACCTGCAATCGCTCTACGAAAGCGCGCCCGAGGACCGATGGGATGGAATGGCCGAGGGCTCGGCGATCGGCCATATTCACCTGCAGGTCGGCAATATCCCGGAAGCGGATGCCTTCTATCGCGATGTGCTCGGCCTGAAGCTGATGGCGCGCTACCCCGGCGCCTCGTTCTTCGCCACCGGCAGCTATCATCACCACGTCGCCGCCAACATCTGGAACAGCCGCGGCGCCGGCGTGCGCACGGAGCATATGACCGGCCTTTCCGACTATACGCTGCGTTTCAACGATCGCACGGCGCTCGACCACGCCGTTGCCAAGCTCGACGAGCTTCAGATCGACAGCCGGCGGAGCGAGGGTGGCGTCTCCCTCAGGGATCCCTGGGGCATTGGGCTGACGTTGACGGCTTGAGACGCGGCTCGGGCTGCCCTCTCCCCACGGTTGTTCTCTCAATCCCCTTTGCCTACCAATTCGCCGTTTCGGAACCGGAACGGCCCCCTTGGCGTTGTCCCTTATTAATTGGGGGATTTTCGCAATATGGACAATGCCGGGAAGAAAAATCCCACGCTCGTGCAAGGGCCTCAGCCGCGCCTCGCAAGTTGGGTCGAGCCGTTCAAGGCCGCCACCGAGGAGATGGACAGTTCAATCAGCCTGGAGAAGGACAACCTCGACCTCGCGGCGGACTGGGCGATACTTGGCATATTTCTGATCCTCGCACTCTCCGCCGTCTACATGATGTCGCTCATCCTCATCCCGGTGACGCTTGCCGTGGTCGTCGGCATGATCCTCGGGCAACTGGCGGACAAACTCGGCAGGCTCGGCGTGCCGCGCCTGGTCGTCGCGCCGCTGCTGTCGGCGGCGGTCGCGCTCCTCGTCTTTCTCATCATCAATTCGCTGCTCGGCCCGCTTGGAACGCTCGCCGAACAGGGTCCGACCGTTGCCCAGCATGCCTTCGACCGCTCCGTTGCCTATCTGGAGAGCATCCGCTGGCTACACATCACGCCCCAGACCTTTCAAAGCAGCGGCCCGATCCAGATCGGTGCCTTGCTCGAAAACACCGGCAACGTCCTGCACGTGGTCACCAACAATCTGACGCCGGCGCTGGTGCAGATACTGATCTTCTTCGCAGCCCTCCTGCTCTTTCTTTTCGCGCGCGCAAACCTGCGCAAATCGCTCATCCTCGTCTTCCCGACGCGGGATCAGCGGCTGGCCGCCATCCGTGTCATCAACGGCGTCGAACAGGTGCTCGGCTACTATTTCGCCACGGCATCGGTCATCTACGCCGCACTCGGCGTCTTCATGACGCTGGTCGCATTTGTCGGCGGACTGAGCGCGCCGGTGCTCTGGGGGGTGTTCGCCTTCCTCGCCTGCTTCATTCCGTTCCTTGGGATCACGGCGATCACGGCTGCGGTGGCGATCGCCGGATTGATGACGCATGACAGTTTCCTGCTCGGCCTTGCGCCGGCGGCGGTGTTCTTCTGCGGGCATGTCGTGATGGAAAATCTGCTGTTTCCGGCAGTGATGGGCAAGCAGCTGGACATGAACCCGTTCATGGTTTTTGTGGCGATTCTCTTCTGGACTTGGATGTGGGGGGCAATCGGCGCTATGTTGGCGCTGCCGCTGTCATTGGTCGTCATGACTGTTATCAGCGAATTGTTCATCGAGGAAAAGCCGCAGCCGCAGCTGCCCAAGTAGTGAAGACGCCTTAGGGAGGCGTCCCTCTCCCGGAGAACCGAACGATGTCAGTCGATCTTCCCATGCCGCAGACCGATCAGGACGACCTGACGGGCGGCCGCTCGCCCTGGGGGCGCACGGCGCTCCGCCCCACGTTCACGCCACTCAGCGAAAGCATTTCCGTCGACGTCGCCGTGATCGGCGGCGGCATTACCGGTGCGCTCGCCGCCGAACATCTGACGGCGCGCGGCTACTCGGTCTGCGTGGTCGATCGCGATGCCGCTGGCCTCGGCAGCACCTGCGCCAGCACCGCGATGCTGCTCTGGGAAATCGACACGCCGCTGTCGGAACTCGCGCTTTACTACGGCTTCGACAAGGCCGCCTCGATCTACCGCCGCAGCACGGTGGCCGTCTCCGGGCTTGCAAGGCTGATCGACCGCCTCGACATCCCCTGCAGGCTGCGACCCCGCTCGTCGCTTTATCTCACCTCCAACACGGGCGGCGCGCGCGAACTGCAGCAGGAGATGGAAATGCGCGAGCGCGCAGGGCTTCCGGGCGATTTTCTCTCCCACCCCTATCTCATGACCGAATTCGAGATCGAGCGGGAGGGCGGCATCCTTTCGCCGGGCGCTGCCGAAGCCGATCCGCTGCTGCTTGCCTGGGCGCTCCTGGAGATCGCCGCCAAGCGCGGTGCGCGGCTCGTCAGCGAATCCGTCACGCGTCTCAACTCGGAAGGCCAGCGCGTCACGGTCGAAACCGAAGGCGAGCACGTGATTGAGGCCTCCTATGCCGTACTTGCCACCGGCTACAGCGCTCCCGGCCTGGACATGCCGCAACTACATCGAACGACCTCCACCTGGGCGATCGCCACCATCCCGCAAGACCCGTCCAAGCTCTGGCGCGAGCGCGCGCTGCTCTGGGAAGACAGTCACCCTTACATCTACGCCCGCACCACCTACGACAACCGGATCGTCATCGGCGGCGAGGACGACGGCACATACGATCCTGCCCGGCGCGACGACAAGCTGCCGGAGAAAGCCGCGATCCTTCAGGAAAAACTTTCGCTGCTGTGGCCGCACGCCGACACCCGCATCGGCTACAGCTGGTGCGGCACGTTCGGGGAAACCGTCGACGGCCTGCCGATGATCGGGCCGGTGCCTGACATGCCGAACGTGCTTGCCGCCTTCGGCTACGGCGGCAACGGCATCACCTTTTCCTTCATGGCAGCCCTGATGATCGGCGCGATGGTGACCGGCAGCAACCGAGGCTGGTTCGAGGACTACGCGCTCGACCGCCCCGGTCCCGGCCTTCGCGCGCCCCCAGGCGGAGAGCAGAAATTCGGGGCCGCCGCCGCGCATTGAAGCGAAGACTGCGGTTCCACACCCCCCTCTGCCCTGCCGGGCATCTCCCCCACAAGGGGGGAGATTGACCCTAAGGGACAGATTGAGTGTCAAGCTTAACCTGAGATAGCGCAAAGGCCGACGGAAGACGCTTTACTGCGTCGTATCGTCGTCGCCGCGCTCGTCGATATCCTCAAGGCGCACGAACTGGACGCCCTTGGCCTTCAGCGCGAGGATGCCCTTGGCGACGCCTTCGCCGGCCGGGCGGCCCGGCTGGTTGATGTGGGAGATAATGACGTCGCCGTCCTTGGCCGACGTATATTGGCGTTCCACCACCGCCGCCGGCAGCGTGGCGCCGCTGTCGCCGTTCACCGAATAGCCGGCGATGCGGTAGCCGAGCCCGCGGATCTCGGCGATCGAAGTCAGGCTGTACTTCGCCGTCGCGCCGCGAAACCAGTGCGACTGGCTGAACCCATGCGCAAGGATCGCATCGCCGCCACCCTTGACCTCGGTGGCAACCGCCTCGGGTGAACCGGCGGCGGGAATGCCGTAGACCGGCACCGGACGGTCGACGGCCGGAATATGGTTGAGCCCATGGTTTTCGATCTCGAATAGATCGGGATGCTGGGCAAGGATCGGAAGCACCTGCGGATTGGACCTCAGCCAGCGCGCCGTAACGAAGATCGTCGCGGGCACGCGCTCGTTGACCAGCGTGTCGAGGATACGCATGTCCGTCTTGCCCATGCAGGCGTCGAACGTGAGCGCGACCCTCGGCGCGGCCTTCTTGCTGGCGCGCGTCACATGCAGGTGCGGCTCGACCAGCTTGACGGACGGGGTCCGCGGCGCGACGACGCTTTGAGGGCTCAGCGGCGGACTGAGCGCTTCAGCGGACGAGCCCGCAGCGAAAGCGACGGGCGCGGACGCGACAAGCCAGGCGAAGGTCGGCAGAAAACGGTTCATCGATCGGCCAGAACTGAGGATAAAACGGCGGCGGGCTGGATTACGGTACCGCGCCCGCGAACGCAACCTGCATCGCCAAGCAACACGCCGGAAATAAGGCGCGCCTGATATATCCGTTGCTTGGGCCGCTGCTGGTCGGCCTATTCCGAGGCTGTCTCGGCAGAATTCGCGTTCTTTATGAAACATCCCGCTGGTCAACCGAGGATTGACCTGAAGCGCATAGATAACCGCGTAGCGGTCCCGCCGGCCAACCTGCATTGAGGCAGTCACCTCTTGTAGACCTCCAACCTGAATGGTGGATCTCGGAACGGGTCCAACAAATCCACGCCGAAGGCTTCAAAGTGCTTGATGTTCCTGGTTGCCACGACAAGACCGTGGCGTTTCGCGATAGCAGCAATGCCTGCATCCATACGGTGCTTGTCGCTCTTGCCGACGAACAAGGCCCACTCTTTTGCGGCCTCGGCGTCCAAGGAAAGAATCCGATCTCTGAAGCTATCTTCGAATTCATCGATCGCCTGCAGTCGACGATCTGCGGTTACCGGATCTTTTTTCCTCTCACTTTCGGCGCCTTTCCGCCTTTCCCACATCGTGAAGACGCAGATCGCCAATTGACTGTCGTCTACCGACGAAATCCATTTCTTGACATTCTCATTGCCGGTCATGCCCCTAATGACGTCTGCATCAAGCAGATACTTCAGCACCTAGGCGTTCCCGTCTCGGTCTTCGTCGTCGGCTTCGTCGAAGACGCCTGCTGCCACCATTGCGGCAAGCCCTCGTTTCATCGTCGTCGACGGGAAAGGCCTTCCAGGCTTCGGGTACGCACGCGCGTAGTTGATCGCCGCCTGCACTTGGCTTCGCGTCAAAGATGGAAAATCTTCCAATACCTGATCAACGGAAAGGCGCGAAGAGAGCGCCGCGATCTGGTAGGTCATGACGTTGGTGCCTTTGATAAAGGACTCGCCACCTCGGCTTTCTATCGCTCTCTTCGCGTCCTGCAGCATTTTCATTCGCTCCTTAAGTTCGCTGTCGGTCTTGCGAATATCGACTGCAATAACTCCGATCGTCGCGACCTTCGCGGCGTCAGGCAGACGCGAGAATTCCTTGTAAAGGAGCTTCCTTCCCTCTGGCGAAAGGGCATTGCCGAGACTTGGGTCCACTTTGAGAAAGCGCAGTTCGGCTTTGCCGAAGAGTCGCTGCTTTCTCCCCCCGCGCCCTTTTGAAACGGGCGTGATGACTTTCTTATCGACTGCGCGTTGGACCTCTACCGTAGGCCGATCGACCAGGAAGCCGGTTTCCGCGACCGTATACATCTCCTGCTTCACACTCAAACCTCAATTCATCTCTGATTGGGGATAATATAGTGTCGCCAGCCCTACCGTCAAGATTGTGACGCCGAACCCTATTTCCAAGCAATTGAGTTACCTCAGGCTGCCGACCTTCCGGCTGTGAAATGGAAGGTGTTGAACCTGCGCAAGCTGCGGGAGAACGACCCGGAGAAACATGCGCCGCAGCGAGAGGAACTTGAACGCAAATTTGACTGAGCGCTGACCACCGCCGCCCGTAACTGCCTCCCGGCACGAATATCCGCATCCCACTCCTTTCGAGGGTCGACAAGAATCCTGAAGTCGGAGAGGATGCGGGTCCGTTTTTCGCCACGGAGCCTCGCATGATTTTATCCGTGCCAAGCAGTACCGCCGGGAGAATGCCATGAGCGGCGATCCTTATGAGCTTCTCGGCGTCAAGCGCGACGCTTCGCAGAAGGAAATTCAGAGCGCCTATCGCAAGCTTGCCAAGAAGCTGCACCCCGACCTCAACCCCGGCGACAAGCAAGCCGAAGAGCGCTTCAAGGAAATATCCTCGGCCTATGCCATTGTCGGCGACGAGGAACAGCGCGGCCGTTTCGACCGCGGCGAGATCGACGCGACGGGCGCCGAGCCGCCGCCGCGCCAATATTATCGCGACTACGCTTCCGCCGAACAGCCGAACGGCCGTTATCACAACGCCGGCGGCTTTGCCGACTTCGGCGATGCGGACGATGTGTTCTCTTCCTTCTTCTCGCGCCGCAGCCGGGGCCAGCCCAACATGAAAGGTCAGGATCGCCACTTTTCCATGGAGGTCGAGTTTCTTGAGGCCGTCAACGGCACGAAGAAGCAGGTGAGCCTGCCGGACGGGCCGGCGCTCGACGTGCAGATACCCCCGGGAACGCGCGACGGCCAGACGCTGCGCCTGCGCGGCAAGGGCGATGCCGGCCTCGGCAACGCGGCGGCGGGCGACGCGCTGATCGAGATCCACGTGAAGCCGCACCGTTTCTACGTTCGCGACGGTGACGATATCCGCTTCGACCTGCCGGTCTCGCTGCGCGAGGCGGTGCTCGGCGGCAAGGTCCGGGTGCCCACCCCTTCCGGTCCCGTCACGGTGACGCTGGCGCCCAACTCGAACACCGGCAAGACGCTTCGCCTGAAGGGCAAGGGGGTGCCCAAACGTGGCGGCGAGCACGGCGACGCCTATGTGACCCTTAAGATCGTTCTGCCCGACACAGCCGATCCGGCCCTTTCAGACTTCGTAAAAGAGTGGCCGGCCGGCGAAGCGCACGATCCGAGAAAAACCATGGGAGTTTGAACCATGAACGAGATCGAATTCCGCAGGTCGTTGAAAATCGACGTCACGGTGCTCGAAGTCTGGATCGAACAGGGCTGGGTCGTTCCCGATGCGAGCCTCAAGGAGCGGCATTTCCGCGATGCCGATCTCGCCCGCGCCCGCCTCATCCTCGACCTTTCCGAGCGCATGGGCGTCAACGAGGCGGGCGTCGACGTGGTGATGGATCTCGTCGATCAACTGCACGGTTTGCGGGGCACCTTGCGGGAGCTTATTGCCGCCATCCATGGCCAGGATGCAGATGTGAAGCGGCGCATTCTGGCGCTTTGCGATACCGACCGCGAGGACGAGTAGAAGCGAGGCCTCGGCCAACGCCGCTTTGGTGCGCGACAAGAGAGATGCTGAAGGAGCAAGAGCATGCAAGCCAGCGATGTGATGAAGAGCAACGTGGTGACGGTCGGGCTCGGCCACAGCGTTCGCCACGCGGTGCTGACCATGATCGAGCACAACATCAGCGGCCTGCCTGTCATCGATGACGACGGCAAGCTTGCCGGGCTGATCACCGAAGGCGACCTTCTGCGCCGCGCCGAACTCGGCGACGAAACATTGCACACGGCCGACCGGGCGGAACGAGACGCGGGCGCCTATGTCAAAAGCCGGAGCTGGCGCGTCAGCGACGTGATGTCGGCGACACCAGTCAGCATCCCCGAGGACGCCCAGCTTTCCGACATTGCGGCGATCATGCTGGCCAAGGGCATCAAGCGCCTGCCGGTCGTGCGGGACGGCCGCGTGGTCGGCATCGTCAGCCGCAGCGATCTCCTCGGCGCCATCGTCGAACACGAGGCCGACGATACCGCGCCCGGCGACGAGGCGATCGCCCGTGCCGTCAACACGCGCCTGCATGCCGATCTCGGCCTGTCGCCGACCGGTACCGGCGCGACCGTCGAGGACCGGCACGTCGTTCTCTGGGGGAACGTGGCGGACGCTGCGGAACGGGAAGCGGCGCGGGTCACCGCCGAAGGCGTGCGCGGCGTCACCGGGGTGACAAACAAGATGACCGTCGGCGACAAGGGCGCGTGAGCAATCGGGCTCCCTGGAATGGCCAAGGGCCAGAACAGCCAACGAGCGCCAAAGAGCTGTCTGCGAGAACGAGAGACAGAACGCTCGGCGCGGCTAAAGCCCTAACATGGCGGCTTTGTCGCGAAAGTTAGGAGATTTGCGACAGGCCACATTGTTGCGTTGGAGCCGACCATTCACTGCTGCAGCTTGACAGCGCTCAGCCGTCCTGCAAACTACCGTTCATGGGGTTGCGATCACCCCACGAGGCGACATGCCGAAGTATCGCGTCCATTTCCCAATCAAAGGAGGACGCGTCATGACGTCATTTCAGGAAATTTCCCCCGAAAAACTTTCTCGTCTCATCGGTTCTCCGAATGCGCCTAGGCTCATCGACGTCCGAACGAAGGATGACTTCGACCTCGACCCCAGGCTGATCCCAGGATCGGTTCGGCGGGACAGCGCCTGTGTGCGCGACTGGGCCGGTTCGGTAACCTCGCCGACGGTGGTCATCTGCCAGAAGGGCCAGAAGCTCAGCCAGGGAACGGCCGCCTTCCTGCGGCTCTCCGGTTCTGCGTCGGAAACGCTGGCAGGTGGGTTCGAAGCCTGGGTGAAATCAGGCGGTCTTGCCGTTCCCGAACATAAGCTACAGTCAAGGGATGCCGCGGGCCGCACGACCTGGGTCACCCGGTCAAGGCCCAAGATCGACCGGATCGCATGCCCTTGGCTGATCCGGCGCTTCGTCGATCCCGACGCTGTCTTCCTGTTCGTGGCGGCTTCCGAGGTCTCGGCCGTCGCCGACCGCTTCGGAGCCGTTCCGTTCGATATCGAAGACGTGTTCTGGAGCCATCGGGGCGAGCTCTGCACCTTCGACGTGATGGTCGAGGAGTTCGGGTTGGTGAGCGAGCCGCTTCTGCGGATGGCGACGATCGTGCGGGCGGCTGACACGGCGCGTCTCGACCTCGCGCCGGAGGCTCCGGGTCTGCTTGCCGCATCGCTCGGACTGTCACGGATGTATTCCGACGACCTCGAACAGCTCGAAGCGGGCATGCTCCTCTACGATGCCTTCTATCGATGGTGCCGCGACGCGACGGCCGAAACCCATAACTGGCCCTCTTCCAAGGGGGCAGCCTGACATGGCCGAGATTTCGGAGAGGCAGGCGGCAGGTTCCGTGCCGCCCGCCCATGGCGTGACGTTCGGTGAGGCGTTCAGGGTGTGGCTACGCGTGGCGGCCCTGAGCTTCGGCGGCCCCGCGGGACAGATCGCAGTCATGCACCGGATCATCGTCGACGAGAAACGCTGGATCGGGGAGCGCAGGTTTCTGCACGCCCTCAATTACTGCATGCTTCTGCCCGGTCCCGAGGCGCAGCAACTCGCCATTTATATCGGCTGGCTCATGCATCGCACGGCGGGCGGCCTCGTCGCTGGCATCCTCTTCGTTCTCCCGGGCTTTCTGGCGATCCTCGGCTTGAGCTACGTCTATGCCGCCTACGGAAGCCTCAGTGCGATCGAAGGGCTGTTCTTCGGCTTGAAGGCGGCGGTGCTGGCGGTCGTCGTGCAGGCGGTGTTCAGGATTGGGAGCCGCGCGCTTTTAAACCCGGCAATGTTCGTGACCGCGGCGGTCGCGTTCGTCGCGATCTTCCTTTTCCACGTTCCGTTTCCGATCATCATCGTTACCGCCGCGCTTGTGGGATACGCGGGATCGAAGACAGGGTCCGCGTGGTTCGCCGTGGGCAGAGGGCACAAGCCCGGGACGGGTCCCGTCCTTCAGGACATCGATTCTGCCCTTGGGGAGGGAACGCCCGCACACGCCCTTCCGAACCTTTCGTGGTCGCTTCGGATTTCCTCGGTTCTCCTCGTTCTCTGGCTGCTCCCTCTCGTCCTGCTCTGGGTGTTTCTCGGAGGCGACGATGTCTTCACGAAGATCGGTTTCTTCTTCAGCCAGATGGCGGTCGTGACCTTCGGCGGGGCCTACGCCGTCCTAGCCTACGTCGCACAGGAGGCCGTGCAGCATTACGGGTGGCTGAAACCGGGCGAGATGCTCGACGGTCTCGGCATGGCAGAGACGACACCCGGGCCGCTGATCATGGTGACCCAGTTCGTCGGTTTCATGGGGGCGTTTCGTTCTGCGGGCAATCTCGATCCGATGACGGCGGCCACCATCGGCGCGATCTTGACGACTTGGGTGACGTTCGTGCCATGCTTCCTGTGGATATTCCTCGGCGCGCCGTTCATCGAAAGCCTGCGGGACAACGTAGCCTTATCCGGCGCGATGTCGGCGATCACGGCGGCCGTGGTCGGTGTCATCCTGAACCTCGCCGTCTGGTTCGCCATCCACACGCTCTTCTCGGAGGTTGCCATCCATCGCCTTGGGTTGTCCTGGATCGAACTCCCCGTGCTAACCACGGTGGTCGTGCCAATGCTTCTCCTGTCGCTGGCGGCGGCAATTGCGATCTTCAGGATGAAGCTATCACTGATCCCGACTCTAGCCCTCTCGGCGACGGCGGGCATGCTGTGGGTGTTGGCTACCGCTTGAACGAGATCGAGGTCGCAGGCACGGAGAGCGGCCCCGTCTCGCTTTATAGCGTCGCGGGCGCTTGGTGGGCGCGGCGGCTGTCGGCTCGCGCTCTTTCAATCGTAGAGATAATGCTCCGCCCACTCCTCGCGCGGCACCTTTTGGCCGATCTCGAAGCTGAGCGAGCGGACGTTCATGTGCTTCGGGCCGGTCACGCAATCGTAGGACAGATGGTACCAGTCGCCGCCGCTGCGGAAGACGGCGCCGGGCGCCTTGATCGAGTCCTCGCCAAGCGCCGGATCGTGGAACGTGTAGGCAATGACCTTGTCGGGGCGAAAGCCGGTCTTTTCCTGAGCGATGCGCTTCATGGCCTCGGTATCGCAGCTCTGCTCCAGGCGCTCTTCCGGGTCGAGCTTCTGCAGCTGCTTCTTGATCGCGGGATCGACGGCGAAGGCGGAGACGGCCATCAGGGCGGCGGGGAGGAGAACGGCGATATACTTGAACATGGACGGCAAATCCCCTGCTGCATTTTTGAACCGAGATCGGCAAGGCCCTGGAAAATCCAGGGTTTCAAGCGTTTGATTCGAGGTGGGCGGAGTTACGTTTCTTTAGGGAATGTGGTGAGATCAAGGCACGGCGCGCGGGTCAGCCCCCGTCGCCGCCCGGAGATCGGTCCGCCATCGCAGGACCAGATGCCCGCTTGATCCGCGCGGCCGAGGCGCCTATCTCTGGGCGCGAGTTTCCCAGCTAGAAAGCAAGCGTCGTGTCGATATTCAAGGACCTCCCCACCCCGCCCGCAGCCGAGAAGAGGCCGGTCTCCGACACCCGCCACGGGATCGCCCGCACCGATGATTACGCCTGGCTCCGGGCAGACAACTGGCAGGCGATGTTCAAGGATCCCTCGATCCTCGATCCGGCGATCCGTACGCATCTGGAGGCGGAAAACGTCTACATGAACGCGGCGATGGCCGACACCAAGGACCTTCAGAAGACGCTGTTTGCCGAGATGCGGGGCCGCATCAAGGAGGACGACAGCTCCGTGCCCGTCAAGGACGGCGCCTATGCATACGGCACGCTCTACGTGACCGGCGGCGAGCAGCCCCATTATTTCCGCGAGCCCCGCAATGGTGGCGAGCGCAAGCTTCTGCTCGACGGCGACAAGGAGAGCCAGGGCAAGGCCTATTTCCGCCTTGCCGGCGTCGATCACTCGACCGACCATGCCCGCGGCATCTGGGGCTATGACGACAAGGGTTCGGAATATTTCACGCTCAAGGTCCGCGATCTCGAAACCGGCGAGGATCTTGCCGACGTCGTCGAAAATACCGGCGGCGGCGGCGTCTGGGCGCCGGACGGCAAGAGCTTCTTCTATTCGGCGCTAGACGAGAACCATCGCCCCTCCAAGGTTTTCCATCACATCGTCGGCACGCCGCAGTCGGACGACCGCCTCGTCTACGAGGAGGAAGACGCCGGCTTCTTCATGGGTGTCGGCGGCTCGCTGCTGGACGACTATGTCTACATCGACATCCACGACCACGAGACCAGCGAATACCGCATCCTCTCCACCAAGGACCTGACGGCCGAGCCTCAGCTGGTGGCGGAGCGCGAGACCGGCATCGAATACTCGATGAGCGAAGGCGGCGACGTCTTCTACATCCTCACCAACGACGGCGACGCCAAGGATTTCGAGATCATGGAGGCGCCTGTTGAGGCGCCGGCGAAGGCAAACTGGCGCGAAGTGGTCGCCCATACGCCGGGCACGCTGATCCTCAGCCACATGGCCTTCGCCCGCCATCTCGTCTGGCTGCAGCGCAAGGACGGTCTGCCGCAGATCATCGTCCGCGACCGGAAGACCGGCGAGCAGCATGCCATCGCCTTTGCCGAGGAGGCCTATTCGCTGGGACTTCAGGGGGCTGCCGAATACGACACCGACGTCATCCGCTTCAGCTACTCCTCGATGACGACGCCGAGCCAGCTCTACGACTACGACATGACGACACGCCAGCGCGTGCTCCTGAAGACGCAGGAAGTGCCCTCGGGCCACAACGCGGACGACTACGTGACGCGTCGCGTCTTTGCGCCGGCCCATGACGGCGAGACGGTTCCGGTGACGCTGCTCTACCGCAAGGATACGCCGCTCGACGGCTCCGCGCCCTGCCTGCTCTACGGCTACGGCGCCTACGGCATGACCATTCCGGCAGGCTTCAACACCAATTGCCTGTCGCTCGCAGATCGCGGCTTCGTCTACGCGATTGCCCATGTCCGCGGCGGCAAGGACAAGGGCTTTTCCTGGTACGAAGACGGCAAGATGGAGAAGAAGACCAACACCTTCAAGGACTTCATCGCCGCTGCGGACTTTTTGAATCAACAGAAGTTCACGTCTTACGCAAACATCATCGCCGAAGGCGGATCGGCCGGCGGCATGCTGATGGGGGCGATCGCCAACATGGCCCCGGAGAAATTCGCCGGCATCATCGCCGCCGTTCCCTTCGTCGACGTGCTCAACACCATGCTCGACGACACGCTGCCGCTGACCCCGCCGGAATGGCCGGAATGGGGCAACCCGATCGACAGCCGAAGCGACTACGACCACATCGCCGGCTACTCGCCCTACGACAATGTCGGCGCGAAACCCTATCCGCCGATCCTGGCGCTCGGCGGCCTCACCGACCCCCGCGTCACCTACTGGGAACCGGCGAAGTGGGTCGCAAGGCTGCGGGAAAAGACCACCGGCGGCGCGCCGATCCTGCTCAAGACCAACATGGACGCCGGCCACGGCGGCGCTTCGGGCCGCTTCCAGCGCCTGGAGGAGGTCGCGTTCGAATATGCGTTCGCGATCAAGGTGGCTGGGAAGATGTGAAAAGGGCGGCGGCCGGCTATTTTGATACCAGCTTTTTCGACGTGGTATCGGTTCCTGCTGAAGCAAGGGATTGAAAACGATGGCGGCCGTCACCATTCGCAACCTGCCGGAAGAAACACACCGCGCCTTGAAACTGCGGGCCGCGCGCAACGGCCGCAGCACCGAGGCAGAGATACGCGACATTCTCAAGGCTGCGGTCAGCCCCGAAACCCGGCTGAAGATCGGCAGCGCCCTGAAAGCGTTCGGCGAGAAATACGGTGGAATAGACCCCGATCCGAAAGACGCGCTGGCGCCGATCAAGCCGGCCGAATTCCGGTGATCACGCTAGACAATATCGTATCGGTGCCGCGCCAAGGATAATTCATGAACGTCTACATCGCCCTGCTTCGAGCCATCAACGTCGGCGGCACGGGTGCCCTGCCGATGGCGGAATTGAGGTCGATCTGCGAGGAGATCGGGTTTGAGGCGGTGAAGACCTATATCCAGAGCGGCAACGTCGTGTTCCGCTCAAGCCTTGGCGAGAAGGCGGTGCGCGAGCGGCTTGAAAAGGCGCTGGAAGCGAAGATGGGCAAGGCGCCGGGCGTGATCCTGCGCAGCGCCGGGGAGATGCGGGCGGTGGCGCAAAGCTCGCCGTTCCCGCATGCCAAGCCGAACTTCATGCTCGTCACCTTCCTGCCCAAACCGCCGGCCAAGGATGCGCTCGACGCGCTGTCGGCGCCGGGCGGCGAGGAGGTCGAGATCATCGGACGGGAGATCCATATCCACTTTCCGGAGGGCTCCGGAAAGTCGAGGCTCAAGCTGCCGGCGCTGAAAACCGGGACGGCGCGAAACCTCAACACCGTGCGCAAGCTCGCCGAGATGGCAACCGAACTCGAAGGCAAAGCCGATTAGAGCCTTTCATGTTTTGACGGAAGCGTATCCGGCATCTCGAATATAGTTGTCGCATTCATCTGATCCGATGGTGTTGACGAGTGTACCGATGTGCCTCCAGGTTTCGTCGATGGTGCGTTTCTGGGCCACTCGCATCCAGTGCTTG
>NZ_JBFRDU010000034.1:0-52926 GCF_052113965.1 Rhizobium sp. RAF56
GCGTTCAAATTCGCCTTACCGCCATCGCCTACAATATGAAACGGAGTTTAAACGTCATTGCGATGGCCCGGTAGCGGCAACAACAACACCGGCGCTTCCACCGGAGCGCCAGAAGCTACAGCCGGCAACGTCGGCGCTGATATCACTACKACCWYTAAYCTGGGTGCCACAAAATTAAACAGAATCAACGCAATAGTCCTTCCCGCGCACAGGTCTCATAAGAGCAATACTGCAGACTAAGTTCGGACGGGTGAGATCCTTCTCTTGCTTAGTACTAGCCACCCAGCAGCCCCAAGCCGACTTCCGGAGGTATGCGAAAAACTGCGCCGATATTTCGAAACTCGAAATGATCTCTCGGCGACTATCCTGCTTTTGGAGCGAGCCCGACCATGCCGGGATGCCGATGGCAACTTCCCGCGCGAGTAGCCTGAAAGCGTCTACTGACTGATTTAGTGACTGAAATAGTAATTATATTAGTGACCGACTAAACTAAACGTTGGTTGTCCGCCTTCGCTTCATTTCGAAATTCGAACTATCGATTGGGGCAAGCGGATATCGCGGTGCTCTAATCCCCAAAAACCGGAGCGTCACCAACCATTTTTTCCGGAACTTTGCGGAATGTGGCGGCCCGTTATTATTTCGAAATTCGAACTGAATGGTTTTTCGGGCGATCGGAACAATAGTGCAGAATTCCAAACTTTGTTCGGGAAACTCCAACAATCCCTAACGTGCCCGGCTATTTGAAGCGACCAAGCTCGACGCAGGGCCCCTTCCCTTCCTGCGACGATGAGCGCGTGCGAGACCAGCCTTGCGTTGTTGAGAGCGGCAACGGGGCACCGTACTTCCCTCGTCGCGCCATGGAGCGTCGGATGTGGCAAACTTGGCTCTCATGTCTTCAACGGTAACGCGCGGATTGCGGAGCAATCTGAGAAACAATGCATCGCTTCGACATCGTGGGATGCATCGGGCCGTCGTTAGGCTTCGTTTTTGAGTTTCATGATTCAGCGTACTCCGCACGGCCGTCCGCGAAACTGGAGAGTGCTCCGTAACGGGCCGCGCGGAGGCCGATATCATGGCGACCGCCCTCCCTAGTTCATCACTCATCACCGTCGTGAATCAGTTCAAGTCGATCGATTCAAAACTCTCGTTGGACATCAGTGATAAGCGACCCGATGGTATGGTCATGGCTCTATACCCATATGAACTCTACTCTCAACGCATTGATCGGACCAAGAACGTCGCGCGTTACTATCTGCTCACAATCCAACCCACATTGTTTGGCGACGCCGCGGTCGTCCGCTTCTGGGGCCGGGTCGGGAAGCGCGGCGGCGAGAAAAGCGAGATGTTCCCGACTGAGCTAGACGCCGCCATCCACTTTCTCGCGCTTGCTCGCAAGAAGCATAGGAAGGGCTATAGGCCGGTTGGAGGCTGTGGAAATGATCTCCCCCAAGTCCTACGCACAAAATGATCGTGACATCGCCGACGTCTAGTGGAAATCATGGCATTGTTTTCAACACGGGGAACAGAGATGACGACCACTAACGACATTGCAGACAAGATCGCGGCTGATCACGGCCTGACCAAAACGCAGAGCAAGGCGATTGTCGAAGCTGTATTTGCTGCGATCAGCTCCGCAGCGACTTCCGGCGCCGAGACTTCGATACAGGGGTTTGGAAAGTTTAAAATTAAGGAAAAGCCAGAGCACGAGGGCCGTAATCCCTCCACTGGGGCAACGATTAAGGTTGCCGCCTCGAGGAAGCTCGGCTTCACGCCAGCCAAAGCGCTAAAGGATGCGCTGAACAAATGATATTTGCAGGTCTCGTCAGGCGAGTCCTTTCGTCCGTCCTTCGCCCTCAGATATCCCTGAATCGCCGTAACATGGTGCGCAGTTGAGTATTCTCGGCTCGGAGCCTCGCGGCGAACAATTTTTTCAATCGCGTGGTTTCGGCACTAAGCGCGATTGGGTTTTCTAGGAACGCCATGGGCCGCGTCCGCCGTGACGACGGCGGATAGGCGACCTTCGAAATCACCTCGTCCGCCGTACGGCTCAAAACCACACATCGTGAAACAATCAGCGTCCCAAAGGCTTCAACGGGCAAATCGTATGCGTGTATCCCAAAGCCAGACAGGAGCCGCCGCCACGCTCTGCGGAGATCACGACATGTTCAACGTTCGAACCGCCCAAGCATTTTCGTCAATTGCGCGTTCTGCTGTCGAAGCTTGCCCGCCAGTCCGTCACGGAGAAACCTGATCTCTTCATCCAATCTTATCGCTTCGTCGGAAAAAGTGGGAACGACCGGGGAAGACTGTGCAATGACATCCACCGCTTCAGCTCTTTTGCGACGCTCGCTCTGCTTGCGCCTTGTGACGCTGGCAGTCGTCGATGACTTCGTGGCGTCATGTGCTGGTTTGACGAAATCAAAGTCATCGGGTGAAACCGGTTCAGCAACCGCGATGCTTTTGGCGCTTTCGCTGCCGACCCCGTTCCGAAGACTGCTTGCCGTTTCCTCGGTAAGCTTCGGCTCTGCGGAAATCGGGTCGGGTTGAGTGCGAGGTCGCTGTTCTTCGCTGGCTGGCTGATCCCCGAAGGTCAGCCCGCGGTCATCTACCGTCTCTGTAGGCTCGCCGCTGGTCAACGCCTCTGGTTTAACGTCGCCGTTTGCTTCGTTTTTTTCTTGTCGCTCCCGTCGCGGTGATACAAGTCGAGCAAGAAATTTCCAGGGAGACGCCATCTATGACCTCGCGTTCTATCCCGCATGCAGGCTGTGAGTTCTGGCTTTGGTGCGAGCTGCCACCAGCACCAACATATTCCTCTCGATAAGCACAGGAACGTGGCCAGGCCTTGGCCGCCCGCTGTTTATCAATCGAGCTTGAGCCGTTTGCGTAGATCGGCATTTTCCGCGCGAAGCTTTTCAGCCAGCAGCTTTCGCAGTCTCTGGTTTTCCTCTTCCAACTGGAGAAGGTCCGCCATCTCATCAATTGCCGCCGTTGGCAAAGCAGCCGGTGTTTGCACTGTCCTCGGAGCACGTTTCACAGGCGCGAGCTTGGCACTGCTCGAAACTTCAATCGACTTGGCCTTGCGTCCCCTCTTTTGCTTGACCGGTGCGCTGTTCGACGCAGCTGCCTGTTCTGCAGCAACCTCGACGGATACCGCTTCTGGGGCAACCTTCTTCGCGCGGGGTTTGCGCTGTTTCTTCGGCGCAAGAGGTGCTTCGACAATGGCCGGAGCTTCAGTACTGGTGATCGTATTGATTTCGTCGGCCATGATCTTCTCCCGTTTTGTTGCCGCATTTGTCTGCTGCCCGATCGGCAATGTCAACGAACCTGCATGATCTGCTTCAGGTAAAGGTAAATCGCCGCCGGATTTACTATCCTGCAGTTCCACGGTTGGGAATGGCGTTGCCTCTTCCTGCACATCTCGCGCAATGGACTTCAGATCCATGTCACCCCAGATCGAGTTTTTGAGATTGGGTTTTCGCCGACCGGATTTATACTCGACGGCAAAACTGCGTTGGACGTTTTTCACGGTGAAGGGCTCGGGGATGTGGTGCTGCTGTTTCACCAACGTGCTTGGCATAGCATCAAGCGCCGCAAATAGCGATTTTCGCGTGAGCAGTCCAGATCCAAGGCCGGGGGAAATCCCGACAGACTGATCATCCATGGCAAACTTTATGTTGAATAGGAGGGAGGGCGACGATGACGGCGACGTCCGAGATCGGTCGATCGGCAGAAATTCTGATTGGGGACAGGCCCATCGCAGCCGTTGGCATCGGCGTGCAGGGGAGGGAGTTGGGCTTCGGAAAGCCGGTTTCTAAAATATTCAAAATCGCATCGATTTGGGCGCTGACGGCGTCAGCGATCATTGTCCCTGTTGCCTTGCTCCTGACCGCGTCCCCTCTATAGTGCTTTCGCACGCATCCACTTCTTCGACCGGAGCGAGGGATCGGCTAAAGCGCGAGCGGGCAACAATTTGACTGGGGCCACATCATGATCGAAAGTGAGACGCGACAGGCGAATTGGCGTCGGGCAAACCCGGCAAAATATGACGCCCATCTGGCGGTCCAGAGAGCAGTGAAAGCTGGCCAATTGGAACGACAGGCTTGCGAGGTCTGCGGCAACGATGCAGTTGATGCACATCACGACCACTACGAGAATCCATTGCAAGTCCGCTGGCTGTGCCGACGACATCACACGCGCCTTCACCACTACGGGGAAGACATGTTTCCCATTAGGTCGTTTGTTCTAGATTACGAAGCCTAGAATCACGGTGCGTACCCCACGGTGACGACGCGGATTCATTTCGCACGGCGCTGTTGGCATTGTGGAACCGCTCGCCGGTATATCGTACGATCGTGGGACTGTCGAACTCCTCGGCTACAACGATCCCACAATCCCTCACGTGAGGCTGCGCCTTTCGCCGTCGGTGGAAAACTGCTCCTGACTGCGGCAGCCGTCGGACTGACGGGCGGCATCATCGGGACAAAGTAGAAAAATCGGCTGGCGATGAGACGACGTTCAATCCCAAATATGTTGGAATCGGAGTACGCGCTGATCCCGAGGGTCCGTCGCGTTTTCCCGGAGCAGTCGTTCGGGACATCGAGGCCGAGTCGCTGCCCGCGGCACCCTTCCCCCGCCCTATTCGCCTGACACCAGCAGCGGGATTGGCAGCCTCAGACGGATTGATTGGTGATGTCGAAGGTATATCGGCCCTCAACATCGAGTTCGACGGAATATGTCAGACGTTCGCTGACGTGATTGTCCCGGTCGAACGTCAGCACTTTTGGCTTCAACGACGTCAACCGGCCTTCATTGAGATAGACGGAGTTGCAGATAATGACCTGATCTCCGGCCTGTTAGGTGCGGGCCGCAGCGCCATTCAGAATGCAGCATCGCGAACCGCGTTACCCAAGATAACGTAGGTAGAAGTCCGTGCATCGGAGTTCTTGTTCCATATCTAGACGTTACGCATCATTTATATGTAGGTGGATTGGTTGAAGTATGGAGCGCGACTTGGCTGGCAACGGTCTATTGCTTGCAAGCGGGAGGGTCCAAAGTTGAGACGTGCGGGGGGCGAAGATAATCGCTCCCCCGCTTCAAGTCCCACGATGTCGTCGCTTAGGCAGCGCGTGCCGCGCTTGCCCGAATTTCCACGTCGATCTCAAGGATCGAAACGTGCTCGCCGCGATCGATCTTCACCTGCAGGTGATCGCCGTCGAATTCGACGTGTCTTGCGATCACTGCAAGGATCTCCTCCCTGAGGATCGACACGAGGTCGGTTCCAGGGCGGACGCGTTCGTGCGCAAGCAGCACCTGCAGCCGCTCGCGCGCGATTGGCGCGGACTTTTTCTTCTGGAAGTAGTTGAACACGTTCATGCTGCCCTCCGTCCAAAGATTTTGCCTAGAAGCCCGCGCTTCTCGCCGGGAATTGTGACCGGGATCGTCTCGCCGGCGAGACGGCGCGCCGCCTCGAAATAGGCCTTTGCCGGCGCCGTATGCTCATCCGCCAACGTGACCGGTGCCCCGAGGTTCGAGGCTTTGAGAACGTCCATGCTTTCCGGGATGATCCCGAGAAGCGGGATCGAAAGGATCTCGAGCACGTCGTCGACCTTCAGCATGTCGCCGCGCGCCGCCCGGCTGACGTCGTAGCGCGTCAGGAGCAGATGCTTCTCCATGCGCTCGCCGTTCTCGGCCTTCGCGGTCTTGGAATCCAGGAGGCCGATGATCCGGTCCGAATCGCGGACCGAAGAGACTTCGGGATTGGTAACGACCACGGCGACGTCGGCATGTCGCATGGCGAGCGTCGCGCCCCGTTCGATGCCGGCGGGGCTGTCGCAGATGATCCAGTCGAAATGCTTCCTGAGCTCATTGACGACGCGCTCGACGCCTTCGGCCGTCAGGCAATCCTTGTCGCGGGTCTGCGAGGCCGGAAGCAGAAACAGCGTTTCGAGACGCTTGTCGCGGATCAGGGCTTGCGGCAGCTTGGCCTCTCCCTGGATGACGTTGACCATGTCATAGACGACCCGGCGCTCGGCACCCATGACGAGATCGAGATTACGAAGCCCGACGTCGAAATCGACGACGACGACCTTCTCGCCCCGCTGGGCAAGTGCAGCACCCAGCGCGGCCGTTGACGTTGTCTTGCCAACTCCGCCCTTGCCGGAGGTTACAACGATGACTTTTCCCATGCCCCTCTCCTGTTTTCCTTGGTTTTCGTATTGATGCGATTGCAGCATGCCTCTGTGCGGAACCTGTTACGGACTTCCGGGAAACATGCCCTAGTTGAGTTTGGATGCCACGATCGCCTCGTTCTCCAGCCAGAGCTGCACGGCCTGGCCGCGCAGATCCTTCAGCAGGTCGTCGGCTGTCTTGTAGATCCCGTCGATCGCCAAGAGCTCGGCTTCGAGCTTGCGGCAGAAGATCCGGGCGCCGGCGTTTCCGACGGAGCCGGCCAGCGCCCGCCCCCGCAGAGCGCCGTAGATATGGACGGATCCGCCCGCGATGACCTCCGCGCCGGAGGCGACCGATCCGATGATGGTCACGTCGCCCTCGGGAAATATGATCGACTGCCCCGATCGCACCGGCTCGTGCAGGACGATCGAAGAGGCGGCCGCGCGAGGCGCCGGCACCACGGTGACCGGGGCAGCGGCACTGGGGTCCGCGGCCGGGTGCTTTGCCGGCGCGGTCTCCGTCACCTCGACGTCAGGCGCCGGGCGCCCGCCCTGCATGGCAGGCGGCATGCCGGCGTCGAGCTGCGACGGCCGTGCGCCCTCGATACCCATGATCCTGACGTTGCGGGCGCCGAGCTTGGCGATGAAATCCCTCATCTCGTCCCGGCCGACCTGCAGGTCGGTGACATCAAGCACCACGGGCCTGTTGAGGAAAAAGCCAGCCGAGCGGGCCGCCAGATCGTCCAGCCGGGCGAGCCAGTCATCGAAGGGCAGATCGGGGGTCAGGACGACCGCCAGGAAGGAGCGGCCTTTGATACGGATGGAGCGCGCGTCTGTTAACACACCGGAAATCTTCGTTAATTTTTTCTAAGCCGATTTAGCGGTGATTTGGTTAACAAATGGTTAACGCCTCCGCCTTTCTTGGAGGGATCTCTCAGTTGCCTTCAAGCAGAAAAACAAACAATTCCCGTTGGCTAGGCGCCGGAGGAGGCCGAAGCTTCGTTCACGGTAGCGAATTTTTGGCTCTTAATAATTTTCTATTGGAGAGCGGACGAATGCCAAAGTTGCAACGCACTACGAAGCCTACAATCGACAGGATACCCACCTCGCCCGCCGGGCAGCAATTGTTCCGGCTGTGGGAGATCAACCTTCCCCTCGCATCCGACGCTTTTCTTCCTCACCTGCGGACTGCACCTGGTCCGTCCGCTCGGTTGACTTCCCAACTTGAACGAGCTTGATCCTTCGCGCCTGCTGTCCGGTAATGATGCGGGTAACATAGCCACTAAATGTCTGGCCCAGGGCGCCGGCTTCATTCTTTAGTTCACTGGCGAGGTGCTGGGGTAGCCGTATGGAGTATGTCTTGGTGTCTTTGAGCATATCGTCACCCTTTGACCTGACGTTACGTCAAGTAATATAGCATAAATCTACATAAAACACAATATATGTATTGATTAATTTCTTGTTAACCATTTGAATAACGGATATATAAGTCAAAATAGAGACGTTTTTGGAAATATTATTTGGATATGCTGCTCAGTATCCAAATACGGGTTTGTTCAGGCAGCGAGTATTGTTGTGGTGCTGCTGTGCTCAGCACGTCTCAAAACGACGGCAACGAGGCGGGATAGGTCTGCGGAGCAGATCCTTCTGTTCACTATGCTCAGTGCCCGCTTCTCTATTCTGGCCGACTGATTGCGCCCGCCGCGCTGACCATCTCGGTTAAATGCCATTCGCTCCGGACCCCGTGACGGTAGAGCTCGATGGTAATGGCCGCCATGCGGTTCTCTTCATCCGAAGCCTTGGCAATACCTTGACGCTTGCACACGCTTTCCAACGCGCGCTGGCAGATTGCGAGATCATCGGAGGTTAGGTGTTCATCGGTGGGGCGTATCGTCTGGCGGGTCATTGTGATTTCCTCCCGAAATCCACAGAAGGCCGACCTAAAAACAGCAATTGGCCGCCTAAAGTTCCAATGGCGAGCGGTGGGGGACGAATTTTCGTCGGTGCGGAGCGCAGGAGTTCAGTCCGCGGGCGCGGCGTAGGTCTTCTCCAGCCGCCGAACCGCAAGAACATCCTGAAATGTTCGCGCCATGCGACTATATTTTCGAGGCGTTTGGTTTATTGTGGTGCTTCCTTGCTAAAATAGAAACTGTGATTTCGCACTTGAGGAGGTTCGTGGATGACTTCTGCATCGGGTTGGAACGTGAGCAGATCACTTAAGATCATCGCATCGATACTGCTCGCGACCTGGGTATCGCTTCATTTCAGCCAGGCGACCGGAGCAATCGTCCGTGCACAGGAGCCTCTCGACGAATTTCCTGTTGTCGTGATCTGCAAATCCAAGACCACCTATCTCGCATTCCATCTGTCCCGGATATCGGAGGATGGCACGGCCACTTACGCGGCCTCCGATAGTATGGTCGGCACGATATCGCTGCAGGGCCACGCGAAGGCTGTAGGAGGTCACGGCGGTGGAAATTGCGTGGGCAAGACGCTGGATGAGCTTCGCGCATCGGGACAAGCTCGCTACCTGAAATCCCAATAATCGAAGGCTGGCCGACGCGCAGTCTTCCAAGTTCATTGAAACGACAGACGAAATCCGCCGGCGACAGGCCGGCGGTTCGATGAGCACACATGTGATGCGCTGATTTGTGCTTGCTACTTAATACTTGATGTCTCGGGACTGCTGGCGTCCCTGCTGTTTCGTCTGGTGCTTATCCTGACGGCAAGCAGCGTTGCTTTGCTGGTTGGCGGCGCGGCAATCCTGCTTCGTATCGCGTGACGTTTGCCGCGTATCTTGTTTGACGTCACGCCCGGTGCGGCGTTGTTGCGCCTGATCCGTCGCAGAGGACAGTCCTGCCGAGCCTGCGAGGAACATAGTGGCCACCAAAGCGGTGAGTAGAGGCTTCAATGCGTGCATTGTGTGATCCCCTTTAAAAACCGCCACCCGTTTTCACACGGGCGAGCGGTATGATGTCGAACTGGCTATATCAAAGCAGGCGGTCAATGCTTCAGGCACTTCTTGCCCATTGCCATTGCCTTGTAGGTTCCCTTCAGATCGACGACAAAGGTTCCCTTGGTTTCTGGAAACACTATCATCTCGTATTTCTTCGCCACGGCGCGCTTGAACTCCGGGTTGTCTGTGAGGATGTAGCCGCCAGAATATCCGCCCTTGAGTTCGCCGTGGGTGCTGGTGGCAACACCGCCATAGAGATGCCCGCCGATGGAGACGAACACTTCCGACTTGGTCCCGTTCTTAAGGCCGATATCCTCCTTCGAGAACACCCCAAGATAGCCCACTTCCTTATTTGCGGTGACCCCCATTTGCACCGAACCCGATCCATAGTCGCGCACGATCACGCAATCGCCGCGGGTCTGATTTGTATAGACGGTCCAGTTCTCGACTTCCCCATACTTGACCAGTACATCGCTGGCGCTGGGAACTGGATTTTGCGCGTAGGCTGTCATCGCAGACGAAAGTGCTAGTGACGTCGTCGCGATGAGTGTCAAGAAGTTTCTCATTGGCATCCCCTTTTCGTGTGCAGAATTGTGTGGGCGCGGCGATGATCTGCGCGACCAACGTGATAACGCGAAGAAATTCAGCGCCATAAAATAGAAAAATGCGAGGCTGTTCGTCCCTTGGGCACTGCTCTGGCTGACCGGCATACTCCGATGCCGGATTGGGATGTTGGTACTTCCCATCCCCGTGGCCATATATAATCGTACTAAACAAGGAAAAGGGCATTTGCCTCGATTCCGAAAAAGAAAGTTAGTTTCTGTGGTGCGGCGCCGATCCGCCAAACCGCCAGCTTCGTTTCGGCGCGAACGCGCCTTGCCGCCCCGCCGGCGGCGTCCGTGGCGGCGCAAGGACTGCTAGCGTCGAGGCAACCAATCTCCTATCATCGGATGTTGTCTTGTCCGACCTTTGCGGCCGCTCACTGCGTCGCGCGTCTTCAGGACGCGCTTGTGTCGCTGCAGCACTTTGAAATGGCCCATAATTTTCCACTTGAATCGAAGCTGATTTAGGGAATTATGCGCTAGGAGGAGGCCTCGGTCATGGAGCGTCGGCTTGTAGCGGTACTCGCTGCTGATGTGGCCGGGTATAGCCGCCTCATGGAATACGACGAAGAGGCGACCACCGCCACTTTGTTCGCATACCGGGCCGTTGCCGCAGAAGTGATCGTTGCCCATCGCGGCCGCATCTTCAACACTGCCGGCGATAGCATATCGGCCGAATTCCAAAGCATCATCGACGCCATTCGCTGTGCGGTCGAGATCCAGCACGAGATCGAGGATCGCAATGCGTCCGTGCCCGAAAGCCGGCGCATGATGTTCAGGATCGGCGTCAATCTCGGCGACATGATTGCTGACGAACACGACCTCTACGGAACCGGCGTAAACGTCGCATCAAGGCTCGAACAGATCGCTAATCCCGGTGGGGTCTGCATTTCGCAGCCCGTTTACGATCAGATCAAAAAAGTGGTGGAGATTGCCTTCGAGGACATCGGGCAATACCGCTTGAAGAACATTGCCGAGCCGGTGCATGTCTATCGACTTTCCTCGACGCCGTTGCCTTGGCGAAAAAGGATCCTTCCGTCGATCTACAAGCGCCGCTTCGGGCTTTTCACCGGGCTGGTGATGTTTCCGCTCCTGGTCGTGGCCAGCGCCTTCTATTTGAGCATGCCTTCCGCGATAGAGCGCATGCTCAACCACGGTGAATCTTCCCTGCCCGAACATCCCGCCATCGCCGTTCTTCCTTTTGACGATATCAGCGCGAACGGCGATCAACAGTATCTCGCCGACGGCATCACAGAGGAATTGACCACCGTTCTTGCAAAGTTTCCCGACATATTGGTCATGGCTCGAAGTTCTACGATGCGGTATAAGGACAGGCCGACGGAAGTTCATAAAATCGGGGAAGAACTTAACGTTCATTACGTCGTGGAGGGCACTCTGCAGCGATCCGGTCAAACCATTCGCGTGACGGCACAGTTGATCGATGCGGAGTCCGGACACCAGCTCTGGGGTGACCGCTATGATCGGCAATTGGACAACATATTCGAGATAAGGGACGACATTACCCGGTCCATTGCCGGAACCCTCATGGGCACCCACGGCAAACTCGCCGATGCAGAGATCGCACGGCTGGCGGCGAAAAACCCCAACAGCTTCACCGCCTATGACTACCTGATGAAAGGCTGGCAGAAGTGGTCGAATTTCACGCGAGAGGATAATCAGGCCGCGCGCGATCTGTTCGAAAAGTCCAGGTCTGAGGACCCGAACTATGCCCGCGCCTATGCCGGCCTCGCCTGGACCTATTCCTCGGACTACGATTTCGGTTGGACCGACGACTACGACAAGACCCTTGCGCTGACCCTCGAGATGGCTGAGAAGGCCGTCCGGCTGGACAGCAACGACTATCGCAGCCACTGGGTTCTCGGCTGGGCATCCCTTTACAACCGCGATTACGACAAGGCATCGACGAGCTACACGCGCGCTCGGGAACTCAATCCGAACGACGCGGAGCTCCTGGCTGAGATGGCTAATCTGCTGATCTATATCGGCCATCCGGAACAGGCCGTGACGCAGCTCAAGGAAGCAATCCGCCTCAACCCGTTCCACGACAGCTGGTATTCGGAATATCTGGGATGGGCCTATCAGGAAGCCGGCATGCCGGCCGAGGCGATTGCGACGCTCGAGGATGTGGTCGATCCGAAACCGACCGAGGATCAACTCTGGCTCTTGCCGACGCTCGCTGCGGCCTACGCCGATCCGAAGATCGGCCGCAGCGACGACGCGCGCAGGATCGTCAAGGAGATCCTCGCATTGGAGCCGAAGTTCTCGATCGCCGAGTTCGTACAGACCCGTCCCTATAAGCTCAAGGAGCAGGTCGATCGGCGCGTGGAATCGTTCCGGCGGGCGGGACTGCCCAATTGAAATAAGGGCTTGATCGGCGCTTGGCCGAGGTTGGTTGCGACAGCGCAGATTTGCGCGGACAGGGGGACAGTCATGCATCAGGAGCTTCCTCAGCCATTGCATGCCGACGGTGGTCCGACGCAAAACCGTGCCCAGGATGCCGGGAAATCGGCGCCTCCTGGCGGCGCTCCGGTGCGATCCTTCTCCGAAGGTCTTCGGGTTGCCGGCCTGGACTGCCCGGTCCTGCTGATGAACTTGCCGTTGTCGCTCTCGACGGAGGTTCCCAACAACGTCTGGATGGAAGACCTGAGCCCCGAGGACCGGGGCGTTCGGCTTGATCGAGCGGTTGCGCAATTCCAGGGCCTCTACCGGCATGTCACCCAGCACGCCATCGTCTATCTTCTGCCGACCGAGTTCGGGCTGCAGGATCAGACCTACGTCTCAAACCTCGGCGTGGTGCTGCCGCATTGCGCCAGGGACACGGTGATCATTTCGCGGTTCAAGACCGAGCCCCGTGTCGGGGAGGCAAAGGTCGGCATCGACTTCTTCAAGCTGATGAACTTTTCGGTCGAGCGGCCGCCGAAAACCATCGGTGGCGCACCGGTCTATCTCGAGGGTGAAGCGGATCTCAAGCATGTCAGGGGCAACCTCTATATCGGGGCGCATGGAATGCGAACGTCGCGCAATGCGCTTTCCTGGGCCGCCAAGCGCTTCGACATGGAAATCGTGCCGTTTCATATTACCGATCCCTACCTCTATCACCTGGACTGCTGGGTGTTTCGCCTGAGCGACGAGGCGCTGATGCTGTGCACGTCGCTTGCCGATCGAACCTGTCTGCGGATGATCGAGCAGCATTGCGAGATCATCGATATCTCGCCGGACGAGGCGCGCTCCGGCATGACCAACGGCCTGTTGCTGCCCGGCGAGGTGATCTGCGATTCCGATATCCAGGAGCTTGAAAGCGGTAGTGCGAGATATGAGGTCGAGAAGGCCAAGATCGATCGCCTGGAACAGATCTGCGCGCGATTTGGCCGCAGTTTGCGGGTTTTCTCGATGTCGGAATTTTACAAGTCGGGCGCGCTGCTGTCTTGCCTCGTCATGCCGATCAAGCATTCGCGCTGATAAAATCGACCGAGCAATGGGCAGTGCGGATCGCTTGGATTTCTGTTACGCTGTCGCGCTGAAATGCCAATCCCACCAAGTATGACCAGGCCTTGAAATTCCACTATCCTTTTGTCCAAGCAATGGAGGCAAATATGGTGCAGGAAAACGCAAGGAACGTGCTTGAAAAAGAAGCATCCATGGTGAAGCGGTTCGTGGCCATCGTCAACGAGACGGACCTCGACGCGGATATAAGGAAAGGCTGGCTCACCAGCTTCGAGAACCACCAGTTGGCGCATGACGAATACGCCGCGGCGGACCAAACCAAGCTCGCAGCGTTGGTGAAGGGCGAACTCGAACTGCTCAGCCGGTTGAAGGCGCAGATCCCCAATCCACCAACGAACATCTACGAGAAATGCTGGCTGGGAAACATCGCCGGGGATGAAGCCATCTTAAAGAAAATGTAGAGGCACGCCTCTAGATCAGCGGGCTGGGTCTGCTTCCTGCTGCAAAACCATCGATCCGGTACGCACGGCGGTTGCCTTGATGGCAAACGCCGTACGCCACCGCGCGAGCCGTTTGCGCGACCTGGCGGCGTTTTCGGAGATGCGGTGCGAGAGGTGTGCTCGCGGCAGCGCTATTGACTTTCGCGTACCGGTTCCAAGCTCTCTTGGACAAGAGCAGGCGGACGCCATGGCGATCGACCGGCGCTGGCGGGATTCATATCGTCGGAGGGCTGCATGGACACTGTTGCGATACGCCTTACGGACCTTGCCCATGGCGGCGGCTGCGGCTGCAAGCTCGCGCCTTCGGTTTTGCAGAACCTGCTTGCCAACCAGCCGGCGACGGCGCCCTTCGCCCAGCTTCTCGTCGGCAATGAGGCGGCCGATGATGCCGCCGTCTGGCAGATCGACGACGACACTTGCGTGATCGCCACCACGGATTTCTTCATGCCTGTTGTCGATGATCCGCGCGACTTCGGGCGGATCGCCGCCACCAACGCGATTTCCGATATCTATGCCATGGGCGGGCGGCCGATCCTGGCGCTCGCCATTGTCGGCATGCCGATCGGCAAGCTCGCGCCCGATACGATCAGAAAAATCCTCGAAGGCGGCGCGAGCATCTGCGCCGAAGCCGGAATACCGGTGGCCGGCGGCCATTCGATCGACAGCGTCGAGCCTATCTACGGGCTTGCCGTCATCGGCCTCTGCCGGCCGGACGAACTGCGCCGCAACGGCGGCGCCCGGCCCGGCGACGCGCTGATCCTGACCAAGGGGCTCGGCGTCGGCATCTATTCCGCGGCGCTGAAGAAAAACGCGCTGCCGCCGGCCTGCTACGACGAAATGATCGCCTCGACCACGCTCCTCAACCGGGTCGGATCGGAGCTCGCGCGCGATCCCGACCTGCACGCGCTGACCGACGTCACCGGCTTCGGCATCCTCGGCCACGGCCTTGAAATGGCCCGCGCGTCCGGCGTGACGCTTGCCCTTGAACTGTCGCGTCTTCCCTTCCTTTCCGAGGCCGAGGCACTCGCGGAGGCGGGGTATGTCACCGGCGCGTCCGGGCGCAACTGGCAGAGCTACGGTGCGGAGGTTTTCCTGCCTGAGGGACTGCCCGATTGGCAGCGCCTGCTGCTTGCTGATCCCCAGACATCAGGCGGACTGCTCGTCGCCTGCGCCGCCGAAAAGGCTGAGACCATCCTGCGGACGATCCGCGATGCCGGCTATCCCATGGCCCGTGTGATCGGAAGGGCCGAGACCGGCCCGGTCGGCATAAGGGTTGTCGCCTGAGCGCATTGCGCCGCCAACAGGAACAAGCGGGCGCACCGGGCGTTTCTCGCTGCATTACCCATTCCGACGATGGAGAATGCGATGCGCGACCTGAAAACGCTGCGGCCCGTGGGCCTTCTTGCGGTAACCGTCCTCACCTTCGCATCCATGGGGCTCGCGGAACTACGCGCCGCGGACCAGGCCGCTCCTTGCGCCAATGCCGCCGGCAAGGCCGAGCCGGCGACGCCGCCCGACACGGCAAGCGGCGACGGTACCGCCCCCGGCAACGCCGGATCGACGGGCTGGACCGGCGGCACGGGCGGCGCTCACATCGGGACCAGCCCGCAAGGCGCGACCGAAGACTCAAAGACCTGGCAACCGCCAACCGCGCGCGGCCTCGATCTTGCGATGGAGGCCGAACCGAAAGAGGCATGCTGACCGTAAAAACAAACGGTCTAGGCATAGGCCAACCGCTTGTCGAAATCCGTCTGGCGGGCCATCATTGGGTTTTCCCCGATGGCGGAAGAGAATGGGAGTCGAACCCACCCGAGACAGCCTCGCTGCCCCACCCGGATTTGAAGTCCGGACATGCCACCGGGCATGTTTCTCCTCCAAACATTGATTTCATTGCCATTTCGCAAAAATCCAACGTGCAAACGCCGGCAATTGCTACCGCTTTGCTACCCTTTGCATTCGCCTCTGTCCACTGCAGCGCGGCTGATAATCTCGTCGATCTGCGCAGTTCGTTCAGCTGCCGCCCCGCGAGGCGCTAGCACAATGTGCTTGCAAAACGTTTGTTGACCACCTACCTTGCTAGCATGAACAGCAAGCAGAAGAAGATACTGGCGGCTGTCTCCCAGTATCGGAAACGATTGAGTGGGCCGATATCGAAAGCCTTCTTCTTGCTGCTGGTTGCGAGATCATTGAAGTCGACGGTTCCCGTGTCCGCTTCGTGAAGGATGGCAACGTTTCAAGTTTCCATCGCCCTCACCCGGAAAAGGAAGCCAAGCGCTACCAAGTCAAGGATGCTCGGGAATTTCTTGCTTTGATCGGAGTGACGCCATGACCAATATCATGAACTACAACGGCTACAGCGCCCGCATCGAATTCGACAGCGAAGACGAAATCTTCTTCGGTAGAATCGCCGGCATCAAGGACGTCGTCGGCTTTCATTCAGATTCCGTTGTTGGCCTGAAGGAAGCCTTTCATGAGGCCGTCGAGGATTACCTTAGGAGCTGCGAGGTCTTGGGGAAGGAACCCCAGAAACCATATTCTGGCAAGATGATGTTCCGCGTTTCTCCCAATGTTCATAGAAAAGCAGCCGTTGCCGCTGAACTATCCGGCAAGAGCCTCAATCAGTGGGCAGAAGAAGCGCTCGATGAGGCCGCCAGCAACTTCGAGGCTAGGCTTTCAGCCTGAGTCAACTACGGCCCCACCGAGGACGGGTTGTTCTCTTTGCCTCCCCGGCATCGGGAGCCGGCTCGCGGTAAAGGTCGAGCCGGTGCGGGTTGACGCGGCGTAGATCTCCGCGCCGGATCGTCACTCCCTGGCGATCGAAGAATTCGAGTATTTCGATCGCAACCTTTCTGCCGTTGTTGACGCGATCGCGGAAGTGGCCGGCGGGAAACGCGCCGTGCTCGGCCACTCCCGCGACCTCGGCGATGATCTCGACCATCTCCGCCGTCGCCTTGCGGCTGAAGAAATGGTCGTGGCGGATCTCGTCCACGCGGCCGAGCCGGGCGGCAAGCTTCAGCACTTCGCGTACCTCGCGTTCGGCAAGGTCGAGCGTTTCGGCGAAATCGCGCACGCGCGGCGGGCGGAAGCGCCCTTCCCCTTCAAGATGCGGAACCAGCAGGGCGTAGAACCTCTCCTCCGCTTCGCTCAGGCGCACGACATGGCCCGGCAGCCTGACGAAGGCGCCTTCGAGCACGAGCTTGCCCTCGGCCTGCTCGGCCCTCAGCGCCGCCAGAAACGCCGGCGCGGGCAGCCGTGGCGTCACCAGCAATCTCAGCCGCTCGCGGCCGATCCCCTGAAGGTCCGCATTGCCGGCGTGAAAGGCGGCCAGTATCCTTTCGATTTCCTCGGAGAGGGCGCGGCGCTGAACCGGCGACAGCGCAAGTCGCCGGGGCGTGCTGGCAACGATCTCGGCGGAGGCGGCATCGATCGCGGCGCGCAATTCCTCTTCCGACAGCGCCCGATCGCGGGCGAAGGCATCGAGATCGACGAGGAAGGGCGGCGCGGCAAGGTGGGCGGACAGCGCCTCGGCCGGATCCGCGCGGGAAGCGGCGTTGAGGAATGCCAGCCGCTCCGGGGATCGACGCTTGCGCAGCGGCGCCCTGAGATCGAGCAGCCGGCCGCCGCCGATGGTGCGCCGCGCCGAGACGTCGCGCAGGATGAAGCGGTCGCCGACGGCGGCGGCAATCGGCCGGTCGAGCACGAGCTGTACCTTGGCAGTACCGCCCGGATGAACGGGCGCTTCCAGCGGCACGATGCGGACGCCGGCTTCCGTGCTGCCATGATGCAGCCGGGCGGGAAACCACTCGCCGATCGGCTTCGGCTCGCCGGCAAGCACGAAAAGCTCGGCATCGATGCGCTCCGCCGGCGCGTGCAGCAGGTCATCGACCACCAGGTCGCCGCGCACGATGGCCTCCTTGGAGATCCCCTCGCCCGCGAGGTTCAAAGCGCAGCGCTCGCCAGCCGAGCCATGCGCCGCCTGCCGGTTCTGGGCGTGGATCGAGCGTACGCGGGCCGCAAGCCCGGCCGGCGAAACCGTCACCCGGTCGCCGACGGCAACCGAGCCGGAAAGCACCGTGCCCGTGACGACCGTGCCGGCGCCCGAAAGCGTGAAGCAGCGATCGACGGCAAGCCGGAACCGACCTCCGGCGCGTCGCGCCACGGTTTCGGCCTCCGCCTGGGCCAGCAGGTCTTTCAGACTGTCGAGCGCCTCGCCGGTAATTGTGGAAACGGGCAGGATCGGGGCGTCCGCCAGCCCAGTCGGGGCAAGCATCACGCGGATTTCCCGCGTCACCGCTTCCCGACGCGCGGCGTCGGTAAGATCGGCCTTGGTGAGCGCGACGACCCCGCGCCTGACGCCGAGAAGATCGAGGATCGCGAGGTGTTCGAGCGTCTGCGGCATGATGCCGTCGTCGGCGGCGACCACCAGAAGCGCATAGTCGATGCCGCCGACGCCGGCCAGCATCGTATGGACGAAGCGCTCGTGACCGGGGACGTCGACAAAGCCGGTCACCCGCTCCGCCGCGAAGCGGGCATAGGCGAAACCGAGATCGATGGTGATGCCGCGCGCCTTCTCTTCCTTCAGGCGGTCGGTATCAACGCCGGTCAGCGCCTGGACGAGCGCCGTCTTGCCGTGATCGATATGGCCCGCCATGCCGACGATCATGGCGTCTCTCCAAGTGGCATTGCCGCGTGGCGCTCGGCGTCCTCAATCTCGGCGGCCGAGAGGCCGTCGCGGACGGGTCCGAGGAAGGGCTGCGCCAGCGTGCTGCCGCCATTGCTCGCCCGGATCAACCAGGCAAGGGCAGCGACCCCGTCGCGCGGGATACCGACTCCGATATGCAGGGCCGCACCCAGCATGGCCTGCGCGTCCGCATCGCCCTTTGCGGCGGCCTTTTCCCACCAGTGGACCGCCCTTTCCGCTCCGCGCGGCACGCCGAGCGCATTATGGTAGAGCATGCCGAGCCGCGTCATCGATGCGGCAATGCCAGCTTCAGCGGCCCGCTCCGCCCAATGGCGCGCCTTTAGCGGGTCAGCAGGCACGATCTCGCCTTCAAGCAGCATCCAGCTCAGCATGTCCTGAGCCGTCGGGTCGCCCTGTTCGGCGGCTTTTTGATAGTACTGCGCTGCAAGCGCATAGTCGGGGTCGCTGCCGGTCACCCCCTGCATGTGGAAGGCGGCATAGTTGCGCTGGCCGACAGGATCGCCGGCGGTCGCCGCCAGCGTGAGCCACTTCAGCGCCATCTCCCGGTTGCGCGGAATGCCGAGCCCTTCCGCGAAACACGCGCCGATATTGTTCTGGGCGCGCGCGACGCCTTCTCGGGCAAGCGGTTCCCAGATCGACAGGGCGCGGCTGTAGTCGCCAGCATTGGCTGCTTGAAGCGCGTCGGCCATCGCGTCGGCCGCCGGCTTCGGCTTTGCCCTGGTGAGATGGTCAAGCCAGCCCATGACCGCTCACCTGCGACAGGCTTTCGAGAAAGCCCGCCTCGTCTGCAAGACAGCGCAGATCGAGGATCAACGCGCCGTCGCCCAGCCGACCTATCACTGGCCGGGCGAGCGCCCGCAAAGCGGCGGCCAGGCGTTCGAGGTTGGTGCCTCTTTCCCCGAGGATGCGCAGACCCGCGCTCGGGAGCGTATCGACAGGCAAAGCGCCGGAGCCGACCTGGCTGCGGCAGGCGCATATCTCCACAGTGAACCCGTGTTTTTCCAAAAGCCGGGCAAGCTGCGGGCGCAGCCGCTCCGCCTGCGCCCGGATTTCTCCCTCGCGGCGCGTCAGCATCCGCAGCGTCGGCAGGCGGGCGGCAAGACGGTCCGGGTCGCGGTAGAGTTTGAGCGTCGACGCCAGGGCGGCAATGCGGATCTTGTCGAGGCGCAACGCCCGCTTCAACGGATTGCGGTTGATCTCGGCGATCAGGTCCCTGCGGCCGACGATGAAGCCGGCCTGCGGGCCGCCGAGCAGCTTGTCGCCGGAAAAGGTCACGAGATCGGCGCCGTCGGCGACCGCCTCGCGCACTGTCGGTTCCCTCGCAAGTCCATAGCGCGAAAGATCGACGAGGGTTCCAGAACCGAGATCGTTCAGGAGCACGACCCCGGCCTCGCGGGCGATGACGGCGAGTTCCGCACCCGGCACCTCGGCGGTGAAGCCTTCGATGCGGTAGTTGGACGTGTGCACCTTCAGGATCAGCGCGGTATCGGGGCCGATGGCCTTGCGATAGTCGCGCGGATGGGTGCGGTTGGTCGTGCCTACTTCGACGAGCCGGACGCCGGCGCGCTTCATGATGTCGGGCATGCGGAAGGCGCCGCCGATCTCGATGAGTTCGCCACGCGAGACGATGGCTTCGCGCCCCTCTCCCACCGTCGCAAGCGCGATCAGCACGGCCGCGGCGTTGTTGTTGACGACCGTCGCGTCCTCGGCGCCGGTCAGTTCGCACAGAAGCATGCGCAGGTGGCTGTCCCGCTCGCCGCGCTTTCCGGTGTCCAGGTCGAGTTCGAGGGCGGCTGCCTCACGCATCGCGTCGACCGCGGCGGCGATGGCCTCCTCGGCCAGCAGCGCCCGGCCGAGATTGGTGTGCAGCACCGTGCCGGTAAGGTTGAAGAGCGGGCGAAGGTTCGACCGGCTACGATAGTCGAGACGACAAAGCAGTGAGGCAAAGACGTCGTCTATCTGCGGCAGCGCGCCGCCGCCGTCACGAACCGCCTGGCGGATTTCGGCAAGCAGGCTGCGCAGTTGTTCCGTCACCACCGCCCGGCCATGACGTTCAAGCAGCGGCGCGGCATCGGGCGCATTCAGCATCTGGTCGATAGAGGGAAGCGCGCGAAGGTCTAAAAGGTCGGCCATGGATTAGTAGCCCGCGAGATAGGGGTAGAAGCCGGCGCGGTGGTAGTCGGTATCCTTCATCAGAAGGTCGAGGCCAAGGCTTCCGACGTCGTCGGCGACCGCTTCCAGCGACGGGTTCTTGTTCTGGTAGAGAATTTTGGTCCAGGAGAAGCAGCTGTCGCAGACTTCCGCCTTGATCGTCGCCTCGTCGACACCGCTTTCGACGGCGCGGTAGCCGATGCCCTTGGTCGAACCGCAGGCCAGGCATTTGACGCGCACCTCGTTCCACGAGGTGGCGCAGCAGGAACAGGAGGCGTAGCGCACGCCCTCCATGTCTTGGACGCTGGTCACGATGGAGGCGACGGGCCTCCCGCCGCAGGCCGGACAGACGCCTACGCGGATCGGGGCAAGTCGCTCGTGGTCGAGGGTTGCGGCAAGGCGGGCCGCGTGGATCTGGATCGCGGCGACCACATAGAGGTGCTGGGCAAGGCTCTCAGCCGGCAGGATATCGGCAACGACGTTGGCGACGATCCGATCGAGTTCCTTCGCATCCGCATCGCGAAGCTGCGCAAGTGCCGCCGCGGCGGCCGCAGGCTTTTCCAGCGCGGCCAGCCGATCAAGGAAGTCGCGCAGCGTCTGGCGACATTCCGACGATCCGGCCATTGCCAGGCGGTCGATCGGCGGCATGGCGTTCTGCCGCGCCAACGCGATCTGATCGGCGGGGACGGGCGAAGGTGCGGGCAGGCTTTCGGCGAGCGCTGCCTGGATACCGGCGATACCGGCGAGAAAACGGAGATAGGGAGAAAGCCTGCTACCTTCGGCAAGCGCCGCGAAGCGGGCAGCGCGAATGGAGAACAGACGCGGCGGATCGGGCGTGACGACGAACCGCGCCTTGGCGATGCCCCCCACACTTGAGGGATCGGGCTGAATGGAGGATGCGGACATTTGACCTCGCGGACCGACCGGTCACAGCTTTAAAGCGTCCTTTGCGCGCCATTTGCGACGCCACCCCAGAAGGCACCCCTCTCTGCCCTGGCGGGTGCATTGTCTAGATCATTCTGCCGGATCGATCCGGCCGCGTCCAGCGAGTTCCTTCAGCCACTTGCGGTGATGGCGCCAGGCCCAACCGCCGGTGACCGTTCCGCGTGTCATCGCCCGGAGCGTCCCGCGCGTCCAGATCGCGGCATAGACGTGCAGAATGAAGAGCAGGAGGATCAGAACAGCGCTGATCGAATGAATAAGGATGGCGGCGCGCCTGAGATCGATCGGTGTCGTTTCCCCGAAATACTGGTCCCAGACGAGGAGGCCGGTTGCGATGAGCACGATGATGAAAAAGGCCATGCCCCAGAAGATGAGTTTCTGCCCGGCATTGTATTTGCCGAGCTCTGGCAACCGCTCCTCATGGCCGGCGATGAAGTCACCGATCTGCGAGGTCCATTGCACGTCGGCGCGGGTGGGCAGATTGGCGCGCCAAAGCTGCGCGAAGAGGATGAAGAAGCTCAAGAACAGCACTACGCCGATCCAGGGGTGCAGCATGCGGGTGTTCTGGCCGCCGCCGAAGAGCCCCGTCAGGAAGAAAAGCGAAGGATGAAACAGCGACAAACCCGAAAGCGCAAGCAGGATGAGGCATGACGCCGTGATCCAGTGATTGAGCCGCTTTCCCGGCCCGTAGCGGCCAACCGTGATCGGCGGTCCCCGGTGGATCTCGTCGTCGGGCAATATGTCTCTTGACCCGCTCATGCGTCCTCCCCGCGACCGTTTTCGGCCGCATCGACGAGGCGCTCGGCATTCTCCTCGTCCTCGCGCTGCACACGGTTCGGCTTGCCGAAGACGCCGTGCAGGATCGCGCCCGCAGCCGCCAAGCCCATTGCCGCCAGGCCCGCATACTTGGTGACACCCTTCCAGACTTCTACAATCGGCGAGATGCGCGGGTCGTCGGGCAGGCCGGCATAAATGTGCGGCTTGTCGGCGTGGTGCAGGACGTACATGACATGGGTGCCGCCGACGCCGGGCGGGTCGTACAGGCCGGCATTGTCATAGCCGCGGGATTTGAGGTCGGTGATGCGTTCCTCGGCGTGCTTCTTCATATCGTCCTTGGTGCCGAAGACGATCGCCTGCGTAGGGCACGCCTTGGCGCAGGCGGGTCCCTGCCCCACCGCCACACGGTCGGAACAGAGGGTGCATTTGTAGGCGCGATGATCGACTTGCGAAATGCGCGGAATGTTGAAGGGACAGCCTTTCACGCAGTAGCCGCAGCCGATGCAATTTTCGTGGATGAAATCGACGATGCCGTTCGAATATTGCACGATCGCGCCCGGCGCCGGACAGGCTTTCAGGCAGCCCGGATCGGCGCAATGCATACAGCCGTCCTTCCGGATCAGCCATTCGAGATTGTCGTTCTCCGGGTTCACCCACTCGGTGAAGCGCATCAACGTGAACATGTCCTCGGTGAGGTCGTGCGGGTTGGTGTAGCTCCCGACATTCTCCTCCATGGCAGGATTGGTGTCGTTCCATTCGATGCAGGCCGACTGGCAGGCCTTGCAGCCGATGCATTTCGAGACGTCGATGAGCTTGGCGACCGGCGTCAGCTGCCGGGCGGGCTGCGGCAACCTCGCGGTGGCCGAGCGGCGGATGAGATCGCTTTCGGTGAGGTTGCTTTCCACCGGCTGTACCGGCGGATTGCTGACGGCGGTGCGCGGACTGTCCATCAGGCTATGCCCTCCCTATCCTTTGGCGCCGTCGAGGGTTCGATATTGACGAGGAACGCCTTGGATTCCGGCGTTTCGATATTGGCGTCACCGACGAAGGCCGCAAGCGAGTTGGGGCCGAAGCCCTTCCTTGCCGCTCCCGTGAAGCCCCAGTGCAGCGGAATGCCGACCACATGGACGGGCTTACCGTCACAGATCAGCGGCCGGATGCGTTTGGTGACCATGGCCTTGGCCTTGATCGAGCCGCGTTTCGACCAGACGCGGACCCAGCCGCCGTTGGCGATCCCTTTTTCCTTGGCCAGTTCCTCGGAGATCTCCACGAAGAATTCCGGCTGCAGCACCGCGTTGACGCGGTTGTGCTTGGTCCAGAAGTGGAAATGCTCGGTGAGCCGGTAGGAGGTCGCCGCATAGGGGAACTCGTCGGGCGTGCCGAGCTGATCCGCATCCGTCTTGAAGATGCGGGCGACGGGATTGCCGCGCATCTTCGGATTGAAGACGTTGGCGACGGGGGATTCGAACGGCTCCATATGCGCCGGGAACGGCCCGTCGCGCATGAGACCCCGGGAGAACAGCCGCGCCGTGCCCTCCTGGTTCATGATGAACGGCCCGACATCGCCGGGCTTGGCGTTGGGCGCTATATCGGGCACGTCGTAGCCCGCCCATTTCGTACCGTCCCACTCGATGATCTTGCGGGTGGGATCCCAGGCCTTGCCCGTAAGGTCGGCGGAGGCGCGGTTATAGAGCGTGCGGCGGTTGAGCGGCCAGGCGAAGGTCCAGCCGAGATAGGCGCCGGTCTCGTCGGGATCGTGGTTGTCGCGCCGGGCCATGTTGTTGCCCTTCTCGTTGAAGCAGCCGGAATAGATCCAGCAGCCGCACATGGTTGTGCCGTCGTCCTTCATCTGCGAGAAGTTCAAGAGCTGCTTGCCGGTCGCAACGATAACCTTGGTCGGATCGGCCGGATCCGTGATATCGGCGAGCGCCCGTCCGTTGATCTCCTTCGCCAGCTCCTCCGGCGTCGGCTCGCCCGGATCGGTGTAGTCCCAGGTGAGATTGACGATCGGATCGGGGAAGGCGCCGCCTTCCTTCTGGTAGAGCGCCTTCAGCCGCAGGAAGATCTGCGCGATGATATAGGTATCGTGCTTGGCCTCGCCCGGCGGCGAACCTCCGGCCCAGTGCCATTGCAGCCAGCGGCCGGAGTTGGTGAGCGACCCCTCCTCCTCCGCGAAGCAGGTCGTCGGCAGCTGGATTACCTCGGTCTGGATCGAAGCGGTGTCGACCGGGTTGAAGTCGCCATGGTTCTCCCAGAAGCGAGCCGTCTCGGTTTCCAGCGGATCCATGGTGACGAGCCACTTGAGGTTAGACAGCGCCTTCGTGTTCTTGTCGCGGTTCGGGAAGGCGAGGATAGGGTTGAAGCCCTGGCAGAGATAGCCGTTGACCTTGCCGTCGAACATCAGCTCGAACATGCGCAGTACGTCGTAGGACGGCACGTCGAGTTTGGCGATGTACTCGAAGGCCCAGCTGTTGTCGGCGCGCGCCGCATCGCCCCACATGGCCTTTTGGAAGGAGACCATGAACTTCCGGTAGTTCTGCCAGTAGCTGGTCTGGCCGGGCCGCAGTGGCTTGAACTGCCGCGTCGACATATAGGTCTCGAAGTCCTTGTCCTTCTCCGTCGGCATCGTCAGATAGCCGGTGAGCAGGTGCGACATCAGCCCGAGATCGGTCAATCCCTGGATGTTGGAGTGACCGCGAAGCGCGTTCATGCCGCCGCCGCGCACGCCGATATTGCCGAGGATGAGCTGCAGCATCGCCATGCCCCGAATATTCTGCGAGCCGCTGGAATGCTGGGTCCAGCCGAGCGCATACATCGACGTCATCGTCTTCGTCTTCGACGAGCATTCCGAGATCATTTCGGCCACCTTCAGGAACTTGTCCTTCGGCGTGCCGCAGATGCGCTCGACCATCTCAGGCGTATAGGGGGCCAGTTGCTCCTTCAAAAGGTTCCAAACGCAGCGCGGATGCTCAAGCGTCGGGTCCATGGTGACAAAACCATCGTCGCCGAGCACGTAGTCCCAGGTCGACTTGTCGTAATCGCGTTTTTCCGGGTCATAGCCGGTGAACAGGCCGTCCTTGTAGCCGAAGCCGTCCTTGATGATATAGGCCGCATTGGTGAAGGCCTTGACGTACTCCCATTGCACCTTGTCGTTGTCGATGCAGTATTTCATCACGCCGTTCAGGAAGGCGATGTCCGTTCCCTGGCGGATGGGGGCGTAGAAATCCGATACCGAGGCCGTGCGCGTATAGCGCGGATCGACGACGATCAGCTTGGCGCCGCGATGGGCCTTGGCTTCCGTCACCCATTTGAAGCCGCAGGGGTGCGCTTCTGCCGCGTTGCCGCCCATGACGACGACGAGGTCGGTGTTCTTGATGTCGGTCCAGGCGTTGGTCATCGCGCCACGGCCAAAAGTTGGGCCCAAACTGGACACCGTTGGGCCGTGTCAGACGCGTGCCTGATTGTCGAAACCGACTATTCCGAGGCTCTTGGCGAACTTGAACGTCGCCCAGGCCGTCTCGTTGGTGGTGGCGGACGCGGCGAGCATGCCGACCGTCGTCCAGCGGTTGACGGCAAGGCCCGCCTTGTTCTCAGCCACGAAATTGGCGTCGCGGTCGTCCTTCATCAGGCGCGCGATGCGGTCGAAGGCTTCTTCCCAGGACATGCGCTCGAACTTGTCGGAGCCGGGCTTGCGACGCATGGGATATTTGAGGCGGGTCGGCGCGTGCACGAAGTCCTTGAGCGCCGCCCCCTTGGGACAGAGCGTTCCGCGGTTCGTCGGATGGTCGGCGTCGCCTTCGATGTGGACGATGTGCGCCGGCTCGCCTTTCCTAAGGTCACCCTTCGAATAGATGATGACGCCGCAGGCAACCGAGCAATAGGGACAGGTATTGCGGGTTTCCGTGGTCGTCGTCAGCTTGAAGGGACGGACGTGCGCGATTTCGGCGGCCTCGGCCTCGTCAAAACCCATCGCACCGAAAGAGGTCACGACGACGGTTGCGCCGGCCGCTTTCAGGAAGTCACGCCGCGAGAGGTCTACATTCATAGGTTGCCTCCGTCTGGGTGTGATACATCACAATGGAAAGTGTATGGTGTGGACCTGCTAAGTCAAGACGCCATCGATACTTTTTGGCAATGCATATGGAGGCCGGGGCACCTTTTCCGCCTGACGCAGGGTAAGGCAAAATCGCCCGGCATGAGGCGATTCCCTGCTGGCGGAGACGGCCGCTACGATCCGGCCTCGCTCAGGGCTTGCAGCGGCGCCGAGGTAAGGTCGTTGTGAACGTCGGTCAGTCTCTCCAGGAGGCGCAAAAACGTCGCGCGGTCCTCCCCCTCAAGGGGTTCGAGAAGACGTTCCTGCACGCGGGCGACGGCTGTAGCCACCTCCTCCAGCAGCTTGCCGCCATCAGGCGTCAGCCGGATCAATTTGATGCGCCGGTCGGTCGGGCTCGGTTCGCGCTTGATCCAGCTCTTGGCTTCCAGTCGGTCCAGTACGCCGCCGATCGTCGTGCGGTCGAAGGCGATCACGCCCGACAGGCGGGTGGCGTCGAGATCCGCATGGCTGCGGATTGCCGAGAGCGCCGCATACTGGATGGCGGTCAGATCGTAAGCCGCGCATTCCTCGGCGAAGATCGCCGTGCTGATCTGGTGGGCGCGGCGGATGAGGTGACCCGGCATGGCATAGAGCGTCTTCATGGGAAATGTTCCTAGCGCATAATTCCTCGCATCGGTACAGATTTGAGGAATTATGCAGCATTTCTAGAATGTTGCAGCATCTTTCCTGCGGCTCATCTCGAATGTCACCCCTGCGGCAGCATGAAGCCGTCGAAGAATGCCGAGAGTTCCCGATGGGCGTCGAGCGGCAGGACATGGGCCACATACTGGTCGGGCCGGACCACGACGATGCAGCCATTTGTGCGATCGATGCCGCGCAGATCGAAGATGTCCTTGCCGCCGCTAAGATCGGCACAGAACATCTTCTCGTAGTCGCGCAAGCCATAGCGGCCCTTGGCGGGCAGCAAAAGTGGCGGCAGCGCGTCAAGCGCGAGCGTGCGATGGTCGTTTTGGAACACGGCACGGACATCGATCACGGAATCGATATCCTCTCCTGACGCAGTGTAGCGCCGGATGGGCGAGGCCGGCGATTCCGACAGGAAATCGCACAAAGCCCGGATGGTCGAGCCCGCGGCGGCGGGATCCTCCGCGCCCGCGAAGGCAAAGAGACGCCAGCGTCCGTCCGCCTTGACCACGTGGCCGAGTTGAAGGGGTTTTGCATCCGCCAGCCTGACGACCGGCGCGGAATGAAAGCGCATACCGATCGGCAGACCCTCGGCCAGGCGCTGATGGGCCGGTTCGGCGCAGATCGCCGACGGCCGGTAGCGCGTGGCGGTCCCCGCGGTGAAACGCCCCTGCTTGACGAAATAGCGCTGGAACTCGGCCGGATCGATGCCCTCGGCATCGTCGTCGGCCTCCTTCGGCCGGGCGCTGAACATCCTGGCGAAGTCGCGGTCGAAGTCGATCAGTTCCTTGGCGATGGCGTGGCGCTCGGCCGAATAGGTGTCAAGGAGATCCGGGGCGGCCTGGCCGCGAAGGACCGCGGCCAGCTTCCAGCCAAGATTGAACGTGTCCTGCATGGATACATTCATGCCCTGCCCGGCCTTTGGGCTATGGGTATGGCAGGCATCGCCGGCGATGAAGACGCGCGGGGTACGCGTCCCGACGCCCCCTCCCCTGATGTCGTCGAAGCGGTCGGTGAGACGCTGGCCGATATCGTAGAACGACCACCAGGCAATCTCCTTCACATCGAGCGTATAGGGATGGATGATCCGTTTCGCCGCGGCGACCAGCGTGTCGGCGGTGAGATTGCGGTCGGCAACCCGTTCGTCGGCGTTGAGCTTGTCGAGTTCGATATAGAGGCGGACCAGATAGCCGCCTTCACGGGGAATGATGAGGATGCTGCCTTCCGTGGCGGAGTGGATCGCCGCCTTCAGGCGGATGTCGGGAAAGTCGGTGACGGCGAGCACGTCCATCACGCCCCAGGCCTGGTTCGCCGAATCCCCTTTCAGAGCCTGGCCGAGCGACTTGCGCACGCCGCTGCGCGCACCGTCGCAGCCGACGACATAGCGGGCCTTGACCACCTCTACCTGACCCGCATGCTCCGCATCGATGCGCTCGAGCCACACCGTCACCGGGTGATCGGAGGCGGTCTCGTCGATCGTCACATCCATCAGGCGCCGCGAATAGTCCGGCTGCAACCGTCGCGGCGAGCGGCGCATCACGTCGAGGTAGAAGTCGTGCACGCGCGCCTGGTTCAGGATCACATGCGGGAATTCCGAAAGGCCGTCCTCGGTGTCCTCAATGCGGCCGCCGCGGGCGATCCTGTTCTTGGCGCCGCCGTCCGGCTTCCAGAACGTCGTCTCGTTGACCCAATAGGCCTCTTTCATGACGCGATCGGCAAAGTCGAAGGCATTGAACATTTCCATGGTCCGGCAGGCGACACCGTCGGCCTGGCCGAGCTGCAACGGCCCGTCCTTCTGCTCGACGATACGCGTCGTAATGTCGGGGAAAGCCGAAAGCTGAGCGGCCAGCGTCAGGCCGGCCGGGCCGCAGCCGACGATCAGCACGTCGACCTTGTCGGGGAGTGGCGCGCCAGCGGCGTCGATCTCCGCGCCTTCAAGCGGTTCGAGGATGGCCGGATCGCCGGTCCGGAACCCGTTCAGGTGAAATTGCATGCTGCTTCTCCTCCATGCCTCCGGGAAACGCTGCGCAAGGTCGCGGCGTTCCTTAGGAAGCTTCATCCATCGATGATCAGATATTAGTAAGCATACAGATATTCAGTATACTGTCAATATTGACAGCCGATGGAGGTTGGTCCGGCGACTAGGCGGGTTCCGATAGGTTGAGCAGCCGTCGGAGTGGTACCGAGGGGCGGATGAGGTCTTCAAGCGTGTAACCGTCGAGCACATCGAGAAAGGCGGCGGCGGCGGCCGCCAGCGCGCGCTTGAGCACACAGGCCGGCTGCAGCGCGCAGACGATACCTGCACCTTCCTCCATGCAGGGTACGATCGCGAAATCCGGCTCGCAGGCCCGAACGATCTCGCCGACGCCGATCCTGCCAGCGTCGCGCGAAAGGCGCATGCCGCCGTGACGTCCGCGCACGGTTTCGATCAGGCCCTTCTGTCCGAGCTCATGGGTAATCTTCATCAGATGGGCCTTGGAAATATCGTAAGCCTCAGCGATCTCGGCGATGGTCGAGAGTTGTTCGCGGTTAAGGCCGAGATACATCATCAGACGAAGCGCATAGTCGGAATAGACGGTCAGCCGCATCGCGGACCTCCCTTCGAAGAAACGGATGGTCTCCCTATAAAGATATCCCTCCATACATCAATTGAGGGGCGACCGCCGACGGCCGCCCCTCGCCTCTTGTCCGCTCAGGCCGCCAGGTCGTCGGCCGGACCGAAGAACTCGTAGTGGATCCGGGCCTCTGGCACGCCGGCCTTTGCAAGTCCTCTCACGAAGGTCGCGAGAAACGGTTTAGGACCGCAGAGATAGAAGTCCGCCTCTGCTATCGGGGTGTTCTCGGCGAGCCAGTCGACCGTGATGAAACCGTCCTCGTCGTAGTGCACGCCCTTCTCGTCGCGGTCGTGCGGGTTCTGATAGAAGATGGCCGTCTTAAGGTGCGGCCGGCCGGCGGCGAGGCTGCGGACATGCGGCCCCATGGCGTGCACCTGACCGTTCTCGGCGCCGTGCACATAGTGGACCGGCAACGCATCGCCGGTCCCGGCGATCGCCTCGAGCATGCTCACCATCGGTGTCAGCCCGACGCCGCCGCTCAAGAGCACGACGGGCCGCTGCTGTTCGGCCGGCAGATAGAAGTCGCCGGTCGGCGGCGCGACCTCGATCTCGCCGCCCACGTCGACATGGTCGTGCAGGAAGCTGGAGACCAACCCGTGTGGCTCGCGCTTTACGGAGATGCGATAGGCCTGCGTATTCGGCGCGCACGAAATGCTGTAATTGCGGCGCTGTGGCGCACGACCCGGCATCGCGATGCGGAAGGTCAGATATTGCCCCGGCTTGTGCTCCACGACCGGGCCTGCGTCGACCGGGCTCAGCACGAACGACGTAATGATATCGCTCTCTCGGCGCTTGGCGGTGACGCGGAAGCGGCGCCAGCCGTTCCATCCGCCTTCGGCGGCTTGCAGCTCCTCGTAGATATTTCTCTCGCGGCCGATGAGGATATCGGCGAGGAACCAGAAGGCTTCGCCCCAGGCGGCAAGCACCTCGTCGGTCGCCGCTTCGCCGAGCACCTCCCCGATCGCGGCGAGGAGTGCGGTCGCGACATGGGGATAGTGGCGCGGCTCGATGTTCAGGCCGACATGCTTCTGCGCGATGCGCTCGACGGCGCTGCCGAGGACGGCGAGATTGTCGATGTTCTGAGCATAGGCGAGGATCGCCTGCGCCAATGCCTTGGTCTGGCGCCCCTCCTCGCCCTGGTTGGATTGATTGAAGAGCTCGCGCACTTCGGCATCCTGAAACAGACGCTTGTACATCGCCGCGGTGATGGCCGTCCCGTGCGCGGCAAGCGCCGGTACGGTGGCTCGCACGATGGCCTTGGTGGCTTCGCTCAAATTCTCCGCCATGATGGTTTCCTTCTTCGGTTATCCGTCGACGGGGTCCATCTAGCGACTAAAAGATATATCCACAATGTATCTTTAAGGATCGCGCGCTTCTGTCGCAGGCGACATGAGGCGCGCGCCGGTACGTGTGTGTGGGTGATGTCGTCGCGGGCCAAGAGCAGTTCCAGGAAACGTGTGAAACGGTTTTCCGTCCGGAATTGCGTGACAACAAATAGATGGAGCGGATCTGCGATTCAAAGAAAAGCAGATCTGCTCTGAGCGGTCATTCCCCGTCGGCGGCCACTGCCGCCTTGCTGCCTTCCGGCAGGCGGGTATCGACCTGGCGGGAGGCGGAGACGAGGCGGCGCTGTGCGCGGATGGCGTGCCATTGCTGGTCGATCAGGACGCCGATCAGGATCACTCCGCCCATGACGGCGAAGTTCAGCGACGAAGGGATGCCGAGCAGGTTGACGAGGTTCTGCAGCTCCTGGAGCAGGACGGTGCCGAGCAGCACGCCGACGATCGACCCCTCGCCGCCGCGCAGCGAAAAGCCCCCGAGGACGGCTGCGGCAATCGCGTAGAGTTCGTAGAACTGACCATGGCTCGCCGGCGAGATCGAACGCGTGTACATGGCGAAATAGATCGCCGAAAGCGCCGTGAGCAGGCCGCAGATGATATAGGCGGACATGATCATCCGGTTCGTGCGGATGCCGGAATAGCGCGCGGCCTCCTCGTTCTTGCCGATGGCGTAGAGGTAGCGCCCGAAGACCGAGCGGTGCAGCACCACCCACATGACGACGCCGATGATGGCGAGCGCGATGAAGGTGTTGGGAACGCCGTAGAAGCGGCCGGCGGTCAGGAATTCGAGGTCCGGGAAATTCTGGCCGAAGGCGAAGCCGGCCGTGCCGTCGCCGGTATAGAAGCGCGCGGCACCGCGATAGATCAGCAGTCCGCAAAGGGTGACGACAAAGGGCTGAAGATTGAGCCGGGTGATCAGCCAGCCGTGGATCGCGCCAATGACGGCGCCAAACAGCAGGATGATCGGCAGCGCCAGCATCCAGTTCATGTTCTGCACGGCGACGAAATCGACGAACAGCACGCCGAGCAGCGCCACCAGCGATCCCACGGAAAGTTCGATGCCGCCGGTGATGATGACGAAGGCCTGGCCAATCGAAAGAATGCCGAAGAGGCCGATCAGGTTGGAGGTGTTCGCCAGGTTGATCGGCAGCAGGAAGCGCGGGTTGATGATCGCGACGACGACGCCGACGACGAGGATCAGAAGCAGCAGTCCAAGATCTTTCTTAGTCATTCCGAGCCATTCCCCAAAGACTTACTTTCACCGGCCGCAGCCGTCATTTTACGCTTTTACCGACGGCAAGCAAAAGGACGCTTTCCTGGCTGAAATCGTCCTCGTCCAGAATGCCTGCGATCTGGCCTTCATGCATGACGGCGATGCGGTCCGAAACGCCGATCACCTCTTCCATGTCGCTTGAAATCATCAGCACCGCGACGCCGGCATCGGCCAGCGCCCGCATTAGCCCGTAGATTTCGTTTTTCGCGCCGATATCGATGCCGCGTGTCGGCTCGTCGAAGATCATCACTTTCGGGCTCATCGACAGCCATTTGGCAAGCACGACTTTCTGCTGGTTGCCGCCAGACAGCGTGCCCGTACGCGTGGCGACCGACGGCGCCTTGATGCCGAGGCGCGTGCGCTGCTTTTCGGCGGCGGCGTTCTCGCGCTCAGCGGAGACCATGAAGTTGCTGGCAAGTGCTGGAAGGTCGGCAAGCGTTATGTTCTGGGCGATCGGCAGGTCGAGCAGGATGCCGTTGCGCTTGCGGTCCTCCGGCACGAGAAAGATGCCGCGGGCGACGGCCTCGCGCGACGAAGGGATGGAAATCTCCTTGCCGTCCTGCTGCACCGTTCCGCCGTAACTGCGGTCGATGCCGAAGAGAACCCTTGCAAGTTCGGTGCGGCCCGAGCCGACGAGACCGGCGAGGCCCAAAATTTCGCCGTAGCGGATGTCGAGATCGACGGGGCGGCTCGGATAGGCGGCGGTGCGAACGCTGCTGACTTTCAGCGCGACCGAGCCCGGCGAGCGTTGCGGCTTGGCGGTGCGCGCGGCAAGCACGCGGCCGATCATCAGCTTGACCATCTGGTCGTGACCGATCTCCTGCTTCGCAAGCGTTCCGACAAGCGTACCGTCGCGCAGCACGACCACCCGGTCGGCGACGCGTTCGACCTCGTGGAGGCGATGCGAAATGAAGATGACGCTGATGCCATCGGCCTTCAGCGAGTTGATAATGCTCAAGAGCCGCTCGGTCTCGGCCATCGGCAGGCTGGACGTGGGCTCGTCGAAGATCACCAGCCGGGCGTTGATGGAGAGCGCCTTGGCGATTTCCACCATCTGCTGCTCGGCGAGCGAAAGTGCCGCTACCTGTGTGTCGGCGGAAAAATGCGCGCCGACCCGCTTCAGGAGCGGCTTGACCATCTCCCGCAGGCGATCGCGGTCGACAAGCTTCAACGCCCCGGCCTTCAGCGGCTCGCGGCCGAGATAGATGTTGGCGGCAACGTCGAGATTTTCGAACAGATTGAGTTCCTGGTGCACGAAGGCGATGCCGGAGGCGATGCTGGAGCCGACGCTCAGCGATTGGTGCTCCACGCCGTCGAGCGTGATCGTGCCCCGATCGGGAGAAACCACGCCACCGAGGATCTTCATCAGCGTCGATTTGCCGGCACCGTTTTCGCCGACAAGGCCGATGACCTCGCCGGGGACGACATCCAGCGAGAGCCCTTCGAGCGCAACGACGCCGGGATAGGTCTTGCCCACGCCGGAAAGCGAAAGGAACGGCGTCGCGGGCACGCGGGCGCCGGAAATGTCAGAACTATGGTTCATGGTCTGTCCATGACTTGCAATGCGATGGCATGAAACGGTTCGCGGCAGCGGCAAGGAGCCGCCGCCGCGAGGAAGGTTGCGTGAGGACTATTTCCCAGCCATGGCCTTCAGGTTGGCGGCGTACTTCTCGACGTCATCCTTGCCGACGATCACCGTCGGGATGATGATCAGGCCGTTGGCGGGAACGCCGGACTTGTCGCCCTTGAGGACGGAGGCCATCAGCTTCATGCCCTGATAGGCCCATTCGAACGGCTGCTGCACGACGGTTGCCGCGATCGTGCCTTCCTTGACGCCGCCGAGCGTGATCGGATCGTCATCGAAGCCGACGACTGTGATCTGGCCGAGCTTGCCCGCATCGCGGAGTGCCTCGTAGATGCGCGGCGTGTTGTAGGAGTAGAAGCCGACCATGCAGGTCACGTCGGGGCTGGCCACCAGCGCGTCTTCTACGTTCTTCTTGGCGCGCGTCTGGTCGATATCGTCGCCGCGTACGTCGACGAGATCGATCTTCGTGCCCTTCAGGCCGTCCTTCATGCCCTGGATGCGTTCCTTGGCGTTGTCGGCGCCGAGAAGGCCGACGAAGCCCAGGCACTTGCCGCCGTTCGGCATCGCCTTCTTGGCGATTTCGGCGGCCTGCATGCCGGCGTCGACGTTCGACGAGCCGATATAGGCGACGCGGTTGGTCTTCGGCGCGTCGCTGTCGGTGGTGAAGAGAGCCGTCTGCGAGCCGATCTTGTTCAGGCCGTCCGTCTGAGTTTTCGGATCGACGGCGGAAACCATGATCCCCTTGACGCCGGCCGTAACCAGGTCTTCCATCAGGCGCTGCTGAACGGCGACCGCTGCCTGCTCAGGATATTTCAGCTCCATGGTGTAGTCCGGCATTTCGCTCTGCGCCTTCTTCACGCCGGCTTCGGCGGCTTTCCAGAAGTCGGACGCGCCGTTTACCACGAATGCGAGCGTCGGCTTGTCGGCGGCGTGAGCCGCTATCGGCGCTGCGCTCAGCATCAATCCGGCAAAGAACAAGGCAGCATTGCGTCTCAGATGTTTCATAGTACACCTCCCGAGGGGCCACGGTTGCGACGGCCCGTTTTAATGACTTGCGGATGTCCCGAAGCACGCCCCCTCCAAGGGCTGTCGCGCTGGGCGACGAAGTGGCATCAGGTTCGATCCGCACCCTGACGGTATACGAGATTCCCGATTAGTAAATAGTATTATCATTGCGGCTTGAAACTTTTCTGGAGCGCCGCCGGGATTTGCAACTTTTGCCTGGGGATTTCGCCGGGAACCGTGCGGATTGCGCTTTTCATCGAGGCAGTTGCTGTTAAGGTCGAGAAGGTGATAATATTAATTACCTTGGCGCCGCAACTGCGTCCGCCCTGGCCTGTCCATGCCGAGCGGAGATGGTTGTCGACGCATGCGTAAGCCCAAGCTGTCAGAAGGCGACGAGCCTACGAGGGATAGAGCCGTTCGCGGCAAGAGAGGCCCGCGTCTCGGCCAGCGTGTGACGATGACGGACATCGCCAAGGCGGCGGGATGTTCGCAGGCCGCCGTCTCCTTTGTGCTCAACGAAACGCCGGGAACGCGGATCTCGCAGCAGACCCGCGACCGGGTGCTGGAAGCGGCGCGGATGCTCGGCTATGTCGCGCCCGCCTATGCCCCGGCCTCCGTCGTGTCAGCCTATTCCGGGCTCGACGGCGTGATCGGCTTTGCCGTGGACCAGCTCGCCACCAGCCCGGAGGCGATCGTCGCGATCGAAGGCGCGCGGCAGGCCTCATGGAACACCGGCAACGTTCTCCTCGTCGCCCAGACGCTCAGCGATCCCGTCATGGAGCCGAGGGCGATCAAGGCGCTGACGAGCGGCGGCATCTCGGCGCTGATCTATATGACGATCTACACGCGTGAGGTGGAACTTCCGGCATACATCTACGAACTCAACATCCCGACGGTGCTGCTCAACTGCTACACCACGGACTACGCCTTCCCGGCCGTCGTGCCGAGCGAGATCGCCGGTGGGCAAAGCTCCACCCGCCATCTCGTCGCGCACGGACACCACCGCATCGCGACGATCACCGGCGAGATCTGGATGCAGGCGGCGCAGGACCGGCTGACGGGCTATCGGCGCGCGCTTGCGACCGCCGACATTCCCTTCGATCCGGAGCTGGTCATCGAAGGCGACTGGTCGGCGAGCGCCGGTTATTCCGCGACTATGAGGCTTTTGGCACTGAAGGAACCGCCGACCGCAATCTTCTGCCAAAACGACCGCACGGCGATCGGCTGTTACGAGGCACTGAAGGATGCGGGACTTCGTATCCCCCACGATATGTCGGTGGTCGGCTATGACGACGAGGAAATCTCCCGCCATCTCGTGCCGCCGCTGACGACCTCGGTTCTGCCGCACCACGCAATGGGCCAATGGGCGATCGAGCACCTCGACCCGGCAAGCCGGCCCGGCAAGCGGCGCTATCCGATCGCCAAGCTCGAATGCTCTCTCGTCAAGCGCCACTCCGTCGCCGCCCCGCCGACGACCGCGCCGCGTGTTGTTCATGACGTGCAGTCGACGGTGTAGTACGGACGGTGGGGCTGGGCGCGGGTCGGCGTCGTATTTCTCCGCCATTTTCCAATCGGCTTATCGGCTACAGCGTCGAATCCGGCTCAGCGAAATGCCGCAACCGTCGCCGCCGAGCCTTTTGCCAGGAGCGTCTCCAGCGCGTCGACGACTTGGCCGCGGAAGTCGGCGTTTCTCGGCAGGTCTTCGCCGAAGACTTCCGAAAAGCCGAGATAGGCGTCGACGATGGTCGCGGCATCCTTAAGCGGCTGCGTTGCCGCAGCGATGCGGGCTGACAGCGGGTCGCGTACGTCGATCGCCTGGCCCGCTTCATCGAGGCCGCGGGCGTAGCGCATCCACGCTGCGACGCCGAGTGCCAGGCGCGCATAGGGCGCATTTGCGGCAATGCGGTCGCGGATGGTGTTCAGCAGCCGCTGCGGCAGCTTCTGCGAGCCGTCCATGGCGATCTGCCAGGTGCGGTGGCGCAGCGCCGGATTGCGGAAACGCTGGACGAGATCGCGGCGATAGGCGGCTAGATCGAAGCCGGGCAGGCCGGGCAGCGTCGGCGAAGCCTCATCTACCATCAGCCCGTCGATCAGTTCGGCCATGCCGGGCAAGGCCATCGCCTCGGCGACGGTTTCGGTGCCCGCGAGATAGCCGAGATAGGCGAGCGTCGAATGGCTGCCGTTCAAAAGCCGCAGCTTCATCAGCTCGAAAACGGAGACGTCGTCGACGAAGACCGCGCCCGCCTTTTCCCAGCTTGGGCGGCCGAGCGGGAAATCGTCCTCGATCACCCACTGCTTGAATGGCTCGGTCATGACAGGCCAGGCGTCCGTCATCGCTAGTGCGGCGGCAATGCTGGCGCGGTCGGCGGCCGTGGTCGCCGGCACGATGCGGTCGATCATGGTGGAGGGGGTCGCCACATCGGCGACATATCGCGCAAGTTCGCCATCGCGCAGTTCGGCGAAACGCGAGACAACGCGCTTAAGCACGTGACCGTTGGCGGGGAGATTGTCGCAGGAGAGTAGCGTGAAGGCCTCCACCCCTGCCCTGCGGCGGCGGTCGAGCGCTTCGGCGATAAAGCCGATCGCGGTCTTCGGGGTCTCGGGGTTTTGAAGGTCGTGGACGATATCGGGATGGGCCTCGTCCAGCGTGCCGGTAGCGGGATTGTGGCAGTAGCCCTTCTCCGTGATCGTCAGCGACACGATGCGGGTCTTAGGATCCGCCATGCGCGCCAAAAGCGCTTCGGGATCATCGGGAGCGCAGAGCAATTCGACGACGCTGCCGATGACGGAAAGCTCCTCGCCGCCGCCGTCGCGGACGGCAAGCGTATAGAGCCCGTCCTGAGGTTTAAGCGCATCGCGCGTGTCGGGGCTTCTCAGCGACGCGCCGCAGATGCCCCAGGAGAGATCGTCGGCGAGGACAGCGTCGGTGAAGGCGGCCTGATGGGCGCGGTGAAAGGCGCCGATGCCGAGATGGACGATGCCGATCGTGACCGATGCTGGATCGTAGGCGGGCTGCCTGACGACGGGCGGCAGGTTCGGGAGCGTTGCGCGCGACAGCTTCATGTCAGGTCACCGGTTGTTGCTTGGAGCGGGCGACGATCTGCGTCGGATTGACGAACTGCAAGGCGATCACCAGCCAGAAGAGCGTCGTTACCATATACATCACCGCCATGGCGTCGATCGACTGGCCGGCGCGGACGCCGGACGCGAAGACGGCGTAGTAGAGCGAAACGACCAGCGTCTGCGTCGTCGGCCCGGCGATCAGGAACGTGAGCTCGAACATGGCGATGGTGCGCACCAGCACGAGCAGCAGCGCCGCCAGCATGCCCGGCAAGAGCAGCGGCAAAAGGATGCGCAGGAACAGGCTGCCGGTGCCGGCGCCGAAGACGCGGGCGGCGGCCTCGATGCGCGGGTCGATCTGCTCGATGAACGGGATCATCACCAGAATGACGAACGGCAGCGACGGCACGAGATTGATGAGGACCACTCCGGTCAGCGTGCCGCCGAGGCCGAGCTGGTAGAGAACGGTCGCCAGCGGAATACCGTAGGTGAGCGGCGGGATCAGAAGCGGCAGCAGGAAGAGCAGCACGACGGCGCGCTTGCCCGGGAAGTCGCGCCTTGCCAGCGCATAGGCAGTCACGACGCCGGTCAGCCCGGAGACGATCACCACCGCGAACACGGCCTCGAAGGTCACGAGGACGACGCTCGACAGCTGGAATTCCTTCCACGCCTCGAAATACCATTTCGTCGTCCAGCCGACCGGCAGCCAGGTGCCGAGCCAGCGGGTGGCGAAGGAATTGAGAATGACGGCGGCGATCACGCCGACGAGATTGATGACGAAAAGCCCCGTCAGCGCCCAGACCGAGAAGCGCCAGATTTTCGATGCCGGTCCCTGGTCGCGGATCATGGGGTTGCCTTTCGGTGGATGATTGGGGCCGTCATTTCCTCGGTCATTCCGGCCTTGAGCCGGGATCCAGCGAGCGCAAGTCCTTGCGCGCAAAAGGATCTCTCGCGCCGCCGCCCTTCGAGCCCCTTGTCGGAGGAGTTTTCTTCCAGAGCCATATCAACCCTTCGTTCCACCGGTCGGCCCCCTGTAAAAGAGCGAGCGCATGCCGAGAACGAGAAGCACGACGGCGAGTTCGACGCCGCCCATGATGAAGGCGATCGCCGAGCCCAGCGAATGGTCGTACTGCTCGAAGGCGGCCTGATAGGCGGCAATCGAGATCACCCGTGTCGGTCCGGCCGGTGCGCCGAGGAGTACGGCGGACGGAAAGACCGCGAAGGCCTGCACGAAAGCCAGGCAGAAGGTGACGGCGAGCCCCGGCACCAGAAGCGGCAGAAACACCTTGGTGAAGCGCTTGCGCGGGCTGGCCCCGAGCGTCGCCGCCGCGTGCTCGATCGCCGGATCGATGCCGGTGACGTAGGAGAGCGTCAGGAGGAAGGCGAAGGGGAAGCCGGTGATCAGGAGCGAGGCGAAGACGCCCCAATAGTTGTTCGTAAGCTTGATCGGGTGCTCGAGGATGCCGGCGAGGACCAGCAACCGGTTGAACCAGCCCTGCGGCCCGAGGAAGGTCAGAAGCCCGTCGGCGACGAAGACCGTTCCAAGCGTGATCGGTAGCACCAGAATTGTGGTCAGCAGGCGCTGGCGATGCATCAGCCGCACGCGCATGGCGATCGGCACGGCAAGCGCCAGATTGACGATGGTCACCGGCAGCGCCAGCCACATCGTCGCGCCGATGGTGGCGTATTGGAAACGGTCGTGGAAAAAGTTGGCGTAGTTGGCATACCAGACGCCGCCGTCCTTCGGTTTCATCGAATCGATGAGGCCGTAAAGGAAGGGATAGACGAAGAGCGCCAGCATCACGAGAAGGCCGGGCAGCACCAGGAGCGTCGTACCGTCGAAACCGCGGGCCGAGAGCCTAAGCCTCAGCGACGGCTTGGTGTTGAGAGCGGAGACGCTCATGCCTTGCCCCCCCTGAAGACGAGGGAGCGGCCCTCGTCAGGCTTCAGCCGCGCCTTGGCGCCGCGCGGCAGCAATCGGTCGGCGCGGAAATAGAGGTCGGCGCCGGTCGCTGCACGCGCGACCCCGAAAAAGGCGCGGCCGCGATACTCCATGCTGGTGACCGTGACCGGGATGCCCTCGCCCTCGTCGACTGCGACGAGATCCTCGGGGCGCACGGAAAGGATGGCATCGTCTCCGGGCTTCAGCGGATCGCGCGCGGTGCCCGACAGTCGGGCGCCGGCCGCCTCGATCGTCGCCTCGCCGCCGGAGACGGACACGACGCGGCCGGAAAGACGGGTGCGAAAACCCATGAAATCGGCGACATCGACGTGGTTGGGGCGCAGATACAGGTCTTCCGGCGTGCCAATCTGCATGATCCGGCCCTGGCTCATGACGACGATGCGGTCGGCGAGCGACAGCGCCTCGTCCTGGTCGTGGGTGACGTAGATGGTGGTCGAGCCGATCTGGTCGTGAATGCCGCGGATTTCGGCGCGCATTTCCAGGCGAAGTTTTGCGTCGAGGTTGGAGAGCGGCTCGTCCATCAGGACGACAGGGGGACGGATGACGACGGCGCGGGCGATCGCCACGCGCTGCTGCTGGCCACCCGACATCTGCCCGGGCAGCTTGTCGGCCTGGCTCTCCAGCCGGACCAGCGACAAGGCATCCATGACGCGCTTGTCGGCTTCCGCGCCGCGCACGCCCTGCATGGCGAGCCCGAAGCCGACATTCTTGCGGACATTCATGTGGGGGAAGAGCGCGTAGCTCTGGAAGACCATGCCGAAGCCGCGCTTTTCCGGTTCGAGTTGGTCGATGCGCTTGTCGCCGAGGCGGATCTCGCCGCCGGTCAGCGACAAAAGCCCGGCAATGCAGTTGAGCGCCGTCGACTTGCCGCAGCCGGAGGGGCCGAGAAGCGCGATGAACTCGCCGGGCTCAATCGTAAGGTCGATGCCGTCGAGCGCGTTGTAGGAGCCGAAGGAACGGCGCAGGCCGTCGAGTTCGAGGCGGGCGCTCTGTCTGGCAAGACGCGTTTTCGCTTCGTGCTGAGCCGGCAGGGTCAAGGTCGTCTCCATTCGTGGGGCGCCCTTAAACAAGGCGCGCAGGCATTTGTGCCCCTCATACGGCTGCCGCCACCTTCTCCCCGTTTTGACGGGGAGAAGGGATATGGCGCGCCGTCTCGACTGTCACAGCGTTTCGCGGGGCAAGTTCCCTGTCCCCTCACGCGGGGAGAGGGTTAGGGTGAGGGCAGCTAAAAGGCACGATCTCAGCCCTTCTTGGCGCCGATCTGTTGGTCCCAGATGCGGAAGGCTTCGACGATCCCCTTCGGATCGAGCGGCACTTCCAAGGGGTTGTTGGCGATCCAGTCGGCATATTCGGGCCGGCCGAATTCCTTGATGACGTCCTGGCTTTCCTGCGGTGCCATCTCGAGCGTCACGTCCTTGACCGCCGGGCCGGGGTAGAAATAGCCCTTGTCGTAGGCGATCGCCTGTTGCTTCTGTTCAAGCACGAAATTCAGGATGTCGATCAGCACGTCCATCTTCTCGTCGGAAACGCCCTTCGGGACCACTGCATAGTGCGCGTCCGTCACCCAGTGGAAGCCGTCGAGCTTGCCGACCTTGGCTTCCGCCGGAACGATGCCGAGCGCGCGCGGGTTGATGTCCCAGCCGGTGGTCGAGACGACGATGTCGCGCGTGCCTTCGCCGAGCTCCTTCATCACCTGCGCCGTGCCGGTGCCGTAATACTCGATGTTCTCGCCGAGCGCCGCCAGGTACTCCCAGGTCTTCGCCCAGCCCTTGACCGGATCGCGTGGATCGCTGTCGCCGAGGATATAGGGAAGGCCCATCAGGAAGGTGCGGCCGGGCCCGGAGTTGGCCGGGCGCGCGTACATGAAGCGCTTCGGATTGGCCTTGGCCCACTCCAGAAGCTCGGCCGCCGTCTTCGGCGGGTTGGCGACGCGGTCCGGCATGTATTCGATGAGCGGGCCGGACGGGTAATAGGTGACGACGACGCCGTGGTCCTTGGCAAGGCCCTGCATCTTGAAGGCCTGCGGCAGCAGCACGCTCTGCAGGTCCGGCAGGTCGCCCTTGCGGGCGGAAAGATCGATCCAGAGGTCCTGATCGAGACCGGCGGCGAGCGCATCCGTGCCTGTCAGCACGAGGTCGATGTCGACCTTGCCGGCCGCCTGCTGCGCCTTGATCTTGGCGGGCAGTTCCGGGGCCGGCGCCTTGGTGAAGGCAAAGCTCGACACCCAGTCGGGCTTGGCGGCCGCATAGTTTTCGAAAATCCCCTGCGTCAGCGCAAGGTTGCCGGCGACGTCGACCACCGTAATGGTGACGGGGCTGGCCGGCTTCTTCGGCGCGCTGAAGCCCCGGCCGGGCATCAAGGCGAGGCCGGCGATGGTGGCAGCACCCCCGACGAACGTTCTGCGTGTTACCTGCATTTCTTTTTCCTCCTCTTGGGGCGGGGGCCTCCCCAGCTACCCGCCCGGTTCACATCGTCACAGTCGATAGGCACGTTTTGCCAACCCGTGAGCGAGGTCGGCGGCGATGGGATAGGCTTCTTCCTCGTCCAGCCGGTGATCGGCGACGAGGCAGGCGAGATAGGCGCAGTCGACGCGGCGCGCCATGTCGTGGCGGGCGGGGATCGACAGATAGGCGCGGGTGTCGTCGTTGAAGCCGACGGTATTGTAGAAGCCGGCGGTCTCGGTCGCCGTCTCGCGGAAACGGCGCATGCCTTCGGGGCTGTCGAAGAACCACCAGGGCGGACCCAGCCGCAGTGCAGGATAGTGGCCGGCAAGCGGCGCGAGCTCGCGCGAATAGGTGGTCTCGTCGAGCGTGAAGAGGATAATCGTCAGCGCCGGATCGTTGCCGACGGCGTCGAGCAGCGGCTTCAGCGCGCGTACATAATCGGTCGCTTTGGGAATGTCGGCGCCCTTGTCCGGGCCGAAGGCGGAAAAGACAGACGGATTGTGGTTGCGGAAGGAGCCCGGATGGATCTGCATGACAAGGCCGTCGTCCTGGCTCATCCGTGCCATTTCGGTGAGCATCTGGCCACGGAAGGCATCGGCTTCCTCGGCGCTCGCCTTGCCGGCGAGCACCTTGTCGAAGAGGGCGGCGGCCTCGGCGCGCGACAGGTGTTCCGTGCGCGCGGTGGCGTGGCCGTGGTCGCTTGCGGTTGCTCCGCGCGACTTGAAGAACGCGCGGCGGGCACGGTGGGCGGCGAGATAGCCCTCGTAGGTCGCGGCCTCCCCGGTCATCGCAAGCAGCTTGCCGACATTGTCGGCGAAGAGCAGGGCTTCGGGATCGACGACGGCGTCGGGCCGGTAGGTCGGCACGACGCGCCCATGCCAACCGGAGGTCCTGATGGCGTCATGGTGCTTCAGATCGTCGAGCGCGCTGTCGGTCGTGGCGATCACCTCGATGTTGAAACGATCATAGAGCGCGCGGGGGCGCAGGCCCGGCGTCTCGATTGCCGCGGCGATGCGGTCGTAGATCGCGTCGGCATTCTTCGGCGTCAGCCGCTCGGTGATGCCGAAGACCAATTCCAGCGAGTGTTCGAACCAGAGCCGTGTCGGCGTGCCGGCGAAGAGATGGTAGTGTTCGGCAAACAGCCGCCAGATCTTTCGGCCGTCGATTTCGGCAACGAACCCCGCCCGGCTGGCGACGCCAAGCGCCTCCAGCGTCACGCCCTGCGAATAGAGCATGCGGGTTGCATAATGGTCAGGTGTGATGAAGAGGGCCGCGGGGTCGGGAAAGGCCTTGTCCTCGGCATACCATGCGGGATCGGTGTGGCCGTGCGGCGAGACGATCTTGAGGTTCGCGACGCTGTCATAGAGGCGACGGGCGATCGCAAGGGCCTCCGGTTCCGAGGGCAGTAGCCTGTCTGGGTGCAAGGCCATGGTCTGTTGCTCCTCCCTCTTTGCATTCCGTTATAAACTGATATACTAATATTCAGCAGAGAGTCAACGCCTTGGATACGCCATGCCGCAGCCCCCCTTCCCCGACAGCCTGCCTGACACCTCGCCTGCGATCGCGATGGCTGCGCGTGCGGAGCCGCCGGCGGCAAAAATCCGCAGGGTGACAACGGCCGCGGCGATCTACGAGCGGCTGCATGCAAAGATCCTATCGCTCGACATGCCGCCCGGCATGCCGCTGCAGGAGAAGCGCATCGCCGAAGAATTCGGCGTCAGCCGCACGCCGGTGCGCGAGGCGCTGCTTCGCCTTTCGGAAATCGGCCTCGTCGACATCTTTCCGCAGTCGGGCACGATCGTGTCGCGGGTGCCGGTCTCGGCCATTCCCGAGGCGGTCGTCATCCGCAAGTCGCTCGAGGGAACGACTGTGGAAACCGCGGCGACAACCGCGACCGCTGGCGATGTCGCGAAGATCGACGCCATCATCGCCCGCCAGAAGATGCATGCCGCGCTTGCCGAGGCGTCTCTCTTTCACGAGCAGGACGAGGCCTTCCACGAGGCGATCGCCGGCATTGCCGGCTATCCCGGCATCTGGGCTATCCTGAAGATGGTGAAGGTGCAGATCGATCGCGCGCGTCGTCTGACGCTGCCGGCGCTTGGCCGCATGAATACCGTCATCGAAGAGCACACCATCATCCGCGACGCCATCGCCGCGCACGACCCCGAGCGCGCCAAGGCGGCGATGATGCACCATTTGAACGCCGTCATTCCCGACGTTCAGGAATTGCGGCTGCTTTATCCGGATTATTTCGCTTGAAGGTGCTGTGTCAAAGAAATGGGAGCAGAGCCTAACCGTACGCCGTCACCCCGGCCTTGAGCGGGGGTCCAGCCGCGCCGCGTCGGCGGCGCGAAAGGGTCTTCTGCGCTCAAGGACTTGAGCGCGCTGGATGCCGGATCAAGTCCGGCATGACGGAGGATGGGAAACGCCTCGCTTCAAAAGCGGCCGGCAGGCCAGAGGGGCTGGGCCGGATGACGATACTTCGCAAGCTTTCGATCTGAACATGAAAGGATAGACAACAGATGCGTCAGGGATGGAGATGGTTCGGGCCGGAAGCGCCGGTGACGCTCGACGAGGTGCGGCAGACGGGCGCCACCAATATCGTTTCCTCGCTGCATCAGGTGCCGATCGGCCGCGCGTGGACAGAGGCCGAGGTGCGGGAGCGTCAGGCGCTGATCGAAACGACGCCTGCCGGGCGCACTTCCCTCACCTGGTCCGTCATCGAAAGCATTCCGATCCCCGATCTCGTCAAGCGCCAGGGTGGCAAGGCCAAGGCGGAGATCGAGGCCTGGATCGCGAGCCTCGAGGCGGTCGCGGCCTGCGGCATCAAGATCATCTGCTACAATTTCATGCCTGTCGTCGACTGGACGCGCACGGAGCTGGACTACATCACCCCGACCGGCGCAACCGCGATGCGCTTCGACCACGAGCGCTTCGCCGCCTTCGACCTCTTCGTGCTGCAGCGGCCGGGTGCGGAGAAGGAATATTCCGCCGAGGACGTTGCCCGTGCCCGCGCCGTCCACGAGACGATGCCGGAAGAAGAGATCGCCTCGATCACCAGCAACATCACGTCCGCCCTACCCGGCTCCACCACCGAGCCGTTGACCATCCCCGGCTTCCGCGACCGGCTTCTCTCCTATCGCGACGTCGACGCCAAGCGCCTGCGTCAGCACCTGATCGAGTTCCTCGAAGCGGTCACGCCGGCGGCTGAAGCGCGGGGCGTCAAGCTGACGCTGCATCCAGACGACCCGCCGCGCCCGCTTTTCGGCCTGCCGCGCGTCGCCTCGACCGCGGACGACTATGCCGCTCTCTTCGACGCGGTCTCGTCAGAGGCGAACGGCATGTGCTACTGCACCGGGAGCCTCGGCGTGCGCGCCGACAATGATCTGCCGGCGATTGCCCGCCGCTTCGCCTCGCGCATCCATTTCGCGCATCTGCGTACCACCACCCGCGAAGGCGATGGCCGCAGCTTCCATGAAAGCGCCCATCTGGAGGGGGACGTCGATCTGGTGGCGGTATTGAGGGAACTCGTCGCGGAGGACAAGCGCCGCGCGGCCGAAAGCACCATCGTCTTCCGCTCCGACCACGGCCACCGCATGCTCGACGATCTCAGCAAGACGGTCACCCCCGGCTATCCGGCGATCGGCCGCATGCGCGGTCTCGCGGAACTGCGCGGCATCCTGCACGCGCTCGGAGCGAAGCCGAACTGAGATTACGGCCGCCGCGCCAATCGCGGCGGCTTGATCGGCGCCGGATTTTCTGTAGCCATGGGCGCATGCTCGAGAACGAAGACCCTGCCCCGCATATCGACGCCGATCTGGTGCGGCGCCTGATCGCTACGCAATTTTCGAAGTGGGCGCACCTGCCGGTGACGCCGGTCGAGCCTGGCGGATGGGACAACCGCACGTTCCGCCTGGGCGAAACGATGTCCGTCCGCCTGCCGAGCCGGCAGCGCTATGTGGCGCAGGTCGACAAGGAGCATCGCTGGCTTCCCCTTCTTGCGTCGCAACTGCCGTTGCCGATCCCCACGCCGCTGGCCAAGGGTGCACCGGGCGAGACCTATCCCTGGCCCTGGTCCGTCCATCGGTGGATCGAAGGTGAGCCGGCAACGACCGAAACGATCGCCGATCTCGAGCAATTCGCGCTTTCGCTTGCCGGGTTCATTAACGCGCTTCATCGCATCGACGCGAGCGACGGCCCGCCCGCGGGTGCGCACAATTTCCATCGCGGCGGCCGGCTTTCGGTCTATGACGGCGAGACCCGCGCCGCGCTGATGGCGTTGCGGGACCGGATCGATACGGCGGCCGCGGAAAGACTATGGGAGAAGGCTCTCGCTTCGCAATGGCAACGTTCGCCGGTCTGGGTTCACGGCGACATTGCCTGGGGCAACCTGCTGGTGCGGCAAGGAGAGTTACGTGCCGTTATCGATTTCGGCAGCTCGGCGGTCGGCGATCCCGCCTGCGACCTGGTGATCGCTTGGACGCTATTTTCCGGCAAAAGCCGCGAAACGTTCCGGGCAGCACTTTCCCTGGACGAAAATTGCTGGAGCCGCGCCCGTGGCTGGGCGTTGTGGAAGGCTCTGATCACGGTTGCCGGCCACGACGCCAACCAGCGCGAAGCCGGCAAGTCGTTTTCTGTGCTGGAGGCGCTGTTGAGCGAGGCAGACTTGGCTTCTGGTGATTGATCGCGACGCCGCATGATGCTAAGGCCCAGCTCTAGACAGGAATGAATTTGAGAAGAAAATAATAAAGCATTTCAAGATATTACTGCATCTATGGTGCGTGTCCGAGACGCGGCCCTAGTTGATTATATTGTAGCCTCGAGGAACGACGGCCTCGAATTTTAAAAGGATGACCTATGACCAAAAAACGATCCAAGGCGAAAGTCAAAAATGCGTACAAGGCGATAATTGCGGACAGGCCAGTCGCCGGACAGACGCCGCCGCTTGGCGGCGACAATCCTGAAATCACGAAGGTTGACGGCGACGCCGCCGTGCAGGCCTACATCGCGGCGATGCCGGACTGGATGCATGACGTCGGTCTGCGTCTCGACGTGCTGATCGCGAAGAGCGTGCCGGGCGTGAGCAAGACCGTGAAGTGGGATTCACCCACCTATGGCTTGGAGGGCCAAGGCTGGTTCCTCAGCTTCCATTGCTTCAGCAATTACGTCAAAGTCGGTTTCTTCCGCGGAACGTCGCTTGATCCCCTTCCCCCCGGCGCTTCCAAGCAGACAGAAGTGCGCTACTTCGACATCCACGCGAACGACACGCTCAACGAGCCTGCAATGGCGGCGTGGATCCGGCAAGCTGCCGCCCTGCCCGGCAAGATCGCCTAGCGCCGGGCAATTCCAGGGGGCCGTTTACCATCCGGAATTGCGTAGAATCAAAAAGCGAGCGTTTCCGGGATCCGAGGAAAACGGAGACGCTCATGGCCGGCCGGACACGCCGCTCATGTCGCGGCGGCGCTGCTGTCCCAGGGATCCGGTCCCGGATTGCGCCCTGCCGCGACTTCGGCCAGACGGCCGATATAGTGGTTCCAGCCCTTGGAGTGGCCTTCGCATTGTTCGACGTTGGGAAGGCCGGTGTGGGTGACCCTGAGCAGGGTGCCGTCCGGCCTCTCGATGAGGTCGATCTCCACCAGGCTCGAGCCGGGCGGTACCTCGTCGTCGTGTTCCCAGCCGAAGCTGTAGGCGAGACGGTGGACCGGGACTACTTCGCGGAAGGTTCCGCGGGCAACGCGCTTTCCGGTGACGTTGAGGAGATAGAGCCCGTCGGTCTTCGGCTCGACCTCCGCTTGCGTTCCCATCCAGCGCAGGATCTTGTCAGGATCGGTCAAAAGGGCGAATACGGCGGCGGGCGGGGCCGCGATGTGCGTTTCGCTGCGGACGACGAGGGCATCTTGCATCGATCTTCCCTTAAGGTTGCATTGACGGCCCCAATGTGGCGAGGGACGCTGGGGACTTGTCTGATATTAAACCAATTGGCTTAATGATGCTACTCGTTTGAGCGAAGTGTTGCCTCAAGCCCGATGACAGGCAAGGCGTCGCGAGGCTATGCTTGCGCCATGGATTTGCCCGCACCGCTTGCCTGGTTGGTGGACGAAGCCGCCGCAACACTAGGCCCGGAATTGTTTCTGGCCGAGCTCGGCGGCAGGCTGCTGGCCGACGGAGTGCCGTTGGCCGGCGGCGCGCTGACGCTCGCCGTCCCCCATCCGGTGATTGCTCGGCGTACCTTTCTCTGGCGGGCCGATACCGGCGCGGTGATCGAGGCTTTGAGTTTTGCCGGCGGTCCACGCCAGGCTGGGCACGACTGGCTTTCGGGGCTGGGTCCGGTGCGCGAGGATGCGATCGGGCCGGTACCGGAGCGGCTGGTGCTCGGCTGGGCGGGAACGCGGCCGTTCGATCGGCACGAGACCGAACGCCTGCTTCAAGTCGCGCGCTTTGCCGCCGCACCCCTTTCAGCGCTCGCCGAACGGGCGGCGCTGACGGCCCTGCTCGAAGCTTATCTCGGCCGACGCAGTGCCGCCCGCGTCCAGGCCGGCGCGCTTCGCCGAGGTACGGGCGAAACGATCCGCGCAGCGCTGCTCTACGCCGACTTGCGCAATTTCACCGCACTTTCCGAAACATCGGTGCCGGCGGCGGTGATCGCCGCGCTCGACGCCTGGTTCGATCGCGTCGCCGGCGCCGTCCACGCCTTTCGCGGCGAGGTGCTGAAATTCATCGGCGACGGAGTGCTGGCGATCTTTCCCGTTTCCGGCGCGCCCGCGGAGGCCTGCGACGCGGCGCTCCGCGCCGTCATGGCCGCCCGCGCCGGCATGGCCCATCTCGACCAGACTCGAGAGGCCGAGGGGTTGCCGCCTCTTCCTTTCGGCGCGGCGGTGCATCTCGGCGATATCTTGTGGGGCAATATCGGCGCGGCCGACCGCCTGGATTTCACGGCCATCGGCCCTGCCGTCAACCTCGTCAGCCGGCTGGAGGGACTGTGCCGCCCGCTTGGCCGCTCCGTCCTGGTTTCCGGAGCGCTCGCCGCAGAAACCGCGATGCCGCTTCTGCCTCTCGGCGAACAGGTGCTGCGCGGCATCGCCGCACCCTGCGCCGTCTTCACGCTGCCGGATGCCTGATTGGGAACAAGGGTGTAGTTCGCCGACGGCCATGTTATTGGGTGCGGTGATGACCCCGCGAGAAGACGGAGATCCCATGAAGCCTGCCGCTACCACCCCCGCTCCCGGCGACGCCGACGCCCGTCGAGCGATCGCCCCCGTCATCTGCTATCCGGTCGAGACTTTGCCCCGCCCGGATCTTGGCGCCTATCGCGCGCTGCGCGACGATCTGCAGCTGGTGGAGACCGTCGTGGTGCCGCCGCGCGAGGCGGTCACCTGGACGATCCCGGCCGGCCATTTCTGCCGAATCCTCTGCAGCGAAGGCGCGCAGGTGGGCGATCTGAACCTTTTCAACGCTCGGGACCTGAACGAACGGCTCTATACCGGCAAGACGCGGGCGCTGAACGGCACCCATGTCGGCCTCGGCGACCAGCTTTTTTCCAACCTGCCCTATCTGCGCCCGATCGCCACGATCACCCACGACACGCTGGATTGGTACGGCTTCGACGAATTCGGCGGCGCCGTGCACGATGTCATCGGCACGCGCTGCGACCCCTATACGAACAATCTCCTGACCCACGGCGGGCAGTATCACCATTGCTGCCATTCGAACCTGACGCGCGCCTTCGCCAGGAAGACCGGCATGCTGCTCAAAGAGGCCGAGAGCTATATCCACGACGTGCTCAACGTCTTCATGTGCACCGGCTTCACGCGCGATACCGGGCAGTATTTCATGAAGGCGAGCCCGGTGCGGCCAGGCGACTACCTGGAATTTTTCGCCGAGATCGATCTGCTCGGCTGCATGTCGGCCTGCCCCGGCGGCGATTGCTCGGTGAAGCATTCCGCCGATGTCGCCGTCTGCCATCCGCTGCTGGTGGAGGTCTACAAGGCCGCGCGTTTGCCGGAAGGCTGGGTACCGCCGCCGATAAACGGCTACGACCGGACCCACGGGCTCTAGCATCGTTTGGTGCGAGCTCTTGAACTCCGCGCAATATGACGCTATTTTACGCCAGAATTAGCGGCAAAGAGTGGATGAGGTTTGGTCATGGGACTTGCGCAGTATGCCGACGACGGGGTCTTTGCCCCGCGCAAGATCGCCGACGCCCTCCATACCACCAGCGAGGAGATCGCCCGCACCGCGGGGCTGGGCAAGGATGCGATCCAGCGCCGCGACCGCGTGCGCTCGGACAAGACGCAACGGCGGCTCCGTGAGATGATCGAGGTCATCAACAAGGTCGAGCCACGCTTCGGCTCGGCGCTGATGGCCTATGCCTGGTATCGATCCGAGCCGCTCTCCGGTTTTTCCGGACAGACAGCGATGCAGCTGGTGCGCAGCGGGCGCGCCGAGGACGTCCTCGACTATATCGACGCTGTCGATGCCGGCGTGCACGCCTGAGCGATGCGCTATCAGGGCATGCTATATCGGGCTTTGAACCCCATCCATGCGCGTGAGCCGCTGTCCGGTCGTGGTGCGGAACTTTACGGCGGCCGCTTCAATCCGAAGGGCCTGCCGGCGCTCTACACGTCTCTTTCGATCATGACGGCGCTTCGGGAAGCCAATCAGGTGGGCAGCCTGCAGCCCACCACCCTCGTCGCTTATGACGCCGATATCGGCCGCGTTTTCGACAGTGGCGACCGCGAGGCGCTCGCCGCCGAGGGCATGGAACCGGCAGCGCTGGCGGCCAAGACCTGGCGCGACGAAATGAAGGCTAACGGCGAGGCGAAGACCCAGGCGCTTGCCAGGCGGCTGATCGCGGCCGACTATCACGGTCTGCTGGTCAGAAGCTTCGCCCCAGGCGCAACCGCCGAAGACCTCAATCTCGTCCTCTGGAAATGGAGCGCCGCGCCGCCCTTCCGCCTGACGCTCATCGACGACGAAAATCGCTTGTCGCGGTAGATAGGCCCGTGTGGACAGGCGCTGATCGCTTGGTTTTGAGAGCGCTTCAATCCTGGCCGATGTCGCGGCCGGTCTTGGCGACGGTGTGCAGCCGTTCGGCGAATTCGCGCCGCAGGGTGCGGCGAAGTTCGGCGGCGCGGTGGCGGCGCTTGTCGGTTTCGCTCTGTGGCTGCCATTCCGGCACGGCGACCGGCTGGCTGTTGCCGTCGACGGCGACCATGGTGAAATAGCAGGAATTGGTGTGCCGCCTGGTGCCGGCGCGGATGTTTTCCGCCTCGACGCGAATACCGACCTCCATCGAGGTTCGGCCGGCATAGTTGATCGCGGCGCGGAAGGTGACGAGTTCGCCGACATTGATCGGCTCCTTGAAGATCACCTGATCGACCGAAAGCGTCACCGCATATTGCTTCGAAAAGCGCGAGGCGCAGGAAAAGGCCACCCGATCAAGCAGATTAAGCAGCGCGCCGCCATGCACCTTGCCGCTGAAATTCGCCATGTCCGGCGTCATCAGCACGGTCATTTCCAGCTTTCGCGCATCCTGCTCTTCAACCATGTCGACTTCCCCCTGTCTCGTTCGCCATTCCCGAGATAGTGCTCGGCAATGGCATAGCAGTCAAAGTACACTTGGGGACAATGAGACAAAGCTCCGGGTGATTTCGGCCCGGGAGATGAGCCGCAAGGAGCGGATTTACTATGGCGAATGACATCAAGCGCGTACCGGAGTTCCGCGACGAAGCCGAAGAGCGCGCCTTCTGGGAAAGGCACGATTCCGCCGGGCACATCGACTGGAGCAAGGCCGAACGCGTGCGCCTGCCCAATCTGAAGCCATCGACCACAGCGATTTCGCTGCGATTGCCGAACGCGCTTCTGGAGCGGATCAAGGTTGCCGCAAACAAACGCGACGTGCCCTATCAGTCGCTCATCAAAGCCTGGCTCGCCGAGAAGGTGGATACCTCGGCGCTGTAACTGCGCAGCGCTGCCCCTCCCCTCCTCCGCCCCTTCGGTGGCAACCAGAACGGCAATCGCGTGAGGATGCCCCTCGCCCCCTTCGTCGGGGCCGCTCCATCAATTCCGTGAATCGGTCAGCGCGCATCGATTCCAGATAGTCGTTGGACGCGGCGCCGGCGCTCGGCGAGAATCGCCGCATGGACGATCTCTCCCCTCCCCTGCTTCTGAAACGCCTGGACGCCGCTCGCAACATGGCGCGCTTCTACGGCTTGAGCATCGAGCCGTCGCTCTTTGCCGGCTCGGCGCTGTTGCGCTCCTGGGGGCGCATCGGTACGAAGGGACGGAGCCGGGTCGTGCTCTACGGCGATGTCGAGGAAGCGCGCGCAGCCCTGGAGCGACTAGCCGCCGCCAAGCTCAAGCGCGGCTATCGTCCGGCTTGAACAGCAGGACAGAGTTGACAGCTGTCAACTCCACGCTCTTTCGTCATGCCCAGGTCTGGAGCATCTGCAACCATTCGATTTGCTGACACGCAGCAGATCCTCGGCACAAGGCCACTGCTGTCCGGTTTAATTTGTGTAGACATGGTGCACGGTGTTGATTCTACTCGTGTTCGAGCGTTTGGCGACGATCTCGGACACGAAGGAGGATCAACCCCGTGCGGCACAACAATAGCGTCTTTCATGATGTTTTGAAGCGCGT
>NZ_JBFRDU010000035.1:0-50488 GCF_052113965.1 Rhizobium sp. RAF56
TGAGCACCGGATACTACTGCAAGAGCAGCAGCGGAGCCGAGAAGAAGGCTCTTGATGTTCATATTGACCTCCAATTCAAAGTTTCGATCGGGTCTGGGTTTTTTGCCAAGAGGCATTCCCTGCCCCATCCCCATGTTTCAAGAAGTCGGTCAACTTGGATCATCCGGCAAAATCAGGCAGCAGGACTCGGGCTACTCCAGTAGGGAACTCCTCTTATGTGGACGGGAAATCACGACGGCTCCGAAATGGCGGCGATTGCTGATGACAAAATACACTTGCTCATCGACGGTTATGGGCGGGCGGGAGGTTCTGAGGCAAGCCGACATGCCGCCTCTTCTTTTGTCAGAGAGGTCCAAAGCAGGGGCAAATGGATATTCTGCTCCTGCCGAGAAGGCGCTGTTCTCATACCCTATGAAAACAAATTTCTTCATCGTCGGACGCAGAATTCGCCGTCGCATGACAATAATTGCCCATTTTGGGTAGAGCCTCATGAGCAACTGGATATAGTTCGCTCCGTTCGCCCCCACCCACCGACGTGGCCCTTTAACTTCCTCCGAGCGTTTGGGGAGGGCGGGCCTAAAGGGGTTGGCGGCACCAGCGAAATCGCGAAAATTACCACGCAGACTCGTCGGCCAAAGCTTGCACGTCTGCTAATGGGGATGATCGAGCGGTCGGGAATGCACAGGCGTGGGGTAAAACAGCAGGAACTCGGCGAGCAGTTTGACCTTCTGGTAGACCAAGCGTCCAGTTTTCTTCTGGTTGAAGGCGTGCCCGTTTCCCAAATGCTTTGTCGGTATGCGAGCTCCTTCGAAGACTTCGCGTCGCGGTTCGACACTCAAGCAAGTCGACTGCAATGGCCCGAGGGTGTTCGCCCGCAGGCAACGTTATTGGCGGTCGCCGCAGGGGTTACAGACCGAAAGCTTGTCCTGAGGAGCGGCAATCCCATTCCGATAAGGGGGCGATTGTCCGTATATGGACGCAAGGACGCGCCTGTAAACAGATACAGCTCCTATCTCTCGATTGGCGTCATAGCTAAATCTCGGCCAGAGAGCGAGCCAGCCCTTCTTGATGTCTATATGCACCCCTGCCTATCTCGAAGGGACATGTTCTTGGTTGGAAACAATTACGAGCGTGCAACCTTCAAGGTGCTTCGTAAATTACAACTATACTACGGGAACGAAATTGAGATCGAGATTGAAAAGCCCGTCACAGATATTGGAAAGAAATCCTTTAGCCGAGATGCGGCACTCGTCCTTGAGGAAATCGCCAAAGACGGGTCACAATCAATCCTCATCCCTGATTTCATTCTGCGCTTTCCCCAGTTCCCCCCCGAACTCAGGGCGGATATTATTGTGGAAACGATGTATTTCCGGGGGGCCGCTCACCGCATAGAAAAAACGAAGTCAATTCTGATGATGAAGGAAACCCTGGCTTACGTTAAAAGCGTAAATCATGACTTCTGTTTTCCCGATCATATTTCGCAAAAGGAACGCGACAACGCTTTTATTGCGGAGATGCGGCGGGCGATTGAGCGACGATTGGTTATATTTGGCCGCGGCGTGGGGAAGTAGCCAGGCGGCAGTTGACCGAACTATTGGCGCGAATATGTAAATGACAAGCCGAACCCGATGCATAGTGAAACTATAAGCTTCTCCGCAACTTCTGCCCCGGCGCGGGCTTTAATGGCAGCTTCCCGCCTTCAGCGACAAGCTTATGCAGGGCATCCAGTTCGGCCTGACTGTTGATCTGCAGGTTCCGCACATCCTTGATGCTCGCCATGCGGATGCCGCCGGCATCGCGCCCCTCGCTGAATGAAATCGAGCCCCGCGGGATCGGCTTTTCTGGGCGATATCCGCTCATTGCGCTGCCCCGCTTCCGGCCGAGAGTGGCCACCACTTGACGTCTTTTCGATCCAACAGCTCCAAGGTCTTGTCGTCACCCATGCGAGCAAGCTCGATCGGCAGTGTTATCGCGAGTGCTTCCTTGACCGCGATCAGCGCCGTGGGGCGGTGAGCAAGAGCAGCCGTTTCGCGCATGATAATAACGAACGGCGTGTAGCCCAGCAGTTCCAACGATTTGATGAGGCTGAACATTTCCTTCGGGCCTGGGGGCCGCAAGCGAACCAGCCGACCGTTATTGGCGAAATAATCCTTGTCACCCGCGGAGAAATCATTCCGCGCGACGACGCTGTTTTGCAGAATTCGCGCGCGTTCGTAACGACTTAGAGAAACCGGTTCAGACATCTTTTTCCTCCTTTTCGATCAAGTCCATGCGGCCGGTGGTAACGGTTCGCGGCGCTCACCGCTGCGCCTAGCGCCCCGCGGTGCCGGCAGCTTCGTCGCCGCAAGCAGCTGCGCCAGTGCCATCAGAAGGTCATCGTGCCCGCGATCGATGACAGCGACCTGCCGCCCCGCGGGCGTCGTTTTCATCGAAGCTCGGCTCATCTGCCGTTTCAATTCTTGGACCTGTATTTGCTGTTCCGGATCGGTCAGCGGCAACGAGAGAATGCCGGACTGGAAAGCGACGCCGACGTCGAGCAGCAACTGCCGGCGGGAAAGGTTCATCACCGGAATGGACGACGCGCGTCCGCCGACGTCGCCGATCAGCATTGGGGTCAGCCCTGCGGAATGACTGTCAGCGTTGATGATTTTCACGCCGACCAGCGTGTCGCGCGGCAACGCCTGGGCGAGCAAATACGCAATGGCGGAATTGTTTGAGACGTCGACGATGAACCGCGTCGTGCCATGACCAACGTCGGCGTAGACCTTCGCCATCGCCTCTTGCGCAAACGTGACGTGCCGCATCGGCGTGACGACCGGCTTCACAGTATCCAGGTGGAGCACCCTTACCTTGGTTATCTCGGCGCGGCTGACTTTGGCGACAACGATCGCGGCAGGATCAGAGCTTCCGCCGGGGTCGATGCTGCAGGCCAAATATGGAGCTGTTTCCGTCATCGCATCGAGGCTCCCGTCATGCTCTTTTCGAAGGGTCTGGCCGTAAACAACTCTTCGAGGTTCATGTGGCCGAAGGCAAGATCCGGATCGAGTTCCAGCTCATGCGGATTGCCGTCGATCGTCGTGCCAAAGGCGAGATCGAAAACATCCTCGCTATACAAGCTATCGCCCACGGTGCCCCACTTGCACAACATTTCCGTCGGATAGCGCGCGCCCAGCGTGATCTTCATTTCGTCGAGCTGCTGCTTGGAAAAGCGATCGGATTGTGGAGCGGGAACGACTAGCTTCGTCCACCGACTTCCGGCCGCCGTCATGACTGAATGAAAGTAGGTGCCGATGATGCCGGCCGACGAAATCCCGATCAGCTGCGCTTTCGGTCTCGCCGCGATAGAAGGCAGCACTGCCGAAATCACCGGGTCCGCCAGGAACGCCGCTTCTTCGAAAATGAGTAGATCCGCCGAGTAGCCGCGAACGCTTGCGCCGGCATCCTCGTTCGAACCGGGGAGGCTGATGATGCGGCTCGAAGCGCCGGCCTGCTTTTCGGCGATCACGACCTGGAACTGCGACAAGCTGGCGAGGCGGAGACCGGCAACCTGCGCCACGCCCGCACATTTCAAAAGCAGCTCGCTGCTCTGGCGCAAAGTCGGCGCAATGATCAAACTCGTCGAGCCGGGATTGCAGACCGAAAAGCAGACGGCTTTTCGCGCCGTCACGAGGCTTTTTCCGCTTTGGCGAGCGGCAAGGCATCCGACCCGGCGGTCATACGCGTCTAATAATGCGGCCTGCCACCAGGCAGGGTCGAGACCCGTAGAAATTGCAAAATATGATGGGCACAGCATATACGCGCTGATCGCTTCGAGATCGAGGCGGGTTCGGCCGCCGACGACCAGCTTCGATCGTATCGCCGCGATTTCGGCTTTGCTGTATCCGGGGAAACTCTTCCGGTCGATCGTCTTGCCGTCCTGATCGAGCCCCAGCGCCTCGGCCGCCATGTCCGCTGCAGCGGCCCTTTGCTGGTCGCTGCCCGGCGGCTGGGAAGGGCTTTCGGGTATGGGTGGGGCATCGACCCGCGGCGAGGCGAATACGCGTTCCTGCGCCTCCCCTGCGGCCTCCGCCGGGCCTTCTCCCACGGGTCTGCTCGGAGGCACGTAGAGCGGCGACCGGGGCGAGCGCTCGCGGCGCTCGGGCGGGGGAGGGGGATCGGCCTTCGGCTGGATGCCGGACGCCTTCACGGCGATGTCGACCAGGGACTTTTCGAATTCTTTCAGATCCTCATCGACGGCGACTGGCTCGGGCGGGATGACCGGCACGTCACCGGTCGGTGACCTGGCCGTCTGCAGTGCCTTGCGTTCGAGCGCCTTGTCGATGTCGAGCGCCCGCAACTGCTTGAGCGAATAGCGTGCGAGACTGAGGCCGGCTTTGTGAGCCCGCACCATTTTCAGCATGTCGGCTTCGGTCGAATTCTCGGCGAGCTTTCGAATGCGGTCGATCTTGTGTTCGCCGATGTCCTTGGTGAAGAGGTCACGCTCGTGCCAGGCGCCGAGCTTGTCCAGCCGTTGGGTCCGCTGCGACGGCGTCAGCAGGCCCCATGGCCGGTCCGACACCCGCACACCACTGTCGATCAGCTTGCGGCGTGCGGGCGCGGTCACGAGCGCCGGGCGCCGACCTTGGATCTTCAGGCGAAACGGCGGAATTTCTTCCGGCTTGAGCGGGATGATCGGATCAACGTTTTCGCCGTCCATAAGGCGCTTCAACGATCCCGCGACGAGGTCAATGTCGACGCCGCGCAATGCCTCCAGCGAAATCTTCGTCAGATCGAGGTCGCGCCGCGCGGCGTGAATCAATCGAAACATGTCTGGGCCGTTCGATGCCGCGACGAGATTCTGCACGGCCGGGTTTGCGGACTGGACGAGGCCATCGAAGAGGCCGAAATCGTTGATGTTGTCGATCAGGTCGAGGCGGTCTTCCCGCTGATTTATCGTCAGCTCGCGCCACGGCTTCTTACCGATCTCGGATTGATCCTTGATCTCGTACGCCCAGGAAAAGTGCCACGGTATCTCCGTCATCGGCCTTCCTTTAGAGCGGGAACTCTTATGTCGGGGGCCAGGTATTTCGCCTTCCCGGCGATGCCGCGCGTCTGCTTGCTGACCGGCAGCGCGCCAGTTTCCGTGCGTCCGCCGTCTTGGCGTTTCTTCTGCACCGCCCGCCACATCCGGTCGACGGCGGCGTCGCCGAGATCCGAAGCCCATTTCGGGGCATTCTTGCCAAGCTCCTGGTGCACCTGACGGATCACCGGGCGCAGCTCGTTGCGGGTCTTTGCGGCATCGCGGAGATGGGCGTTCGCGTCTTGCTGCTCCTTCTGCAGGCCGGCTTCGTAATAGAAAATACTCCGGCCGCGGCGCATGTCCGTCTCGCGGGTCGGTTGGAAACCGAGGCCCTTCACGATCCGTTCGCTCGGGGTGTAGCCGTCGTCGAGCAACGACCGGCCGGTCGTGTCGGTCGGACCGCTGCGCGCAGCGCGGATGATGTTCGAGATGAACTTCGGTGTCACGAGTTCCAAAGCCTTCGACGGATCGCCCTTCGTCAGGGCTTTGTAAGCGTCCGCCATCGAGACTGTGGTGTCGCCGGGCGCACCGAAAATCTGCTCCGCGCCCCAGTTCATGAATCCGGCTTTATCGAAGGTTTTCGGTCGGCCGTTCAGAAGCAGGTCGCCGACGCCGATGCGCTTCGAAATGTCGGCCGGTCCAAGGCCGGAAGGAATTCCGCGCATGATCGTCCCGGCTATCTTGTGGCCGGCGGTCGCGCCGAGGCCAAGCTCTTCTCCGAACATCTTCGAAAGCCAAGCCTCCATCTCGCCTTCCCACTCGACGGGCTGGTGGCCTATGGCCATCGCCGCCGCCTGGATCAGCGCCCCGGCAATCATCGCCGCAGGATGGCCGCTGACGCCGAACGCCGCGAGCCCGAGGATGTTGGCGGCCGTGAGGACGCGGCGCCATTCCTTGACCTGCTCCGGTGGCATGCTTTTCGGATTGACGATCGAGCGGATCATTTTTTCCATGCCGATCATCGAGTTCACGGCAAAACGCTTGAACATCAGCGGCACGCGGATCATGCCGCGCTTCTTGAACATCGGCGCCGACGTCGAGTGCGTATTGTCGAACTGCGATTGTCGGGTGACATCGCGCGCCCACTTCACCGCTTGCTCATGGGTGTCGCCGAGCGAGCGGGCGGACCGGTAGGCGGCAACGGCAGTGACAGCATGGCTGCGGATATCGTTGCCGATGCGCAGCTGGCGGATGATATCGGCAAGTGATTCCAAGATCCGATAGCCGCCGCGCACCTCGCGCGGGTCGACGCCTTTGATGTCGAGGTTTGCGTCGCGCGACATCAATCCAGAATCTGCCAGTTCGTCCATCATCCGCTGCAGATCACGGCCATCAGTTTCCTTGCCGACGGCATCGCGGATGGCCTCGAAAATGTCCGCGCGGCTGTAGCGGACCCCCTCAGGGGCCGGGCTTTTCGATTTCTTGAACCGATTCTTCCAGCCAACCGCTTGCGCCTTGGCGCCGCTGGCGGCCTCGCCGATCGCGCGAGCAGTGTCGGCGATCGAATGTCCGGCGACCTTGAAGCTGTTGATTGCCTTTTCCGCCCTGGCGACTTCGCGCGCGGCCCTGAACGCGCCGACGCGGCCGGTGATGCGCGGAATGCCGAAAAGGTACGGCTGGAACATATCGGCGATGACGGAGCTAACGTCGCCCATCTTCGTCAGGAAGGCGGCAGTCAGCGATCCCTGCATCGCGTTTTCGGCCGCGCCTTTCGGGACGAAATGGTCTTCCGGGTTGGCAATGCGGCGGGCCATCTCCTTGACGACGGCCTGCCGCTCCAGCTGCCCATGCGGGTCCGTCGCGGACTGCTGCTTGTCAGAATCTCGCAGACCGCGCATGCCGGCATCGAGTTCAGGTAGCGCCTCCATTTTCGCGATCACACCGGACGACATATCTCCGTAGCGGTCGACGATGGTGGCGAGGTTGTTCTCTGCGCCCGAGACGTTGCGCCGCTGCAGGCGGCGGGCGGCCGCTCCGTTGCCAGCCGCTGTCGTCGTTACCGCGTCGCGAAGGGTCCGATCGAGCAGCTCGACCACCGCCGGGTCCGCGCCGGTATCTTCGAGATCAGCCTTCGCCCTCTTCAGGATCTGGTCGATATCGGTCGGCAGAAGCTCACCGTTGCGCGTTTCGTCACGTTCCTCGAGCCTAACTTCGTCGGCGTTCTGCTCGCGCTCGTCGCGCGCCGCCTGGGCCTCGGAGTTGCTGTGATGCAGGCTCATTCCCTGTAGCTGCACCTGGACCTCGAACTTCACCGGTCCGGAAAGCGCATCCCATTCGCCCTGTGACACCTCGTTGCGATAGACCGGCTTGCCGGTCGGACCGTCTTTGAAGGCGTTGATTTCGCGGATCACGAGGCCGGCGTTTGGCGAAGTGTCATCGAGCGTCTGATTCACGAACTGATGCAGGGTCGAGTTGTCGGCGACAAAGGTGTCATCGGATATCGAGCCGTCCGGATTCTTCGCCCATGTCGCGCCCTTCGGCAACTGCATCCGCTCCTTCCAGTGAACGGCATACTGACCGCGGCGGATGAGCGGAAGATATGTGCCTTTTACACGCCCAGCCTCAAGCATGACTTCGAGTGCCGCCTGCACCGACGGCGAAAGCAACTTCTTATCGGCGGCGGTCAGCTGACCGTTGATGACGCGATCGGCGAGCGCTTCAGATGCTGCCTTGCCGGTCTGTGTTGGATTGGCTTTGCCGGCCTTGCGATCGCGCTCGTTGGCACGGTCGAGCACCTGGCGCACGAAAGCCGTGACGCGGGCCTTATCGTCTTTGGCCCGCTGTTTCCGAAATGCTTCCTGAATATCCGCCCAGAGTTGCGCGACCTTCGGCTCACGTTGAACAAGTTCGTTGTAACGCTGCTCCAGGTGCTTGTGTGCCTGTCGGCCCTGGTAGTTGTCCTTGGTGAAACTCTGGCCGAGGTGACCGTTTTCCGGGGCGCTGAGCGGCTTGGTGGGGTCGACCTGAAGCGCAGTAGAATCTGCCATCAGCTGGGTCAGATCCTCATAAGCCTCGCGGTTTTCGGCGCGCAGGCGCACGAGGCGATCGACAATTTTTTTGAAAGGACGTGCGAGGCGCTCGCGTTTCGCCCCTTCGCGAGCGCGCGTTTCGACGATCTGACGGAGCGGGTTTTCGTCAATGCGACGATCCGGGTCGATAGCGTCTGTCCAGTGGAAATTTTGCTCGTTGTTGGTCGCCAGCCAATGATCAGGAATCCATTGCCGCATGTGTTTGGTGATGTGGGAAACGCCTGCCTTGAGCGCTTGGCGGATGCCGCTCTTCGCAGATCGAGAAAGAATCCGCGTTGCCTTGAAGCCGGGCGAGCCTGGATACGGGCGACGCGGTCCGCGTGGGGGAGGGGGTGGCTGAGTTCCTCCACCTTGCCCGCCTTGACCAGCTTGCGTCTGCGCATCGGTCGCGAGCGCCCGTTCGAGAATCGGGTCGCGCAGCTCGCTTTCGTTGGCCGCTTCCTCGTCGAGCGCAGCGTTGGTCATAGTATCGGCTGCGCCCTCCTCCGCGGCTTGCTCAGAGCTGAGCGCATCTTCGGCAATGCGCGAGCGGTCGGCGCGATCTGCAACTTCCTGCAGCTGCTCCGGTGTCTTTGTCCTCGGCTGAGCCGCCTCGGCAGCAAGGCCCTCGCGACGGGCTTCGCGTTCGGCGGGGGCGACCGCAGTTGCACGCTCGACTGCGGCTGGGCCTGCGCGCATGGCGTTGAGGTGCTTCACCGCCCTGTTGAACACCGAGCTCGATGGCTGCTTGACTGGCTGCTGCCGGATGAATTCGTGCGCCGCTTCGAGATCGCGCTGGATGCGCGAATCATTCGGATCGTCGTAGCGGCTCTGGATATCAGCAGTGATGTCATCGAAGGCAGCGCGCTGCGTCTTCGACAGACCCTCGCCCGGCGTGATTGCTGGCGCGGCTGGCGTGTTTTCGTCCGAAGCGCTGGCATTCTGAACGGGGATTTCGTTCGCAATACCTGTTCGTTCGTCCGTAGGAGCCGGACCGATATCGGGCTCGTAGCCGTCCTCGAACGGTTGCCCGAACACGAACGAACCGTCATCGGGGAGCAGGCTGTCGAATGTCTGTTGGTTTGCCGATCGCGGCGGCACGGGTTCGGAAATGACATCGCTTTCGGAAGATGCAGGCAGGGTCGCCGACTGAGGGAAAGCGACCCTGCCTGCGGGTGCCACCGTTTGCGCGTTCGCGTCGGGTGTAGGAGACATACCCGACGCTGACGGCGCAGGTATTTGCGGAGGCACCTGTGGGGGTGGGGTGACTTCCCTGGGGGAAGTCTGATTTACAGGAGGCGTGACTTCCCTGGGGGAAGTCACGGGCGAAGGCGGCCCACCGCGGCGAACATCGTCGATCGCATTGTTTGCAGCGTTGTGCGCATCGACGGCGGCGCTGACATCGGCGCCAACGCTGGTCGGGCTAACCTGTGGCCCTTCGATCGGATGCAGCGTGATCGAAACGGCAGGTGGCCCAGGTGCGGGCGTAGGTTCAGACGCGGTCGTTGGGGTCAAGGCAGCTGCGGCGTCGGGAGCGACCGGGCCGATCGTCTGAGGTTGCGTTGATTTCGCAGCCGCGGCCGCTGCCGGCGAGGCCGGTAGCACTGGCTCGATGCGATTGTATTCGTTGCCAGCGGCGTCCCTGTATCGCGGGGCGTTTGGACCATCCCACTTTTGGTAATCCGATCTGACTTCGTCGGCCGTTGCCTCAGTCGGCATCTGCTCGGTGGCCGCTCTTTGCACGTCAGCGCCGGCGGGCGGAGGCGGTGTGCCTGCACTGGTGCCACCCGGCGACGACGAGCCGGCGTTATCGGTAGCAATCACCCCGGTCTGATCGCCGGTCGGGCTGGGATTGCTCTGGCCGGGCTTGAGCGCGTGATATGTCTCGTGGCCGCCGCCGAAAAGACCACCACCGAGGAATCCGCTGACAGATGCATCGAGGATCGAAACAGCACGTTTCGCCAGATCGAGATCGCCGCCAGCCAATACCGTCGCGGTTTCCTGGATCAGCTGCTGTGCGCCCTCTGTGGCGCTCTCTGCCGCGCCGTGGCTCGCTGCCGCCTTGGCGATGGTGCTGATCACCAATTTCTTGATCGCGGGTTCGGCGATTTCCTTCGAAACGCCGGAAAGCTTCATGACCTCGCCGATGCCGTAGCTGTCCAGACCGGCGACGATCGCACCCGTCGGCACGGCGTAGGCGGCGAGATTCTTCTGCGTCAGTGTGCCGTTCGCGAGAAGCTTCTGAATGCCGGGGTCCTCGCGCATGCCCTGCAAAGTGTCGCCGGTGTTCTGGATGAACGACGGAATATAAGAGCCGACATAGCCACCGACGATGCCGCCAGGGACGCCGCCGCCGGCCGGGTCAACCACTTCACCGAGCGCAGTGCCGCCAGCCGTGCCGAGCGCCCAGCCTGCCGCCGTCGGTCCCATCGAGCCGATCAGCGATCCGGTCTGTTCGCCGAGATACGTGCCGGCCTTGCTCGGCGACTTGATGACATCGACGACGCTCGGCGCCTGCAGCTCGTAGCCGGCGCTGCCCTTCTTTCCGAGCGCATCGAGGAAATTCGCCGCTTTGCCAGCGGTGCTGTTTGCGTCGCCATCCGAAAGCAGATTGAAGGCGTCGATGGTGCCGCCCAGGCCCTGCAGGTTGCCACCCACGCCTGAAGTGACGAGGCCGCGCATGAAGCTCCAGTCGGAGCCGAAAGGCTTGTCACCGGCTTTGTCTGGGGGCTGAGCGGGTGGGGAAGCCGTGCCCGGCTGTGCAGGAATGACGCCTTGCTCCGGCTCGCCAATATCGGGCTGGTAGGCGTCGCCGAACGCCGTGCCGAATTGCAGCTGCGGCCGCGGCTGCGTTGAGGGTGGCGTCCGTGCGGGCGGAGGAGGCTCAGGTGGCCGCGTCTGACGCGTCGGCGCTGGCGATGGTGCGGGCTCGCTCATGCCATACGAGGACGGCTGATCGTCGCCGAAATCGGGCTGGTAATCGTCTGCGAAAGGTGTGCCGAACTGGAGATCCATGGCTACTGCCCCGGCAGGGTGACGGGCGCCCACTTACCTTGTGGGTTTTTCGCGATGTACTGCCCGCTGCGGCGATCGAAGACGACGCCGGGCGGCAGCTGTCGCGGCCCACCGCCTTGCGGAGCAGCCTGTTGCGGCGTGGTCTGGGGCTGAGCCGGCTGCGAGCCAGCGCTGGGGGCGGGCGCCTGCGTGCCACCGAGCGCCGCCTGATTCTCAGGCGCGACCGGATTCGTCATCGCGCTGGTCACGGCATTGGCGGGCGGGGCTCGGTAAGTGTAGCCCTCATAGCCCAGCTGTTTCATCATCAAGCCACGCCTGGCGACCGGCAGGGTGTCGGAAAGCCGTGAAGCTGCCTCGTCGCGCTTGTCGCGCAAAGCCTGAATTGCCAGGTCGGCGTCTGGTTTTTCAGAGGCATCGGCGGCGCGCTTGTACTCAGCTTGTGCTGCATCTGCGACAGCGCGGGCCGAGTTGAAAGCGTTTTCGTCGATCGGCGGTCCACCGGCGCCGGTCGGGTGGCTTTCGCGGTAGGCGCGATTGTCCTGGGTGTGCTGCTGATATCGCGATTCCTGACGGCCTTCCCGGTCGAGCTGATCCGACAAACCCTGCTCGCGCTTCTGCTGCGCAGCGACGGCGCGGGCTTTGTTGTTGTCCCGGCTGTGGGCACCGGTCGGGTCGGCAGTACGGAGGATTTGATCCCAATACATCGAACCGTCTTGCATGCCCTTGAGCAGCTGCGGCAATTCGTTCGGCTGCACCGTGAGGGTCTGCGGATCTTCTCCTGGAACGTTGTGCGTGGCGGTGATCATGCCGGTGCGCGGGTCGATGTTGATATCCATGCCGCCGCCATCGGGGATCAAATCGTAAGCGGCGTTGAGGATTTTCACGGCGTTCTTGATGTGGATCGGATCGTGATCCTGCTGGAATTCGTTCAGCGCCACGCCGGCCAGGGACCCGAGGCGGCTGAATTGCTGCGCGCCATAGAGCAACAACGAACCCGCTGACGCCGCCGCATCCTTCGTCCGTCCCTGTTCCAAATAGAACTGCGTCATTTGCGCCAGGCGCACGGCCTGCTTCTGGTCGGACGGGATCTGGTTATCCGGGTCGATCTTGCTATCGACCTGCTTGACCTCCTGCGGTGTTGCGGCGCCTTCACCTTGCGCGAACCGGCGCTGCCCGCCCTGTATCCTTCCTTGATCATCCGGAGTGTTGATCGCGCCGCTTCCTTTCAGGCCGAAGGTGTCCTGCAAGAACAAAACTCCATTGTGGATCGCCTCGGCGACCATGCGGTGCGGCGGATGCGACGGCGGCGGTGGTGACGCTTGCCCGGCGCTCTGGTCGGCCTCGTCCGGCGAAGGGAGGACGCCAGACGGCCGCGCAGCTGGGCCGGGGCTCGGGTCGGCGTAGACGGGGTTCGCTGGGGTGGCATCGCGCACCTGGGCCGCGGTCGAGCCTTCATAGATGCGCGGGCTCGATGAACCGGCGTTGAGCATGCGGCCCTGCGGTGCGCCATCGGAATTTAGAACCGCATTGGGATCGAGCATGACGGTGCCGTTGCGCGGCGGGGCCGGTTCTTCCTGCGGAATGACACCCCCAGCTGCGGCACGGTACTGCACTTTCCGCGTCGCACCAGCATGGTGAGCGCGAGCGTTTTCGTCTTCCGTGTATTGCCCAGCGCGATCCGGCGCGACCGAGTGATAAACGCGCGAACTCTCATTGACGACCGGCGTGCGTGCGGCGGCCTGATGCTGCTGCGGCCGAGGCGTTGGGGTCGGAACATGCTTAGCTGGCTCACGTGCTTGAGCGTGATGCGCGGGTCGTGGCGTCGGCGTGGGCGCGTTTCTTCGGGGCGTCTGCGAGTGCGGAAATGCCGGGGGTACGAAGCCCTGGTAAGCGCCGCCACCACCGCCTCCGCCACCGCCGCCACCGCTGGCGCCGTTGACGCTGCCATCCGCGCCGAACACCGGCGGGCGACCATCGTCGCTGACATAGGGCTTCGCCGTCGGCGGATTCTGCGGACCGCTGCCGACGACGTCGGGCACGTTGAAGTAGGTGTTTTCGCTGCGATGGGGCTCGTAGGGCGTGGGCCGCGAGACAGCTGCGGAAGCGACCGGCTGCTCGACCGTCGGGGGCTGCGGGGGCGGCACCGGGGTAAATATCGGGTTCCCCATCGGGTCATAGGTCAGCCGGTTCCACTGGTATGGCGATTCCTCACCGCTGTCCTCGCTGTCGTCGACGAAGCCACCATCGGCGTAGTATTGCGTGCCTCTCCGTCGGCCGAGGCGGCGATCGGGGATGATGCCGCCGCGGGCATAGCCAAGATCGCCATCCTCGTCCTGCTGGTCTTGCTCGTTGTCGTAGTCGGGGTTTTCGTCGCCGTAGGCCGGGCTCAGAACGAACGCACCGTTTGGTGACGGCTGCGGCACCTGTGGGGCGGGATCGCCCACCTGTGGCGTGCGCACCTTCGGAGGCGGCGGCGTGGCCATGTTGTTCGCCGGCGGCGCGGTGGAGCTGGTCGTGGTCGGATCGGTTGCGGCCGTCTGGCCGTCGCTGGATGCGCGCGCAACAGGGGGAGCGGCGCTGGCGACATCCTTGCGCGACGCCTTGAGGAAACTGTCGAAGTTTGAAACGAAAGCGTTCGTGTTCGTGCCCTGCTCCATGCCCGACGGCAGCGACGTCCAGGCGCTCGACAGATTCTTCCCGACGTTGGCGATCAGTTGCGGATCGCCGGATTTGAGGTCCGCCGCAAGGTCGCGGCCATGGGTATTCCGCTGGTAGACTTCGTTGGCATAATACCAAGCCGCCTTGTCCTGGTTCTCGGGCGAGAAATCTTTCAGGCCGTAACGCCGCTGCAGGTCGTTGTAGGTGGATTTCAGAAACTGGTAGCGACCGGCGGCCGAGGAAGTCTTTCCAGCGTTCGGGCCGGAAGTGATCGCTTGGCTGTCGCCGGGGTGCTGATCGTATCCGTCAAAGGTGCTGCCACCATACTTGATGTTGTAAGCGCCGCCGCTCTCGGGGCCGGCAATGGTGTTGAGCAGCGCACGCGCTTCCGGCGGTGCATCTTTCCAGGCAACGTCGCCGACATCATGGTTGGTCGTTGCGCTCTTGCCACCGCCGCCGAACGGGCTTGGAATGGCCTGAAACTGGCTGTCGGTGGCCGGCAGTAAGCGACTGGTGCGGGCCTTGTAGTAGTCGACCTGCGCCTGTTTTAGCTTGTCGTCCTCGCGATCTGACCAGTACTTCGAGCCGGTTTTGAAGCCTTCATTGAAATCTTTCATCTCTTGCGCGAACGACATCTTGGCTCCCTCCGACAATCTGCAGGAGGATACTACCGTCAAGTTCCATAATCTAGAAAAGGATTTGCGCAGCTTAGTTCATTGCTTCTAAAGGGGATTTTCAAGCGAAATTTGACCGGATGAATAAGAACGAGGTTCTTATTCATCCGCGAATTAGTCGTGATGTCTAATTCGCCCTGCGCATAGATGGAGCGGATGTAGTCGCCAGCAGCTGCAGCTCCAGCGTTTGAGCGCGACGATCAGTCTCCACCAGTTCGTCAAATGTGTCGTCGATTAAGTCCTTGGCATCGCTCAATTCTTCCTGCAGCGACAGGTTCAAATCCACGAAGGTCGCGACGCATTCGTCTTGCGCTTGGATCGAGGCGAGCCCGGTTTCGATCAGATGATCGAGGCTGGCCCGCGTGCTCGCGAGTTCGCTTTCGAGTTCGGCGATGCGTTGGTCCTTGGTGACGATCGCTGTTTCGAGGCCAGTAATCTGATCTTCAAGGGTCATCGCCGTCTCCATCACGCAGCCCGCTCGGACGCCGAATATTGGTTCCAGCCGCTGATTTGACCGTGAACATTGAGCAGGAAATTCGCCAGGTTGATCGACACCGCCGTGCGATCGCTGCTGATATCGCAAACGAACCCATGCGGGTCAGTTCGCAGCAGCGCGGAGATCAATCGCAAAACATCGTATGCGGAAACGCCCTGCGGAAAGTTGCCCGTAAATCGAACTTGAAAAAGCGGCGGAGGCGACGGTGCCGGCGACACTGACTTCTGCGACCATTGGCGCGGTTTTCGCCAGCAATCGACGATCAGATCGAGCTGCGGCGAACCGCTCGAACCGAGGATCACGTCGCTTTCGCGCATGCGAACATACGGATCTGGTACGGCTCCGGATGATGTCGTCAACGGCACGCCTGGTTGCATCGCACCTGGCGGGATCGGTGTCCACGGTGGCGCGTCGCTGTCGAGCGGCAGCGGTGATTTTCGGGTTGGTAACCGGCGGTATTGGCTAAGGGCCTGGCTCATCCGGTGAGTATATCCCGGAATGAGATGGCGGGCGAGATGCGGGCGGTCGAGCGGTTTACGAGAGTGGGCTCATGCCGCCCTCGCGCAGAAACTTGGCATACGCGCGAGAGCGGATGATCTGTTGTTGTTTCTCGATGCCGGCGTCGAGCGCGCGCAAGATGGGTTCGCAGTCGATGAGATCGCGCCAGGGAACGTTTTGTTGCATGCAGGCGTCGACGGCCGCGGTCAGCTCCTCGAACGCGCTGGCGAGCCCGCGTGCAAGCTCGACGAATTCGGGTTTGCGGACGATGACTTTCGCGTCGACCCGGCCTCCGAGCAGGCCGGCAGAGGCAGGAGGGGCGACGGCAGCGGTGAACGCGGCGATCGCTTCGTGCGCCGCCCGGCATTCATGTGCATAGGTCGCGACTTCGCGGCGCAGCGGAAAATACGGATCGCCGTCATTGTCGATCGCGAGCCGCACCCACCATGCTTCAATCGTCGGGGGAATGCGGGCAGCGCGATCTTTCAGCATGAGATTTCCCCCAGAAATTATTCCGCCTTGCCGGGCGGGCTTGTTGGTTTTGGCTGGATGAAGACGACAGTTATGAACTCGGGCGCGGAGCGCGACAAGGGTCACCGCCCGTGCCAGCGCCCGTTCCACCATCTCGGCCGCGGCCTTGCCAGCAGCCAGCGCAGTCGCGGCGGTGGTGCGGAGTGGATCGGGTCGGCGCCGTCGGGCAATGTCGTCTCGTGCAGGATCGCCGCGTCCGCCATCCGTATGGCTTCCTTCAAAGACCGGAATTGCGGCGTTTGATCCGGATCGTCAATATCGACGAGGTCGAGTGTTTCCTCCTCGGTGCGGACCACGAACCAATCCCCCGGACCGGTCTGCTCGCGCAGCACCAGCCACGGGAAACGCTCCGTCGCGCGGCTGGCGCGCATGACCTTGACGGTGGCTCCCAACTCCACGGAAAAACGCTCGGCGCTGTTGTCGTCGCCAGCCTGCGCCCACCCCGTCGCCACGGTGTTGAACTGCAACAGGTTCGATATCGCCGACAGGCGGACGTACCGCCCCTCGGGGCTCGGCCACGCCGCTACAACCTCCGGGTCATCGTCGGGCTCCGGCAAAGGCGACGGCGGGAAGTAGACGATTTCGCAAAGCACCGGATGCCAGCGCAGGAAGCTGGACTGCACAGGCACGCCCGGCGCGATCTCGATCGCCGGGAAGCTGGCGATGGCCTCCGGCGGCAATGATCCGCCACGGATCAGGTTCGCCACCGCCCAAAGCTGCGCAGGTTGGTCGTCATCTGCAGTGGGCATGAACTGTTTTGCGGCGGAGGGCGGCAGCATGGCCAGCACGGTTGCCGGAAGGGTTGGGGAAGTGTCGGACGAGGAGCGGCCGGCCAACGCCGGAGCCGCACCTGACATGCTCGCGGTGACCTCGCGTTCAAGCACGACGCGGGTGCGAGCGCTCATCCGGGGCTTGGTGGCTTTCGGGCGGGTCTGGATGGATTTGGGCACGGGGATATCCGAAAAAGTTGAGGTGCTGGCCAAGATACTCCCCACGGGGCCAGCGAGCTAGGAAGATTGAGTGGGACGATTGGCTGATTGCCGGCCTCCGCTATTCGAACTGGCCGCCTGGATCGCTCCTCGCGTGCGGCATCAATCTATAGCTTTCCAGGCCCGCCATTTCGCGGAAGTAACTTTCTGCTGTTCAATCTACAACGTTTTTACGGCCGCTCTTCATCCCGCTTGGCCTTTTCCCTTTCGATCTTCTGGTGGACGATGAACTGCAATTCCCACTCCTTGAGCAATTCCTCGTGGATCGGCGGCGCGCCACGAGGGAAGAATTCCTCGCTTATTTTGTCATACTGGAACTTATGGAAGACCCAGGGGACAATCACGAACAGAGCCCCGAAAATGAACCACCCGATCGAATGCGCCGGCTGGATGCCGTAGTGGTTCACGTAGAGCACTGCGGCACCGACCAGGCTTCCCACCAAAGCCTTACTGAAGGCATTTTCCTGCTTAAGGTCGTAATTTTCGATCTCAAGCCGGGAGAGGATCATCTGAGCAGTACGGGGTATGTCGTCGTAGTCAGGAGCCGGATGTCGTTTCTGCATCCTGAACGCGTCGAGCTGCCGCTTTTCAGCCTCGGTCAGATTGCCACTGTAGCCTGGCGCTCTGTACCAAGGCAGCTTTTCGGCGGTGTTCTTCCTGCGTCGCCACCACATTGCGCTACCCCCAGCCCGATGCCAGCTTCTCGCGCATCTCTACTGTTTTCACCGCCGTAACACTCACTGGAGGCATGTGTTAGCGATCGCCTCAGTTTTCTGCCGCAGGTCGTTCAAAGCGCTCGGGTCCAACTCGCTTCCCAATTGCTTGTACGTTGTGATATCAGCCATTTTTCCGGCAACGCAGCCGCAATAGGCGTTGATCTGTTCCTGCGTGACAGCTTGGTTGAGCGAGGCTTGTTTCTGGACGCAAGAACGTTGCACGCCGGTTACGAACGTCGTCCTGGCCTCTCCACTGATCACTTCTGCGCGAGAGAAATAATACTCCCCGCAGACGAAGAGAGCCGCGAGAATTCCTACAAAGAGCGCAATGAATATCAGCGCACCCCGAACGGGACTTGCACTCGATGCCGATTGCCGTCGGTTAAACAGATTTCGGACCAGGGCAATAAAAACAAAAATCAGTGGCGCGGCAAGGATTTGACCTAGCAAGGCACCGATTGTCCCCCCGGTGGGGGTGTGTGCATAGTCCGCAAGGTCATATCCCCGTCCATTCAAAATCTGGAGCAACAAGGTAACGCCACTTAAGACAAGGCCGATATTAGCGCTTTTCCAAAGGCTCCATTTCTTGCCAACCTGGCGTTCACTCGTCGTTTCCTCGGCCACAGAATTCCCCCCGAATATGCCCTGATCTTCGCCGATGGTTGCACACGTATTACGTTACGTAAACCTGCTTCTCAGCGCGTAACCGGTTTGTCGATCCGAACCTTCAGAGAGGGGTGAAACGTGTTTTGCTGCGGCGATCTTCGGCCTGTGTCGTGGCGCTATCCAAGCGGGTCGCCTTCTGTCCATGTGTCGACCTTGTGAACGTGCGCATCCCAGAACACCGACAAGGCATTGACGTCCGAGGGCGACAGCCACTGCGCGTCGAGATTTTCGAACTGGTCGAACTGCGGGCTGGGGAACAAGCCGCTAGAGCCTTCGTACAAAATCGGCCCGCAGATCGCGGCCGCGGCGCGGCAGATCCCCTCGTGGCATTGCGCCAGCTTATCAAGGGAGAAGCCATGCTGGCCGTCCAGAAGCGTACCGCGGGAATGTTGGTCGGCGGCATGAGCGACGAACTTATTGCCAAACGCGACTATGTCGGACCAACCACTACCGGCCAGCAATGCCTCTGTCTTTTCGAAGACTTCTTCCCGGATGAGATCGCCCCGTGAACGGTGCTCGCGCGAGACGCCAGACAGTTTGTCGAAGCGCTCGTGAACCCTCTGCGACGTCGACCATGCCTCCGGCCCGGTGGAAGCCAGCCATTCCGAATGGACATCACCCTTTTTGATCAGCTTCTCGACGTAGGCACGCTCGCCGGGCTCGGGATCGTACGGCAGGCCGTCATACGCCACGTAATGCTCGCGGGTCAGTAGGTGCCGGTGCGCCCGGATGTCATCGAACACACGGCGCAACGAGACAATCTGCTTGTTGCGATCTTTGGACGCCTTCTCCATGAGCTTGCGGATCGACAACGTCTGCGTCGCGACGAAGCCCTGGTCGATGAATTGAGCGATCGCCCCGTTCAGCGCCGCGGACTTGTAACCGCCCACCTGTGAGAGCCGCCGCGTCTCGTTGATCGCGCGGAAAACGGCATCGCTCCAGAGCATAGCGGTGATTTGCCGCATGACGGACTGATCGTCGTCCCTCAATAGGTGCAGCCATTCGGAGCGCCTGCCGCGGTACTTATCGAGGCAAGCCTTGTCTGCAACCTGACAATCTTCAATGTGGTAGTGGTAGTGGTAGGCCATGCAAGCTCACAATCATTTGCATGGGAACTTGTCGGCGAATGCTTGGCGCACCAGGGCATAGCCCGTCTTGCTGATGCGAAGTTCCGGATTGCTGTCGAGAAAATTGGCGACGGCCACCACGAGCTCGTAGGTGCCGGCGTTATCCGCAATGCAGGCTTTTGGGAGATATTCCGTGACCACCGGGTGATCGCCCTCCGCCTGCAGCGCCTCGGCGATCCCCTTGACGTAGCCATAGCATTCCGCTCCCTCCTTGGTCAGCGGGGCATGGGACTTGTCAGCCTCAAGGAACGCGTCGCAATCTTCCGTAAGGTAATAACCGAAAGTCAAAATCCTTGCTTGCGCGTGCGTCGGCAACAGGAGCGGGAGGATGGCCAGGACCACGGATACCGAGATCCTCGGGAACGTCGGCAGGATCTTTCGCATGGCTTCTCCTTGTCATCGGCTGCAGGGGAACGTGTCGATAAAGGCGGCTTGCCCCCCTCTGCGGACGATGGTGGCATGCACCGTGCGTAACGTAAAGCGGGGCAAATTTTTCGGATTTTAGTTGGGATTTTTTCGCTGCGGAGGGCTGGGTACGGGGTCGGCTGCTTGTTGACGCAATTTACGAGGGAATTGAATTTTTTCTATTCCAAGAGGGATGCATGGCGGCCAAACGCCGTGCGGCAGGGGTAGGGGACTGTTGGCCAGGTCATGCGCCCCTGGCGGCCTCGCGTAATGTGCAGATAAGGTCTCGCTCCCCCGCACCACAACAGCGTCAACAGTTGCCCGGCTTCGCGCACTGATTCCCTATCGCTTGCCAACATGAAGACCCACAACAGCGTCATCCGCGATAACAGCTTGGTTTTTCAAGGGTGCTTCACAACGCCGGCAGCTGCGACACCAGCGTCAGCTCCCGAGCGAAATCCGCACAGCTGCGACCACGATCGAGAATCACAGCGGTGCGATCACAGCTGGCTGTTACTCCCGAGTAGTTCATATCCATGGATATTGCTGGGAAAATGATCTTTTCGTTTTTGCTTCCCATGCGCTTACCAGCTCTGGGGCGCTGGTAAGCAGAAACGACCTAAGTCGTTGAATTTATTGGTCGGGGCGACTGGATTCGAACCAGCGACCCCTTGACCCCCAGTCAAGTGCGCTACCGGGCTGCGCTACGCCCCGACCTGCCGAAACGGCTTGGTTCCTTTATGATTTCGGCCATGCCGACGCAAGCGGAAAATGCTGAAGCGACCAATAAAAATAGTGCTGGAGCAGTGAACGTTCTTGCGCGCGAACCGGATTTTCTCGCGGTATGAGAGCCGCCTGCAATCGCCTTTCCGCGCGGCGCGGAGGTGCCGTGATCCTTGTTGCCAAGCCGAAAATCGAGGCGCATACTCCGCCTCCGTTGGCTAGGAGCTGGGCGCCAGCGAAAGCATGAGCCGCGTCTTCGCGCTTGCGAAGCCTCACCGGCAACCGGTGCTTTTCATGCCGTCACGACAGCGCCGCGCGTCATCTATGGCGCGCAATGGGCATTGGATCACTTCGAAGCTTGTGCATGATCCTTCATTGGATCGTTTCCGATTAAAGAGGCATGCGCCGGATCAGCGCGATTTCCATTGCGGAGCTTTCGGCTGCGGAGAAAACCTTTTTGGAGAATGCGAATGCTGAAATCGTCTATTCATCCGCAAGACCTGCCGCTGTTTTCGGATGATCTGGATATTATGGACAAGGTGCTCGACGCGGCCTGCGAGGATCGTGGCATCCCGCGGCGCAGCCGGGAGGCCGAGCGTCTAGGCGCGGTAATCATTCAGCTCTACCGCCAAGGCGTGAAAGAAGACTCCAAACTTCTGGCGTTTGCGAAGGCCTATCTTTGATTTCATCAAGACAAGTTTTACGGCTCCGGCGATTGCCGCTGATGTCGCCGATGTAGCTTCACCCACATAAATCGCGTCCAGAACCTGTGCACAACACATCTCCGCCCTATTATTGCTGCGGTGCACAATTATCCCTTCCAGATCAGTTCACGGGTTGGAGCGCAGGTGAACGAAATCGCGGCGCCGCCGCGGTAGAGACAGGACGTTGCTTATATGTCAGTGAAATTTCCGCGGCAGCTGCGTCGGCTTTTCAACGCGCCGACATCGTTCCAACAGCTTGTCTCTCCCGGTCAGAAGCCCACCCTTGGTCGACAAAAACCGAAAGGCCGTTCTCGCACCGCGTTACCGCGATTGGACGAGGTCACGGGGTTCGGCAAAAATCCCGGCGGTCTCAAGATGCTCGAGTACGTCCCGAAGGGCCGGGAGGGAAAAATGCCGCTTGTCGTGGTGTTACATGGCTGCTCGCAGGATGCGCGCGATTTCGATCGGGGCAGCGGGTGGACGGAGCTCGCGCGCAAGCACGGCTTCGCGGTTCTCTACCCCGAACAGACCCGTCTCAATAATTCCAACCTCTGCTTCAACTGGTTTCGGCCGAGCCTGGTGAAGCGGGATCGGGGGGAGGTCGGCTCGGTCCGCGAGATGATCGCCTCCGTTGCTGCTCGGCATGCCATCGACGAGAAGCGGGTCTTCGTCATGGGTCTTTCGGCGGGCGGCGCCATGGCGTCCGCATTGCTTGCGACCTACCCCGAGCTTTTTGCCGGCGGCGCCATCGTCGGCGGCCTGCCGTTCGGTGCCGCCCGCGATGCCATGGGCGCGCTCTCCGCAATGCAGAGCGCGCCGGCGCGCTCGCCGGACGAATGGGCGGATCTGGTGCGGGAGGTCTCTCCCGATGCCCGACGGTTTCCCTCCATATCGATCTGGCATGGGACGGCAGACCGTGTCGTCTCGTTCAGCAATGCGGAGGCGTCCCTATCGCAATGGCTGGCGCTGCACGGTCGCGACCCGGCGAAAGAAACATCGACACCGTTTGATGGAGGCAGCCGCCGGCGTTGGTCGAGCAAGGCGGGAGGGACCGTCGAACTCGTAGCACTTGACGATTTTGGCCACGGCGTTCCCGTGGGATCCCGTGCCTCAGGAAAAGGGGGCGCAGCCGGCCAGAACGTCATGCTGCCGTCCCAGCTGTCGCTTGTCGACAGCCTGGTCGAGACCTGGAAACTCCACAAGCGCTGAATTGAGTGGCGCTCAGTCGTCGTTGGTGGCGTTGAGATTTTCGGGACGAATGCCGCCGTCCTCTTCCCAGGACTTCAGCCGGATGCCGGGTCCTCCGGCTTCCTTGCTGCCGCTGGCGAGAAACAATACGCCGCGCGCTTCAAGTTCGGCGCGCAGGGCCGACAGCGCCTTGGGGTCGGCCGAGCCGTCCTTCTCGAGGGCTTCGATATTGGAAGGCGGCAGCTTGACGGCCGCTGCCAGTTCTTCGAGGGAAAGCCCGATCAGCGCGCGGGCGGCACGGATTTGCGCAGGTGTGATCATGCCGTCAATCTTAGGGCTGTTTCCGCCTCGTGCAAGGGGGCGGGGACGCTGCGTCCGAGCACGTCGAAATAGACCTGTTCGGTCTCGTCGGCCATGCGCTCCAGCGTGAAGCGGCCGCGGCGACGTTCCGCCATCCGGGTGGCGTGCTGCAACGTCTCGCGGTCCGCGAGCAGCGCCATGGCATCGGCCAGCCTTTCAGGATTATCGACGTTATCGACGAGAAGCCCATTCTCCCCGGCGTCGATCACCGCGCGGACACCGCCGACGTTCGTCGCTATCAGCGGCTTGCCGGCCGCCGCCGCCTCCAGCACCACATAGGACATGGCGTCGTAACGGCTGGGAACGACGACCACGTCAAAGGCGTCGATGGCCGCTGGGCCGGGAATGCTTTCCCCAAGTAAGGCGCGGCCTTCCAGAGAGCACTCGCCGATGCGGGTGCGGATCTCAGATGCGAGTTCGCCGGAGCCGATCATCAACAGCCGGGCGGCGGGCTCACGCGTCGCGACCCGTGCAAAGGCATCAATCAGCCGCTCCGGCGCCTTTTGATGGGCGAGCCGTCCAACAAAACCGAAGAGGACCGCGTCGGCGGGAATGCCGAACCGGGTGCGGATGGCGGCGCGGTGGCCGCCTCGCGGCGGCTCGACGCCGTTGACAACCACGCGCAGACGTTCCTCGGGAATGCCAAGCGACCGCGCATGGTCGCGCTCGTCGCCGGAGACACAGATCACCCGGTCGGAGAAACATCTCCCTAGCATCCGCTCGATGCCGCCGAATATCAGCCGGCCCGTGAGGCCGAGGGTCGGATCCATGGTGCGAAAGGCATGCGGGGTGTAGACCACAGGTGTTAGCCGACCCGGAAGGCCGAGCCGCGTCAGCGCGCCCGCTTTGGAGCTATGGCCGTGGATGATGTCGAACGGACCGTTAACGCGTGCGATTTCCCGGATCTGCCGCCATGCGGAGATGTCGGAAAGATGGGGGGCGCGACGCATGGCGACGGCGTGGACGGCTTTAAGTCCGAGATCCATCAACTCCGCAACGAAAGCCTCCTCGGCACGGATCGGCGAATAGATGGCGGTAACAGCATGGCCGCGGTCTTGCATCGCGCGGCAGAGGTCGAGGAAATGCCGTCCCGACCCGCCGCCGCTCGGTTCCAGCACCTGCAACAACGATAGAGGCGCGCCGCTCATGCGCCTGCTCTCAAGCGGGCGGACCGGCGATGCTCCAGGGCGCCGCAGCCCCAGACGATGCCGATCAGCATGTAGAGATGGCGCCAGTGGTCGGTGTCGATGACGTTGCCGATGCCGACATGGCCGAGAATGGTGATCCAGGCGACCAGGAGAAACGGCTGCCAGGGCCGATCCTTCAGCACGTTTCGAAAGCCGATATAGATCGTCCAGACGATCACGCTGACCCAGCAGAAGAAGCCGAGCCAGCCATAGGTGGTCAGCGACTTCAGCCAGATATTGTGTTCGTCTTCGCGAAACAGGGTGCTGAAGACCAGCGGCCCGATCCCGAGCGGCCGTTCCATCGACAGCATGAAGCCCAGCCGGTGGCGCTCGAAGCGGCCGAGGTGACCGCCGTCGTAGTCCTGCACCAGTTGGGTGCGGGTGGAGAACAGATCGCTCACCTGGTGGAACTGCAGCGCCACGATCAGCCCGACGAAGGCAAGGATGACTGCAGCCAGCGAAAGCGCCATGATGCGCAGGCGGAACGCATTGCTGCGATGCTTGAGCAGCATGAAGAAGACAAGAGCAATGGCGGAAAAGGCAAAGAGAGCCCAGGCGGCGCGCGAGAACGACAGAAAGATCCCGAACAGCAGAATGGCAAGACCCGCCGCCCTCAGCGGCGCTTTGCGGAAGTTCCCGATCAGGCTGCCGTGCAGGAGGAAGAGGGCCGGGGCCACGAGGTAGGGCCCGAACACGTTGGGGTCCTGAAAGACGCCCATCGCCCGATCGTAGCGGGTGAAGGCCTCGGCGCCGGGAAAGGCGTGGAAATAGCCGAGAATGCCGAGACTTGCGGTGATGATCGCGGCAATCACCCAGGCATTGAAGATGAGGGTCAGCCGCTTCTCGTTGTCCCCGATGATCGCGGCATAGAACACGGCGCTGAGCGCGAGGAAGGTGGAAACCGCGCTGTAGATCGGCCCGTCGGCAAGATCGCGCATCTGCGTCAGGGACAGCATGCCGCCGACGTTGAAGGTCACGAAGAGGACGAGCAGAGGGGCGACGCTGCGGGAGATCTTCAGGCCGAGAACGAACCAGACACCGATCAGGAGCGCCAACCATAGCTCGTAAGGAGCCGGCTCATCGATGACGAAGCCCGAGAGGAAAACGCCGAGCGCAATGCACCCGGTGCCGATCAGCCTGAGCGTCGCAAGCTGCGGCTGCGCTACGCGCGAAACGTCTGCGGCGGCGGTCAATACGCGTTTTCCATGTTGAAGAGGCGAAACGGGGTGAGGAAAAGGATCTTCAGATCGAAGAACAGAGACCAGTTCTCGATGTAGTAAAGATCGTAGGCGGTGCGGAACCGGATCTTGTCGTCGTGGTCGATTTCGCCGCGCCAACCGTTGATCTGCGCCCAGCCGGTGATGCCGGGCTTGACCCGGTGGCGGGCGAAATAGCCTTCGACCACCTCGCTATAGGCGCGGTCGCGCGTCTGGGCGAGAAGGGCATGCGGGCGCGGACCTACGAGGGAGAGGTTGCCAAGGAGCACGTTGAAGAGCTGCGGCAGTTCGTCGATCGACGACTTGCGCAGAAACCGCCCGACCGGCGTCACGCGAGGGTCGTTTTTGGTAACGGCGTTGCGGGCTGTCGGGTCGCCGAGATGCGTATACATCGAGCGGAACTTGAAGATATCGATGGTCTCGTTGTTGAAGCCGTGACGCGCCTGCATGAAGAGCACCGGCCCCTTCGACGTCGCCTTGACGGCGATCGCGGCTGCCAGCATCACCGGCCACAAAAGGGCAAGCGCGAGCAGGCTGAAGACGATGTCGAGGGCGCGCTTGGCGACCATGTCCCAGTCGCGGATCGGCTTGTTGAAGATATCCAGCATCGGTACGGCACCGACATGCGAATAGGCACGCGGACGGAAACGCAACTTGTTGGCGTGGGCGGCAAGCCGGATATCGACCGGGAGAACCCACAGCATTTTCAACAGTTCGAGAATGCGGTCTTCCGCGCTCATCGGCAGTGCGATGATCAGCATGTCGACGCGCGTCAGCCGCGCGAATTCCACCAACTCGCCAAAGGTGCCGAGCTTCGGATAGCCAGCCACGACGACAGGCGAACGCTGGATGCCGCGATCGTCGAAGATGCCGCAGATGCGAATGTCGTTGTCGGGCTGGTTTTCGAGCGCGCGAACGAGTTCCCTGGCGGAATCGCCACCGCCGACGATGACGGCCCGGCGCTCCATAACGCCGTTGCGTGCCCAGTTGCGGATGCAGATGGCGAAGAGCAGGCGCCCGATCGTGAGGAAGCCTGCGCCGGCGAGAAACCAGGAGGCGAGGACGCCAAGAGGAAAGATCCGCGGTGCTTCGAAGAACCTGTCGAGCAGCAGCATGAGAAGAAAGGGCGTCGACCAGGCGGCGATAACGCGGGGCAAAAGCCGCACACGGCTCCTGAGCGCGCGCACCTGATAGCTGTCGGAAAGCTGCAGCGCGAGGATGGCGAGCACCGACACGCCGGTCGCAGCAGTGGCTCGCGTTGCCAGGGAAAGATCGGTCTCTCCGCCGAAATAGAACACGGCAAAGGCAATGACGATCAGCCAGAGAAGTTCGAAAATCCGGAATTGGCCGATGATGATCGTAGGCGTTAGATTGTCGCTGCGAAGCTGGTCGGCGACGCGACGCGCCAGCGGGCTGACGGCGCCTTGCTGCCCAGGCTGGACCTGCTCTGTTCTGCCGGTCCTTCGGACCGCGACTGCCTGCCTGCGAAATTCGTCGAGATCGAGGGGCTCGCGCCTCTTGCTATTCGTCATGATACTTTCTGCCCAGCCTTTGCAGGCAGAACGTACAAAAGTGATCACTAAAGTTCGTTTAGGCAGGTCGCTCGCATTTTAGCGGTCGCTCGAAAATCCGAGTGCTTCCCTGTATAATTTCAAGACATCGGCAGCCATGACCGAGCTCGAAAAGACTGCGCGGACTGTTTCCGGCTTCGGCATGGTGCGTTCGCGCCAGTGTGGCTCGGTGATTGCGGCCGCCATGACGCGGGAGAGATCGTCGGGGTCGTTGGCCGCCACGAGCGCTGCGCTGTCATATCCGAGAATTTCTGGGATTCCGCCGATGCGGGAGGCGATGACAGCCTTTCGTGCCGCGACCGCCTCGATCACGATGTAGGGCATGGATTCGGCGCGGGACGGCACGACGACATTCTGCGACATTGCAAACGCATCCTCGATGCGCATGGCGGGCAGCATGCCGATCCGGTTTCCGAGGCCGCGCTCGACCATCATGCGGCGATAGCGCACTTTCTCGGGCCCATCGCCGATCATCAGCGCCGACAGCGGCCTGCCGACTCTGCGCTCGGTCCTTGCGAAGGCATCGACAAATAGATCGGGACCCTTCAGGTCTCTCAGCATGCCGATAAAGACGAAATGGACACTGTCCGAGCGCACCGGGATCGGCGCGAACTCTTCATCGTCTATGCCGTTGTAGATCAGCCGCGCCTTGATCCGGGGGATACCAACCTTGCGGACATAACTTTGCCGCTCGTAGTCGCAGATGAAGATCAATGCGTCGGTGAAATATTCCTGCATCCGCTCCATCGAAAGAATGGCGCGCCCGTGCGGCGAACGGCGGGAAAAATGCAGGCTGCCGCCATGGGCGGTGTAGACGCGGGCTACGCTATACCTGTTGACCCGCAAGGCTGAGCCGATGACGCGCGCCAGCACGCCGCCCTTGGCGCCGTGCCCATGCAGCACGTCCGGCCGCAAGCTCTTGATCTTTTTGTAGCTTTCCCAGAGGGCTCCGAAGTCGCCCAGGTGGATGGAGCGACGAATGGGGATGCGCGTCAGGCCGAGGGAAAGATAGGGCTGGATTTCGTCGAACAGACGGTCCTCGTGCTCTCCCCCGGTCGAGCTGTCGCAAAGGATGCCGACCTCGTGGCCGGCCTCGCTATGCTCGCGCGCAAGGTCGCGGGCATGGCGGAAAATGCCCCCGACCGGTGAGCGGAAGCAATGGAGGATGCGGAGCGGCCTGACTATGTCCATGGGCGATCAGAACAGTCGTTCGCGGACATAGACAGTGTCGCCGGCGAGCACCGGCGCTGAAATCTTCAGCCGTCCCGTCAGGACCTGGCCGTTGATCTTGCGGGTGATGTCGGCGTCGCCCTGGTAGGCGCGGCTCGTGAAACCGCCGGCAACGGCAATGGCGTTCTGCACCGTCATGCCCGGCACGTAGGAATATTGGCCGGGCTGGCCGACTTCGCCCATGATGTAGACGGAGCGATAGCGGTCGACATCGATGGTAACGTCGGGATCACGCACGTAACCTTGCTTCAGTTTCTGGGCGATATCGCCCGAAAGCTGCTGCGGCGTACGCCCGCGCGCGGCCACCTGGCCGATCAGCGGGAAGGATATGTAGCCGGCCTGGTCGACGGAGTAGGTATTCGAAAGCCCTTCTTGATCGAAGACCGTGATTCGCAGGCGATCGCCACTGTCCAGCATGTAGGGCTGTATCGTCGCCTGATTGAACGCCTTCGGTGCCGGCTGATAGGTCGCGCACGCGCTCAAGGCACAGGCCAGGGCGGCCGCGCCGAGTGCCGGGATCATCTTTGACTTTGCGAAGGGCATCCGCAGCTCACATCGGAGAAAATGTCGAAACAGTGTCATCGTTATCGATCCGTTAGGGTTAACGGCCGGTAAAGACGGGACGGAATTCGACAAGGCGCGGGCCGCAGCGAAATGGCTGGCGGGGAGGCGCTTAACGCTTGGGTTACCGTGGTCGTTTACGTTGCCCACCAAACTATTGTGCGGAGTGCGGTATGTCCGGCGTAAACAGCCATCAGCAGGATGTGGATATCGATCTTAGGCAGCTCGTCGGCGCCGTCTGGCAGCGTCGCCGCCGTGTCCTGGGGATCACGCTGACCGTCGCCGCCTTCGCCTTCGTGGCCGCCAAGATCATATCGCCGGAATATCGCAGCGAGGCGCGGCTGCTGATCGAGCCGCGCGCGCCTGCCTTTGCAACGGCGACCAGGGAAGGCGGCGATCCCAATGCCGGAGCGCTGCTCGATGAACTGAATATCGCGAGCCAGGTCCAGATCCTTCAATCGGCGGATCTGATCAAGCAGGTGATCACCGATCTCAAGCTCTACGACAGGCCTGAGTTCGTCGCGGCGTCGAGAAGCTCGGCGCTCTCCAACATCCTCAGCCTCCTGCATTTGAGCAAGGGAGGGGCAGGCAAGGCGCCCGAGGAGCGTATGCTCGACGCTTTCACGGATCGGCTGCAAGTCTACCAGGTCAACAGCTCGCGCGTCATCGGCATTAGCTTCACCTCGCGCGACGCAGTGCTGGCGGCGCGTGTGCCGAACGCCATGGCCGCCGTCTATCTCTCGGTCGAGAGCGGCGCGAAGCTCGATTCCAACTCCGAGGCAAAGCAATGGCTCGAGCCGGAGATCGCCAAACTGCGAGACAAGGTCTCGGACGCTGAAAAGAAGGTCGCCCAATATCGCTCCGCCAACGGTCTCTTGCAGACGAGCGAGACCAGTACCTTCGCCACGCAGCAACTGGCGGACATTTCCACGCAGCTCGCCCAGGTTCGCGCCGAAAAGGCCAATGCGACGGCAAGAGCCCAGGCGGTGCGAGGCGCATTGTCGTCCGGCCTCCCGACCACGACGCTTGCGGATGTGGCGGCCTCGCAGACGATGCAACGGTTGGGCGCCACCGAGTCCAGTCTTGAGTCGCAGATTTCCGATCTCTCGACGACGCTCATGAACGGTCACCCGCGGCTGAGGAGCCTGCGCGCACAGCTTGCCGACATCCGCCAGCAGATCGAACGCGAAACGCGAAAGCTCCTTTCGGGCATCGAAAACGAGGCCAAGGTCGCCGAGTTGCGGGAACAGCAACTGCTGCAGCAATCGAACGCCTTGAAGGCCGACAGCGCCCGCGCCGGAGAGGATCAGGTGGGCCTCAACGCATTGGAGCGCGAAGCGACGGCCCAGCGCCAGCTGCTGGAGACCTATCTGGCGCGTTATCGCGAAGCAGCGTCACGGACCGACAAAAGCTCGAGCCCGGCCGACGCGCGCGTCGTTTCCAACGCGGTGGAGCCGAGCGATCCCTATTTCCCGAAAGCCGTGCCGATCGTCATTGTCGCCGCTCTCGCGTCCTTCCTCCTGACGTCGATCGTGATCATGCTCGCGGAACTCTTCAGCGGCCGCGCGCTGAAGCCGGTGCGCACGCAGGAGGGGGCGTTTGTCCGGCGGGTAGCTGCCGCCGCGCACGCTGTCCCCGAAGCATCGAGCACCGCAAACGCAGACCGGATTCCGGCAAGCCTCCTCATGGTGGCACCCGATGAGGCGCTGGCGCGCGAGATGGAAGAAAGCGTCGAGCTTGATGCGGAGGCCGACAGTGGGGAGGTCGAGGATTTCTCCATTCAGACCGTCGCGGACTATCTCGTCGAGCGGAATGCGCAGATCGCCGTTGCCTTGTCTCCGCATGGTGACGTCGGTTCGACGGAAACGGTGATGCTGGCGCGAACGCTTGCCGACCGGGGCCGTCGTGTGGTTCTCGTCGATATGACCGGCTCGGCCTGCCCGTCGCGGCTGATGGCGGAACGGCCGGGGCTCCCCGGGGTTACCGATCTTCTCTGCGGCGTGGCGGCGTTTGCCGACACCATTCATCCGGACCGTCTGTCGGATGCGCATCTCGTGCCGCAGGGGGCGAGCGATATGCGCCAGGCCATGCGTGGTGCCGACCGGCTTTCGATGATTTTGGACGGGCTTTCGTCGGCCTATGATTTGGTTTTGGTCGAATGTGGTGCGGCCGACGTGGAGGGCGTTGCGCGGCTCACCCGCGCCAAGGATGTCGAGATCATTCTCTCGATGCCCGAGCCGGATGAGCACCAGTTCCTGGCCGCTATGGAGGCATTCCAGAAGGCCGGATATGAGCATCTGATCCTCATGTCTGGCTGGCGTGGAGAGCGCATGCCGCATTCCGACCGGGATGCCGCCTGACCCAGTTGACCTGATGTCGTCCGAAAAACGCGCACACTTCTCTAGTCGGTGTCGCCTTGTGTGGCAGCGCTTTTCTGGCCGCCAGCCGCCCGCAACCTCTGGAGCAATCGATATAGCCGCGGATTTGCCTTGAGTGCAGCCTTGGCGTAAGTCGCGCCGCGTGCGGCGGTTGCCGCTGCGCGGCCGATTGCCGAGATCGGTAGGATGACATCATGCTGGACTGTCTCGACGGGGCACCATGAGCGCTTGTAGCGTTGGTCGCCGATGCCGAGATCGAAGAGCCTTGCCCCCTGTTGCTCCGCCCGCTCGATCATCAGCCAGAACAGCAGTTCGCCGGGGCTCGCCTCGGGATATAGGCTCTCGTCGATCGACGCGAGTTGGCAGATGACGTGATCGCCCTTGCGGGAAAGGGCGGCGACCGCCGCGATGTCGCCTTCGTGCCGGCCCTTGAGCCGTAGGCCATGCAGTTCCAGGGCCTCGTACGGGTGGGTTTCGTTGCGACAATCGAGCAGGCGATGCAGAAAGTCGCGGATCTCCGCCGTCCGAAACACGTCCGGCAGGCCGGCGGCGCGGAAGCGTTCCGACTTTTGGCGGAAGAAGAGATCCAGCATCGCCCGCTGTTCCTCCGCGCTTGTGGGGATGACGTGCTCGTAGCCGCCAGCCTCCTCCAGCACGCGGGTTTGCTGGCGATATTTCTTGCGGCGCCGCTTCGCGTTGACTTGCGCAAGCGTCTCCTCCATCGAGCCGAGCAGCGGAAGCTGGAAGGCTCGATTGTGTGTCTCGACGGCAGGTAGGGCGGCAAGCGGCGAAGCTTGACCGCGCCAGGCGAAAGGCACGTTGCGCAGAACGAGAAGGTCGGCCTTGCCGCGCAGGGCGTCGGCCAGACGTGATTGAAGTGGCATGTCGCCGGCGGAAGCGGTGAATTCCCTCGAAAACAGCCCGGTATTGATATTACTGTGCGCCGCACCGATGAATTCGGCCCGCATCAGCATCGGCCGGCGGATGATTTCAATCGGCAGAATGAAGGCCGAGCGCGCGCAGAGCGTGCCGTGAAGAATTGCAAGCGGGCGTCCATGCGCCGCAACCCATGCCGCGCACCAGTCGTAGCTCTGGTGAAGCGACGCAAGGTCGTCGCGCTCAAGGGCGCGCCACTCTGTTTCCAGAGGCGCCATGGTGTCGAAACATTCAACCCGGAGATCATCGCTTGCGGCTGATGACAGAGAGCCGAGCGGCAAATGATGGCGCGCGCTCGCCTCCGCCCGGTCGGCGGCTGGCGTCAGGATATCTGATTGCTGCATGGACAAGCGCGCGGTCTCCGTCAAAAGCTTCGGACAAAACTTAAGAGAGGTATGTCGCGTCTTGGTTTACGGGCAGTCGTGTTTGCTGATTTCCGCTGATCACGGTTAGCTGCGCGTTAAGTCGCTTTAGCGTACGCGCGGACCCGCCATCCACTTGATGATCAGCATCGCCGGCACCACCCAGAGGAGACCGGTCAGGACGAAATAGGCAAGGTGCACCCACCACGGCGAGGTTGCGAGCGCATTGACCGCGATCGTCGTTGCCACCATCGAATACAGCACGACCAGGACGACGATCAGGATCATTCCGATGAATTTTCTGAGACGAACGGGCATGTCTGGTCCTTGCATAAACAGGCGCGACCGCATGCCGCAAAGCCTGGGGCCTTGTTTTGCACGGCACCATGGGGCAAATCAACAGCCGGAATGAGGGAGCGCCGATGACCGCTGCAAATTTCACCTTGGAAGACGCCGTCCGCAAGGACGTGGTTCGTCAGGACCGCAATCGGCGCGCCGTGCGTATCTGGTTGGGTTTCGTCTTGCTCACGCTCTTCTGTCTCGTGCTGGTCGGCGGCGCGACGCGGCTGACCAATTCGGGGCTGTCGATTACCGAGTGGAAGCCGATCCACGGCGTCATCCCGCCGCTTAGCGCGGCGGAGTGGCAGGAGGAATTCGAGCTCTATCAGCGCATTCCGCAATATACCGAACTCAACAAGGGCATTACCGTCGACGAGTTCAAGGCCATCTTCTGGTGGGAATGGGTGCACCGGCTGATCGCTCGCGGTATCGGCGTCGTCTTCGCGCTGCCGCTCCTGTTCTTCTGGGCGACTGGGCGCATCGAGCGGCGGCTACGCTGGCCGCTCGTCGGCATATTGGCGCTCGGCGGACTGCAGGGCGCGATCGGCTGGTGGATGGTTTCGTCCGGCCTTTCGCTGCGCACCGATGTCAGCCAGTACCGGCTTGCCACCCACCTCGTCACAGCTTGTCTGATCTTTGCGTCCTGCATGTGGATCATGCGGGCGCTGACGCCGCATTCGGGCGATCCACCACCGACGCGGCATGGCGCTTGGCTTGCCGGTGTCATTGCCGTGCTCGCGCTCTTCCAGATCTACCTCGGCGCGCTAGTGGCCGGCCTCGACGCCGGGCTCTCCTATAATACCTGGCCCTTGATGGACGGTGCGGTGGTGCCGGATGGGCTGCTCGTGCAGACACCGGCCTGGATCAATTTCTTCGAGAACCCGAAGGCGGTGCAGTTCGCGCATCGCCTCGGCGCATACGTGCTCTTCGCGGTCGTTCTTCTCAACATGATCGTATCCCTGAAGGCCGCCCCGCTGACGACGCATGCGCGCCGCTCGGTCGTGCTTTTCGTGCTGGTGCTGGTTCAGGCCTTTCTTGGCATCTCCACGCTCGTCATGCAGGTGCCGCTGCACCTGGCGCTGATGCATCAGGCCGGCGCGCTTATCGTCTTCGGCTTTGCGATCGCCAACTGGCGCGGTTTCTACAGCGAAATGCCGCGCCAGACCGCGATCGCTTCGCGCAATTGATCGTGAGCCGTCGCAGCGCGGCTCATGGCTATGTCTATTGCTGGGCGGCGAGGCGCTGGCGCACGAGCTTCGCGAAAGCTAGGCGCTCCGCGATATTCTCTTCCGCCGCCTTCGACGGCTCACCTTCCATCGACCAGCATATCGAAAGCCCGGCATGAGCGGCGGCGTAGCGCAGGATCTTGTCCGGCGAGCAGCCGAGCGCGCCCGAGAAGCGATTGGCGAGCCGCTCGATGCGCGCTGGATCCAGGATATCCTTGGCGCCGCCCAAGGGATTGCCGAATATGTTGGCGACATCGTAGGCCGCATCGCCGATCAGACCCTGCGGATCGATGGCAAGCCAGCCGCGCGGTCCGCCGGACACGATGTTGTCGTGATGGAGATCGCCATGCAACGGGCGGATGTCCGTCTGCGCAGCCAGAAGCTCGTCCGCCAGCGCCGCGGTCCAGCGGAGCATATCGCCCAACTCGGGCCTTTGCCGTCCGGCGCCGTCGAATAGGGCGCGGAAATGCTGCCGCAGCGGCACGAGCTCCGGTGGCGGAGGCGTCGGCGAGGGGGCGTGCAGTTCGGCAAGTACCGTGAGTACGATGTCGGTCGCCGCCGCGTCACCATATTGCTGGTGGTAGTCGCTAAGAGTGAGCGTCCCGGCATCCTCGATGAGGCAGGCGTCATCCGTGCGATCATGGAGTTCGGCAGCGCCATGGCCATCGCGCCAGTCGAGGTAGTCGATGCCCGGACGTTCATGGACGCCGTGCGGCTTCAGGATTTTCACAATGGCGGATGAAGCGCCTTGACGTTCGACGCGGTAGACGCGGCTGCTCGGGGTGTCGGCGATCAGCGCCTCGCTGGCGATATGCCAGCGCCGGCGCAGTCCTAAATCCATGCCGATTTCGGCCATCGCTCAGGCCGACAGCATCAGGTCCATGTTCTGGACGGCGGCTCCAGACGCACCCTTGCCGAGATTGTCGAGGAGGGCCACCAGATTGACCTGAGCGTCGCCGGGCGTTCCGAAGACGAAAAGCTTCATCGTGTCCTTGCCGGCGAGTTCCACGGCGTCGACGCGGGGGAGGGCACGGCTTTCGTCGAGCGGCACGACCTCGACGATCTCCTGTCCGGCGTAATGCGCAACGAGCGCCGCATGGACGCTTTCGAGCGTGGCGCCGGGCGTCAGATTGTCGAGATGCAGCGGCACCTGCACGATCATGCCCTGCGGGAATTTTCCGACCGAAGGCGCGAAGATGGGGGCGCGGTCCAACCGGCCGTGGACGGTCATCTCCGGCACATGCTTGTGGGCAAGCGGCAGGCCGTAGAGGAAATGCGGCGCCGTGATCGCATCCGGGTGTTCAGGGTTTTCCATCTGCGCGATCATCTGCTTGCCGCCGCCGGTATAGCCCGAAACCGCGTTGACGGTCACCGGATAGCCGTCCGGCAGAATGCCCGCGTCCCGCAGCGGCCGAATGAGCCCGATCGCGCCGGTCGGATAGCAGCCGGGATTGGCGACGAAGCGCGCATCGCGGATCTTGTCGCCCTGAGCGCGATCCATTTCGGCAAAGCCGTAGGCCCAGCCGGCATCGACGCGGAAGGCGGTCGAGGTGTCGATGACACGGACACTGTTGTTCCCCGAAAGCATCGCAACGGCATGCCTGGACGCATCGTCCGGCAGGCAGAGGATCGCGATGTCGGCGCTGTTCAGCATGTCTTCGCGCATCGCCGCGTTACGGCGTTCGGCTTCCGGAATGGACAGGATCTCGACATCTCGGCGATCGGCCAGGCGCGTGCGGATCTGCAGGCCCGTCGTTCCGTGTTCGCCATCGATGAAGATCTTCGGTTCCATGATTGTCTTCTCTTTCAGTGGGTTGGACATGCTTTCGGAATCATTCTGCCAGGCAGTTGATTCAAAATCATAACGGCGTCAGCGGCCGCCGGCTCGTCGCTCGGCATGAAGCCCGAGCATATACATCGCCACCGTTGCCCCGGCAATGGCGGTGATATCGGCGTGGTCGTAAGCCGGGGCCACTTCAACGACGTCCGCGCCGCGGATGTCGAGCTGGTGCAGCCGCTGCAACACGGAGAGTATCTTGGCGCTGGAAGGTCCGCCGGAGACCGGCGTGCCGGTGCCCGGGGCGTAGGCCGGATCGAGGCAATCGATATCGAAGGTGAGATAGGAAGCACCGCCCTTGGTGTGCGAAACGATGAGGGAGGCGATCTCCGCGGCCGTCATGTCTTCCACCTGATGACCGTAGACGACCGCGAGACCGCAGTCATCAGGGGCATGGGTGCGGATGCCGATCTGGATCGAGCAGTCCGGATCGATCAGCCCCTCGCGCACGGCGCGGGCGACGAAGGAGCCGTGATCGATCCTGCGTCCGTCGTCGAACCAGGTGTCCTGATGGGCGTCGAAATGCACGAGCGCGAGAGGACCATGCTTGGCGGCGTGGGCTTTGAGCAGCGGCCAGGTGACGAAATGATCGCCGCCGAGCGAAAGCAGGAAGGCGCCGCTGTCGAGAATGGCGCTGGCCTGCCGCTCGATTGCCGCCGGTGTCTCGGCGTGATTGCCATAATCAAGCAGGCAGTCGCCATAGTCGATCACCGCCATCTCGGCGAAGAGATCGCGACGGAAAGGATACTGCGGATCGTTGTCGAAGATCGCCGATGCGCGACGGATTGCCTGCGGCCCGAAGCGGGCGCCCGGCCGATTGGAGGTCGCGGCATCGAACGGGATACCCCAGACGACGGCGTCCGCGCCCTGAAGATCCTTGGTGAAGCGGCGGCGCATGAAGGAAAGCGCGCCGGCGAAGGTCGGGTCGGTGGCCGACGACGTCAGGTTCGTGGCGGTGAAGGCGTGATCGATGGTTTTATCGGCCATGGATGGGTCCTCGCGAAGGGCGTGGCTAAAAACTGCGCAAACAAAAAGGCCGGGCAAGAGCCCGGCCTTTTCGATCGTGTGTACCCGAAGCGATTAGCGCTTGGAGAACTGGAACGAACGGCGGGCCTTCGCCTTGCCGTACTTCTTGCGTTCGACGACGCGGCTGTCGCGGGTCAGGAAGCCACCCTTCTTCAGGACCGGGCGCAGGCCCGGCTCGAAGTAGGTGAGAGCCTTGGACAGGCCGTGACGAACGGCACCGGCCTGGCCGGAAAGACCGCCGCCGGCAACCGTTGCGATGATGTCGAACTGACCGTCACGAGCAGCAGCAACGATCGGCTGGCGCAGGATCATCTGCAGAACCGGACGGGCGAAGTATGCCGTGTAGTCCTTGCCGTTGACGATGATCTTGCCGGAGCCTGGCTTGAGCCAAACGCGGGCGACGGCGTCCTTGCGCTTGCCGGTCGCGTAGGAGCGGCCGAACTGATCGACCTTGCGGACGTGAACCGGAGCAGCCGGCTCGGAAACCGTGCCGAGTTCCTTCAGGGAGGAGAGGTCAGCCATTATCAGGCGCTCCTTACGTTCTTGCTATTCAGCTTGGCGACGTCGAGAGCGACGGGCTGCTGCGCTTCATGGGGATGGTTCGGGCCGGTGTAGACGCGCAGGTTCTTCATCTGGCGACGACCGAGCGGGCCGCGGGGAACCATGCGCTCAACAGCCTTCTCGAGAACGCGCTCCGGGAAGCGGCCTTCGATGATCTGACGAGCGGTGCGCTCCTTGATGCCGCCGGCATAACCGGTGTGCCAGTAGTAAACCTTGTCTTCGTACTTCTTGCCGGTGAAGACGACCTTGTCAGCGTTGATGACGATGACGTTGTCGCCGTCGTCGACGTGAGGCGTGAAGGTTGCCTTATGCTTGCCGCGCAGACGCATTGCGATGATAGAAGCGAGACGGCCAACGACGAGCCCTTCGGCGTCGATGATAACCCACTTCTTCTCCACCTCTGCAGGCTTCTGGGAGAAGGTTGCCATGGTGATTACTCTCTTTTGGGACCCTTGGCCCGAAGGCTAAAGGGCGTTTCTTGTTGCTTGGTTTGGCGGGCAAATTGCACGCCAAAAAGAAAGCAGCCGGCAAGGGCTGCATTTCTGGTCCGGCTTATAGTGCGGACGCGCCTTACGGTCAATACCGCCATTTCCGGCGCTTGGAAAAATAACAGAGTAAAATCAGCGACTTAGATATGTGGTATCTTCATACCTCATTTTTCTGGCGACGGAATCGAGTAGGTGGCGGTCGCGTGCGCCACCAATTCGTCCGGGTCGTCCTGAAAGATCGACATTTCGATGACGGCCAGCCGTTTGCCGAGCTTCAAGAGGCGCGCCGTGCAATGGAGCGGCTTGAGGACGGGGCGGCGCAGGAAATTCATCGTGAGATTGGTGGTAACCGCAAGCGCGACGGGGCCGATATGGGCAAGGACGACAGCGTAGGCGGCAACGTCCGCCAGGGCAAACAGCGTCGGACCCGAGATCGTACCGCCGGGCCGCAGATGCCGCTCCATCGGTCTAAGGCTCATGGTCAGCCGACCGTCCTCGACGGCTGTGATCGCGAAGACCTCGCCGTCCGTGTGAAGCTGCGGAAAATCCGCCCTCAGAAAGGCGTCGATTTCCTCTGCGGACATGACTGGTTTCATCGAGTGCACGCGGGTGGCCGCCCTTGTTTTTCTGGCTCTTGCTTTCCGGTTATGCGAAAACGGGAGAAGCTTCAATGCGGATGATGGGGAAGGCCATGGCGGAAGTCGTATCGTTCCGAAAAGATCAGGCGGGAAAGGCTGAGACGGTGCCGTTGAACGTCTCACGCAAGGATGCTGTCCTCAGGCTGACACTCAACAATCCGCCTGCCAATGTCCTGTCGATCTCGCTGATGCGGGCGCTGAGGGGAGCGCTCGACGCGGCCGAAGTCGACGACGACGTAAGGGTCATCGTGCTATCGGCGACGGGCAACGTGTTTTCCGCCGGCCACGACCTTAAGGAGATGACGCGGCATCGCGACGACGCCGATGCGGGGCGCGCCTTCTTCGAGGAAACCTTCGCGCTTTGCGCCGATCTGATGATGAAGATCACGCATCTGCCGAAACCGGTCATCGCGGAGATCGACGGCCTGGCGACCGCCGCCGGCTGCCAGCTGGTTGCGTCATGCGATCTCGCGATCTGCACCGACACGTCCACCTTCTGCACGCCGGGCGTCAACATCGGCCTCTTCTGCTCGACGCCGATGGTCGCTGTGTCGCGCGCCGCGCACCGCAAGCAGGCGATGGAAATGCTCTTGACCGGCGAGACGATCGACGCTTCCACCGCCAAGGACTTCGGTCTCGTCAATCGAATCGTGCCGAAACAGTATCTGACGCAGGTGGTCGACAAATATGCTGCTGTCATCGCCGCAAAGTCGCCGCTCGTGCTGAAAATGGGCAAGACGGCGTTCTACAATCAGATCGATATGCCGCTGGAGCAGGCCTATGACTACACGCGCGGCGTGATGGTCGAAAATATGATGACCGCGGACGCCGCCGAGGGCATCGGCGCTTTCCTCGACAAGCGGCATCCGATCTGGACGGGCGAGTAAGCTGGCCTCACGCCAGTTTCAGGACCAGAACGCCGGCGGCGATGATGGCGCCGGCGAGATAGCGCCAGATGCTCGATCGCTCCTTCAGCACCAACACAGAGATGGCGAGTGCAAAGAGGATGGAGGTCTCGCGCAGTGCGGCGACAGTCGCCACCGGCGCTTTCGTCATCGCCCAAAGCGCGATGCCGTAGGAGGCGATCGAACCGCCACCCCCCAAAATTCCGCGCCACCAGTTCAATTTCACATGGGCGAGCACCGCGACCGCACCGCGCCGGGAGATGGCCCATGTAAAGAGCAGGACCGGCGGCAGCAGCGACATCCAGAGCGTATAGGAAATAGCGTTTCCGGAACGCCGCGCGCCCACGCCGTCGACGAATGTATAGGCAGCGATCACCACCGCATTGGAAAGAGCAAGCACGATCGCCCGCCGCCCGCCTTTGCGCGCCTCGAAGGCGAGCGTCATGATGCCGGCGCAGATCGTCATGATGCCGGCAAGGCTGCCCGCACTTAGGGTCTCGCCGAGGATCAGCGCGCTCGTCGCCGCCACGATCATCGGCGCTACGCCGCGCATCAGCGGATAGACAAGGCCGATGTCGCCGGCGCGGTAGGCGGCGGCCACCAGCTGAAAATAGGCGAACTGCAGGATGGCCGAGGCGCCGATGAAGGGCCAGGCGGCGGGTAGGGGAAGCGGCAGCGCTGCCAGGAAGGGAAGGGCGACCGCCGCACCCCCTGCGGAGATGAGCGCCGCGTCCAACGACTTGTCCGTCCCGGCCTTGACGATTGCGTTCCAGGTGGCGTGAAGGAGCGCGCCAAAGAGGACGAGGACAATCACATCGAGCGGCACGAAAACCTCGGGCTGTTGAGAGCACGGCGATGCGCCGCTTGCGGAGAGAGTGCGATCTTTTGACCCGCGGTGAGACGGATTGCAATAAATATTCTGCACGGATGTGCGGGTGCCCATGCCCGCATCAACAAGAAGGCGCAGCAAGACCCGACCAAGTAAATAAATATCAGGAAAGCCTGATATTATCGGTACAAAAACGAAACAGAAGATAGACAAAAGGATATTTTGCCGGTGTTCCTTCCGCATTTGGAGTGAATGCGCGGAACTTATCGGCAAGGTTTATCCTGCCTGAAGCAAATTGCGGCTGCTGTTCTCGCCTATCTCTTGAGCGTCAAGCCAAAATCTCTCGCCTTTCGGCTCAATGACGGCGGCGGAAGATAAATCCATCGTCGAAATCCGTCGTCGGCCGGCAAATATAGACCGGGCAGCTCGGCGTATCCTTGGTCGGAATATAGGTGCGATCGGCATAGTAGCCGAAATCGCAGGAGCGGGCGTCTTGAACGAAGCGGTCGTAGAGCGTCATGCCCTTCGTGCGCGATGCCGGATAGCGCAGGATAACGGCGCGCTCGCGGTTGATGGTTGCCCGTGCGCCAGCGCAGGTCATGGTCATGGCGTTGTAGCGCGAAATCGCCAGCGCCGGCGTCGCGGTGGAGATGGCCAACAAGCTGATCAGAATGAAACTTTTCATGGCTGGTTCCTTCCACGGATCTCATATCTATATACGAACGACAGCCGTTCTGGTTTCAACCGGCCGGCCGAAAAAATGTTAGCGCCTGCAATCGGAGTATATCATGAACCATGACCGCTACGAGGATACCTACCTTGCCGACATTCTCCGTTCGGTGAAAACGATCGCCTTGGTAGGCGCCTCGCCCAACGCCGCGCGTGCGAGCTACGGCGTCATGCGCTTCCTGCTTGCACGTGACTATCACGTCATTCCGGTCAATCCAGGTCAGGCGGGAAAGGAAATTTTGGGTCAGGCCGTCTATGGCCGGCTCGCGGACATTTCCGTCCCGGTCGACATGGTCGACGTCTTCCGCGCGCCGGAATATCTGTCCTCGGTGATCGATGAGGCGGCAGCGCTTCAGCCACGGCCGAAGGTCGTCTGGAGCCAGCTCGGCGTGCGCGACGACGCCGCGGCGGCAAGAGCGGAGGCGGCCGGCATCCAGGTGGTCATGAACCGCTGCCCGGCCATCGAATATCCGCGCCTGCTCGGATAGGGGCGCGATTTGCCGTTGAACTCAATCTCCCGGTCGGCCGCCGCCAATCTCCGCAAAGGGGACGCGTTGCGCTGCGCCGGCAAATCAACCAGATCACACGGAGGATCATGATGCCAGCTAGCAATCCGGGCTTCGACACGCTCGCCATCCACGCGGGCGCCGCACCCGATCCGACTACCGGCGCGCGCGCCACGCCGATCTATCAGACGACCTCCTTTGTCTTCAACGATGCCGACCATGCCGCGGCTCTCTTCGGGCTGCAGCAGTTCGGCAATATCTACACCCGCATCATGAACCCCACGCAGGCGGTACTCGAGGAGAGGGTGGCCGCGCTCGAAGGCGGCACGGCGGGGCTCGCCGTCGCTTCCGGCCATGCGGCACAGCTGCTCACCTTCCACACGATCATGCGGCCGGGCGACAATTTCGTTGCCGCCACCCGGCTCTATGGCGGTTCCATCAACCAGTTCGCCAATTCCTTCGGCAATTTCGACTGGCACGTGCGCTGGGCCGATCCTCTTGATCCAGCCGCCTTCGACGCTCAGATCGACGGGCGTACGCGCGCCATCTTCATCGAGAGCCTTGCCAATCCGGGCGGCACCTTCGTCGATATCTCAGCCATTGCCGCGGTCGCCCGCAAGCACGGTCTGCCGCTGATCGTCGACAACACCATGGCGACCCCCTATCTCCTGCGCCCGCTCGAATACGGTGCGGATATCGTCGTGCATTCGCTGACGAAGTTCATGGGCGGCCACGGCAATTCCATGGGAGGTCTGATCGTCGACGGCGGTACCTTCGATTGGTCGGCGTCCGGCAACTATCCGGCGCTGTCGATGCCGCGGCCGGAATATAACGGCATAGTGCTGCACCAGGCTTTTGGAAACTTCGCCTTCGCCATCGCCTGCCGCGTGCTCGGCCTTCGCGATCTCGGGCCGGCGATTTCCCCCTTCAACGCCTTCATGCTCCTGACCGGCATCGAGACGCTGCCGTTGCGGATGCAACGCCATTGCGACAATGCGCTTGCGGTCGCAAGCTGGCTGAAGAAGAACGAAAAGGTGGCATGGGTAAACTACRCCGGCCTCGAGGACGATCCGAACCACGCCTTGCAGCAGCGTTATTCGCCGAAGGGAGCGGGCTCGGTCTTCACCTTCGGCATGAAGGGCGGCTACGAAGCGGGCAAGCGTCTCGTCGAGGGATTGCAGCTCTTCTCGCATCTCGCCAACATCGGCGACACGCGCTCGCTGGTCATCCACCCCGCATCGACGACGCACAAGCAACTGAGCGACGAGCAGAAGGTCGCCGCCGGCGCCGGTCCTGATGTCGTGCGGCTTTCGGTCGGGATCGAAGACGTCAAGGACATCATCGCCGACCTCGACCAGGCATTTGCGACCTTGTAGAGCAATTTAAGGAAGGTGCGACGGGGTAGGGCACTTGCCTGATTCGCAAGTGTCCTGGTCGACGCTCATAGAACGATCAGGGGAAGGGTGTTCATGGCGACTTACGTGCGATTGAGCGTCGAGGGGACAGAGGCGGAAGCGGGAGCGCCGGCTGCCGACCGGCTGCTGGCGGGAGCGCCGCAGTTCCGGAGCTGGAACCTCGACGAGGACGGAAACGGGCTTTATGCCGGCATATGGGAGGCGACGCCCGGCAAGTGGCGCATTGCCTATGACGAGTGGGAATATTTTCATATATTGTCGGGATATTCGGTCGTCAGCGAGGATGGAGGCGAGGTCTTTCACCTCAAGGCAGGCGACCGCATGATCCTCAGACCCGGCTTCAAGGGAACCTGGGAAGTGATTGAAACGACTCGCAAGGATTATGTTATCCGGCTCTAACATAGGCGTTGCCGGACGAAATCCCGCCGCGCGCGACGCGAGCGTCTGGGCGGCTGTCACCCGCCTTTCATCAAACTGTCATCAAACTGAAACATAGCGGCGATAGAGCGTCACTGTCGCTGGGAAAAGCGGGTATGGGCTTCGCGTGAGATCGCGGCGCTCAGCGCCCGATCCGGCTCGCCATCCATTCATCACTCTGGGAAGTGAGTCCATCATGTTTAATCACAAACTCCGTTCGCTTTGCCTGACCGCAGGTCTCGTCGCGTCCATGGCCGCGTCGGCAGTGGCTGCGGATATCACGGGCGCCGGCTCGAGCTTCATCGCGCCGGTTCTGTCCAAGTGGGCCGAAGGCTACAAGGCTGAGACGAACAACGTCGTCAACTACCAGTCGGTCGGTTCGGGCGCTGGTATCAAGCAGCTCCTCGACAAGACCATCATATTCGGCGCTTCGGACAAGCCGATGAGCGACGCCGACCTCGAGAAAAACGGCATTGCCCAGTTCCCGATGATCTCCGGCGGCATCGTCGTTACCTATAACATCGAAGGCGTGAAGCCGGGCGAACTCGTCGTCGATGGCAAGACGCTGTCCGACATCTTCCTCGGCACGATCGCCAAGTGGGATGATCCCGCCCTCAAGGCACTCAACCCCGACCTGAAGCTGCCTTCCACGCCGATCTCGGTCGTCTATCGCGCCGACAGCTCGGGCACGACCTTCAACTTCACCGACTATCTGTCGAAGGTTTCGCCGGAGTGGAAGGAAAAGGTTGGTTCGAACACGGCGGTTGAATGGCCGGTCGGCTTCGGCGCCAAGGGTTCCGAAGGCGTTTCCACCACCGTCAACCAGACGGCTGGTTCGATCTCTTACGTCGAATATTCCTACGTCGTTGCCAACAAGATCGGCTTCGCGAAGATGAAGAACGCTGCCGGCAAGGTTGTCGAGCCGAACCTCGACACCTTCAAGTCGGCTGCTTCCAACGCTGACTGGGCCAACGCCAAGAACTTCAACCTGATCATCACCAATCAGCCGGGCGACACGAGCTGGCCGATTGCAGCTTCGACCTGGGTCATGCTCTACAAGAAGCCGGCTGACGCTGCTGCCAACGAAGAAGCCCTGAAGTTCTTCAAGTGGTCCTACGCGAAGGGCCAGAAAGCCGCGACCGACCTGTCCTACCTTCCGGTCCCGGAGAGTGTTGCCAAGGTTGTCGAAGAGTCCTGGAAGACGCACTTCGGCACGATGTAATTTGTGCTGAGCGAGAAGTTGCGGCGGACAGGCTACGCGCCTGTCCGCCTTTCGACGGGACAAGGGGAAATCGATGGCCGACGCGACTTATACGGCTGACATTAAGGCACTGGATACCACCGCCAGCACCAGGAAATTCCGGATACAGGATCGGATTTTCTATTTTATGACGCTTGGCTCGGCTGTTCTCGTCGTGCTTCTGCTGCTGGCGATTCTGGCGGTTCTTGTCATCGATGCCTTGCCGACGTTTCAGGCCTTCGGCTTGTCGTTCCTCTGGGGAACGAAGTGGAGCGTTCCGGCCGACATTTATGGTGCCGTGCCCGCCGTGGTTGGTACCCTGGTGAGCTCGGTCATCGCCATGCTGATTGCCGTTCCGCTCGGCATCGGTATCGCCATCTTTCTCACGGAACTCTGCCCCGGCAGCCTGCGGCGCCCGATCAGCACGGCGATCGAGCTTCTGGCCGGTGTTCCCTCCATCATTTACGGCATCGTCGGTCTGTTCATTCTCGTGCCGCTGATGCAGACCTATATCCTGCCCTTCCTTATCATGACGGTCGGCCAGGCGCCTGTGATCGGCCCGCTGTTCCAGCCGCCGGCGCCGGGTGTCGGCCTGTTGACGGCCAGCCTCGTGCTGGCGGTGATGATCCTGCCGTTCATCACCGCGATCTCCCGCGACGTGTTCGGCACCGTGCCGCCGATGCTGCGTGAATCCGCCTACGGCTTGGGCATGACCACGTGGGAAGTGGCTCGTAACATCCTGATCCCCTACACACGTCGCGGTCTCGTCGGCGGTATCATGCTGGGCCTCGGCCGCGCGCTTGGGGAAACCATGGCCGTCACCTTCGTCGTGGGCTCGGTAAGCCGGCTGCAGGCGTCGATCATTTCGCCGGGTACCACCATTTCCGCCCAGATCGCGAACAACTTCGGCGATGCCGACGGTCTTCAGTTTTCGAGCTTGATGGCGCTCGGCCTGCTCCTGTTCGTCCTGTCCTTCGGCGTGCTCGCGCTGGCGAGGTGGATGATCGGCGGCGCGGACTCGCATTGAGGAAAAAACCATGGAAAATGCAATTCGTCAGGGCATAGTATCGCGGCGCTACGGGAAGAACCGGGTGATGATGGCTTTGTCCTTCATCGCAGCCATCCTCGGCATGTTCTTTCTCAGCGTAATCCTCATAACCCTGGTTCATCGCGGCGTAACGGCGCTCAGCCTCGACGTTTTCACCATGTCGATCCCGGCACAGGGCTCGCGAGGCGGTTTGCTCAACGCAATCTACGGCACCGTGCTGGTCACGGGCTGCGCCATTCTGATCGCCGCGCCGATCGGCATTCTCGCCGCCACCTATCTTGTGGAATATGCCAACGGCACCAAGCTGGCTGAGGCCGCCAAGTTCATCAACGACGTCCTGCTGTCAGCGCCGTCGATCATCATTGGCGTGTTCGTCTACGGCGCCGTGGTCGTGCCCATGCACGGCAACTCGGCGCTCGCCGGCATCCTCGCGCTGGCGCTGATCGCCCTCCCGGTCGTCAACCGCACGACGCAGGACATGCTGTTGCTGGTGCCGAATGCGCTTCGTGAGGCGACGGCGGCGCTGGGGGCGCCGCGCTGGAAGTCCATGACGATGGTGATCTACCGTTCCGCTTCGACGGGCATCCTCACCGGAATTCTGCTGGCCGTCGCCCGTATCAGCGGCGAAACCGCGCCGCTTCTTTTCACTGCCGGCTACAGCAAGTTCATGAATACGGGCCTGACTGGTCCGATCGCCACGCTGCCGGTTGCCATCAATACACTGGCGGCGGATGCGGGCGACGATCTTAAGCAACTGGCCTGGGCAGGCGCGCTTATCATCACCGTCGCCATCCTTGCCCTCAACATCCTTGCCCGTGTCTTGAGTGGGCGCGTCAAATGACGCAGCCGCCGAACGATAGGAACCAGACCATGAACATGAGCGACAGCAATTTCCAGAGCGTCAACGCACAGACAGGGAAAGGCGCCGTTTCTCCGTCGGATCTTGGCATGCTCGCGAAGCTTGAGGTGAAGAACCTCGATTTTACCTATCAGAATGGCCATCGCGTTCTGAAGGGTATCAATATGAACATCCGCAAGAATGCGGTCACCGCCTTCATCGGCCCTTCGGGTTGCGGCAAGTCCACGCTGCTGCGCACCTTCAACCGGATGTACGATCTTTATCCAGGCCAGACGGTTGCGGGCGAGATCCTGCTGGACGGTCGCAATATCCTGACCAAGGACATCGATCTGAACGATTTGCGCGCCAAGGTCGGTATGGTGTTCCAGAAGCCGACGCCGTTCCCGATGACGATTTACGAAAACGTCGCTTTCGGCATCCGGCTCTATGAGAAGATTTCCAAGGCGGAAATGGACGCCCGCGTCGAAGCCGCGCTGACGGTAACGGCGCTGTGGAGCGAAGTGAAGGACAAGCTGCACCAGAGCGGACTTGGCCTTTCCGGCGGTCAGCAGCAGCGCCTCTGCATTGCCCGCGCCATCGCGGTCAAGCCGTCCGTGCTGCTGCTCGATGAGCCGACCTCGGCCCTCGATCCGATCTCGACCGCCAAGGTCGAAGAACTGGTTTCGCAGTTGAAGGGCGAGTTCACGGTCGTCATCGTTACGCACAACATGCAGCAGGCGAGCCGTATCTCCGATAGCACCGCCTTCATGTACCTTGGCGATCTGATCGAATACGGCGCGACGGACCAGATCTTCCAGGCGCCGAAGAACAAGCGCACGGAAGACTACATCACCGGCCGCTACGGCTGAGGCGGCCAACCGTTTCGGGTTCATTTTTTCGGATGGCGCGCTCCAAAGGCGCGCCATTGTCTTTTATCTTCGACGCAATCATTTCCTGAACGCCTGGGCAAACTCCGGCGTTGCGATGACTGCCATGGCGCGGCGCAGAGCGGCGGACTGTTCCGCGCCGAAAGCGGCATCGAAGCGCGCTTGTGCTTGCTCCCAGAGCGAATGCGCTTCATCGCGCTTCCGCTGGCCTTGGCCGGTCAGCCGGACCCGTTTCACGCGGCGGTCCTTTGCGTCAGGAACAAGCTCCACGAGCCCGTCGCGGATGAGCGGCTTCAATGTGTGCCCAAGTGCCGAAAGGTCCATGACCATGGCTTCGGCGAGCGACTTGAGCGTGGGTGTTTCGCCGACCAGGATCTGGGTCAGTAACGAAAACTGGGTCGTACGCAGGCCGCTCGGGGCGAGGACGTCGTCGTAAAGCTGCCCGAGCTGGCGCGAAGCGCGGCGCACCGCGGCGCCGCTGCATTCGCTCCATGTGCCGGTTTCGTGTTTTTCTTGCTGCATCGTTACTCTTTCCAAACCGACCGGTCCCTCGCGGAATATAATGGCGGCGGCATCTTGAACACAGGATCGTCGATCTCAATATAGTGGCATATGCCAATAATATCTAGAAAGGATCGAAGGCATGTCGAAAGAAAATCTCGGAACAGCGGTCGTGACCGGCGCCTCCTCAGGCATCGGCGCCACCTATGCCGAACGCCTCGCCGGCCGCGGCTACAATCTTATTCTGGTGGCGCGCGACCTTGCCCGCCTCAATGAACTGGCAGAGCGGCTTAAGCGGCAGCATGGCGTCGCCGTCGAGGCGTTCAAGGCCGACCTGACGTCGACCGAGGACGTGCGCAAGCTGGAGCAGCGGATACGGGACGACCGCGCGGTCACGCTTCTCGTCAACAATGCCGGTATCGCTCCGCAGGGCGATCTTCTGACGCACGACCTCGACTATCTCGATCGCCTGATCGCGCTCAACGTCACCGCGGTAAACCGGTTGGCGATTGCCGCGGCGCAGACATTCGCCGAAAGAGGATGGGGAGATATCATCAACATTTCCTCCGTTACCGCCTTCATTCCGGAGCGTTTCAACGGCACCTACAGCGCCACCAAGGCCTTTGTCCTAAATCTTACGCAGGCGCTCAACGCCGAGCTCCAGGGCAAGGGCGTTCGCGTGCAGGCGGTTCTGCCGGGCTATACCCGCACGGAAATCTTCGAGCGTGCCGGCCGCTCGATCGACGCGCTCGATCCATCCACGGTCATGGAAGTCCATGACATGGTCGATGCGGCGCTCGCCGGCTTCGATCAGGGCGAACTCGTCACCATCCCATCGCTCCCCGATGCGAAGGATTGGGAAGGCCTCAACGCTGCGCGCGCGGTCCTTGGGCCCAACCTGTCAAGAGACAAACCTGCAGCGCGCTACGGCGTCCAGTAAGATCCCGGATGGGCTGGCATCACCACGCAAGGTCCAGCCTGTCCAACCCGTGGAAATGGTAGACGTCCTTGACCTGCGGGGGGAGCGCCAATCGCAGCCCCGGCAGGCGCTTGAAGAGCAGCGGCAGCGCGACATTCAGTTCCAGCCGCGCCAGGGGCGCGCCGATGCAAAAATGGATGCCGGCGCCGAAGGAAAGGTTCGGCGCCTCGTTGCGGTCGGGCTTGAAGGTCAGTGGATCGGAGAACTTCCTCGGATCGAGATTTGCCGCGGCAAGTATCATGGCGACCTTGTCGCCGCGCTTGAAGGAGACGCCGTCGATCTCCGCGTCTTCCAGCGCCCAACGGTCGAAGATGTGGACCGGCGCGCAGAGGCGCAACGTTTCCTCGACGGTCCGCGCGGTAGTCGCCTCGTCCTTGAACAATTCGTCGGCTGCGTAGCCGCTCTCGAGGATGACCCGCACGGAATTGCCGATCTGGTGCACCGTCGCTTCGTGGCCGGCGTTGAGGAGGACGATCGCCGTCGAAACGAGCTCGTCGTCGGTCAGATATTGGCCCTTGTGCTCTGTCGTGATCATATGCGTCAGAAGATCGTCGCACGGCTTGGCGCGCCGTTCGCGGATCACGGATTTCACGTAGTCGGCAAACTCCTTCGCCGCGAGATCGGCGGCATCCTCTTCCTCCCGGGTGCGGCCGAACATGTACATGCGCACATAGGCATGTGACCATTTCAGGAGTTGCGGCCCCATTTCCTCGGGAATGCCGATCATCCGGGCGATCATCGTCACCGGAATGATGTCCGCGAAGGCGGACAACAGCTCCACCTCGCCCTCATTTTCGAAGCGGTCGATCAACTCATTGGCGAGGACGGCGATCTCGGGCGTCAGCCGCTCGATCTGGCGCGAGACGAAGGCGCGGTTGACGAGCGTTCGCAGCCGCGTGTGCTCCGGCGGCTCCAGTTCCAGTAGCGAGTGCAGCTCGGCGCGATCGAAATTTTCGACGTGTGGCAGCGGAGCCGGATGGCCGAGTTCTTCGCGGGTTGCGATGTGCAGGATCTGGCGGCCGAACCGTCGGTCGCGCAGAAGCGCGTTGACATGATCGTAGCCGGTGAAGAACCACCGCTTCCGCTGCTCCCAGTAGAAGGTGGGGCACTCAGCCTGGAGCGCTGCGTAGGCGGCGTTCGGATCGCTGTAGAATGCGGGATTGTGCGAATCGAGCGACACGCGACGCGTCGCGGCGTCGATCGAGAGAAAGGAGGACATCGTCATGCGGCCACGATTACCGCAATATTTCGCTGGCGAAAAGGCCTGAGCCCGTCCCAGCTCTACCTTCGCGACAGTGCGCCGATGCGTCTCAGGGCATCGACCTGCTTGTCGACATCGGGCAGATGCTCGCCGTGGGACGGCTTGTCGTCGTTTGCCAAGGCTGCCGTCGAGTTCTCGTCGAAAACCACGGTGCGGTTGCGGCCGCTGCGTTTCGCCTGGTAGAGGGCCCGGTCGGCGGAAGAGAACAATCTGTCCCAATCGGCGGCATCGGCGGTCATGACGGCGACGCCGATGCTGACGCTGACGGGCACCGGCGCACTGCGTGTTTGGACAGGAAGCCTGCACATCTGCGCGCGGATGGTTTCGGCAAGGCTCTCCGCCTCCGTCTGATCGCCGACGGCGAGAAAGGCTGCGAATTCCTCTCCGCCGACGCGCCCGAAGGCAGCGGCGCACAGTACACGACTCAAGTTTGGCGGAAGCGTTTTGGGCAAGCGGTTGTCCATGCGAGTTCAGCGTTTTTGGGCTGATGGATGATATGGTTTCGCAGGGCATCGAAACCGATGCGGAACCAGGATTTCTCCCGTCTGCCATGGCTTTT